>NZ_JBEXDG010000006.1:0-98244 GCF_040605635.1 Dactylosporangium sp. NPDC005555
AACCAACGGCAGGTCAACTGGCACTTCACCACCACCGACGCCCGCACCAAACTCCGCCACCTATACCCAGAAAATTAGACACGACGCTCTACTAGACGGTCTATTCCAAGGGTTCAGTGGTCGTAGGCGATCAGGGATCGCATGACGGGCTGGCCGGTGTGCCAGTTGTGCCAGATCGCGGCGGTCATGGCCAGGAGGCGTTGCAGGATGCGGACGGCCGCGCCCGCAGGGGTGCGGCCGCCGTGCCGTTCAAGGTGGAGTTGGTCTTTGAGGGTTTGGTTGACCGACTCGATGTTCTGGCGGACGGCGTGTAGGAGGGGCCGTCCGGGGCGTGGTGTTTCGTTGCGGGAGGCGGGTCGTATGACGTCGATACCTGTTTCGTTGAGCCAGTTCTCGGTGATGCGGTCGCGGTAGCCCTTGTCCACGATCAGGATGAGTCCGCCGGGGTGGTGGAACATGGCTGGTTGCAGCGAGATCAGGTCGATGAGGTCGTTCCGGAGCGCCGAGGGTTGCGGATCGGGCGCCATGGTCGCCGTACTCGTTGCGCCGCTTCTAGATCTGTTTTGCGGACGGCGCGGGCGGCGGTGAGGACGAGCTCGGCGGTCGCGGCAGCGGCTCGCCGCTGCGATTCGGGCGTGACGCTGGTGTAGGTGTCGGCGGTCAGCACGATGCTGGCGTGGCCGAGCTGGTCCTGGACGGTCTTGAGGTCGGCGTCGGCCTGGTGGGCGAGGGACGCGGCGCCGTGGCGCAGGTCGTGCAGGCGGACCGGCGGCAGGTCAGTCGTGCTGCGGAGACGGCAGAACCGGTGGCCAGCTGCCGTGCCCGCGTTCGACCAGGCGGGGGCAGGTGCGGTTCCGGCGGCGGCCGGCCTGGCCGCTGGCGCTGCAGGTGCAGGACTTGAAGATCACACCACGACTGGCCATGAGACATCTCCACATTGAGCGGGGTCGACTGACACCACCCAGGCTGTGACTCGCGATGCAAGCACGGTCCCGGGTTTACCGAGCTCGCACCTGATGGTGTCAGAAACCGCAGAGCACGTCTTCGTGATCGCTTGATCGAAACCGTGGCTCGCTTGATCACATTTCCGCACATGCCGATGAGCGCGCCGCGTCGCCGCTCCTGCGACAGCGTCGACGCCGCCGGCTCATCGAAGGACGGATCTGGTCATCCCCACGACCAGGACACTCCTTCGATCTCGACCCGAGATCGCATCGGCGCGAACGATGGTCCGCGCCACGCCGGTACGTGCCATCCGGACACCGCCACCGCAGCGCCCTAAACCTGCAGACCTCCGACAACGGGTAACGAAATCGGGGTAGGCGCACCGAGTTCCTTTACCCGTTGTGCGTCACCCGTTGGCAGCGGCCGTGACAACCGGGCCGATGGGTAGCGGGTTGGTCGGCGTGCTCCGATGTGAGGGGGCGTGTCGGTCACCGGTGAGCCGGCCACCGTGGGGTTGGTGTTAAACATTGTTGACACCATGTCAGGACTGCTTTACCTTCGATATGTCAAGTTTCTTTTACATGGGAGCAGGACATGTCCTCCGAAGAGAAGCGCACCTGGATCTATGCCGTCATCGGCGTCGCCGTCCCGGTCGCCTACCTGGCAACCGTCCTGTCCAAGGTGCCGGGCACGGACGTGGCGGGGATCGCCTACGTGAGACCGATGCTCACGGCGATCGGCGTCGGGATCGGCGCGGGCATCGTCCTGTCCATCGTGGCCGCCATGGCCTCGCCCAAGGACGCGGGCCGGACCGACGAACGCGACCGGGAGATCAACCGGCGAGGTGAGTACGTCGGGTTCTACGTCATGAGCATCGCCGCGATCGCGCCGCTGGTCCTGGCGATGGCGGAGGTCGAGCAGTTCTGGATCGCTCATGCGCTCTATCTGGCGTTCGTCCTGGCCGCGGTGACCTCGGCGGTGGTGAAGATCGTCGCGTACCGGCGGGGCTGGTAGCCGTGGGCAAGCCGACCAGAGTCACCAACTCGATCCGGGCGCTGCGCTTCGCCCACGGGGAGATGACGCAGGCGGAGCTGGCCGACCGCATCGGGGTGACCCGCCAGACCGTCATCGCCATCGAACAGTGCCGCTACTCGCCGTCGCTGGAGGTGGCCTTCCAGATCGCGCGGGTGTTCCGGGTGCCGCTCGACGACGTCTTCAGCTACCCCGAAACCGACACCGACCAGTAGCCCCCACAGCCCGACCCGGCGCGCGAGGCATCCGCCTCGCGGCCGGCTCCACGCACCCAAATCAAGGAGCGATCGCGCAATCCCACACCCGGATCGAGAAGGAGCCACGATGCACACGCTCACACGTACCGCCCGCATCACCGGACTGTTCTACCTCGGCAACGCCATCACCGGCGTCCTCGGATTCCTCATCGTCCGCCCGCAGCTCTTCGCAGCCGACGACCCCAATGCGACGCTGGCGAACCTGGCCACGCACGAGTCACTCGCCCGCGCCGGCGTTGCCCTGGAACTGGGCATGGTCGTCACCCAGACCCTCGCCGCCGTCTGGTTCTACCGCCTGTTCCGTACTGCAGACCCCTTTACCGCGAGCGGCATCACCGCCTTCGGCCTGATCAACGCGACCGTGGGCCTCATAAGCGCGGCACTACTGGCCACGGCGGTCGGGATATCGGTCGACCCGGTCGGCGACCCGGCGGCCAACGTCCAGGTCCTGTACCTGATCAGCGACAACCTGTGGGGGGTGGGAGCACTGTTCTTCGGCCTGTGGCTCATCCCCATGGGCTGGTGCGTGCTGCGTTCGGGCTGGATGCCCCGCGTCCTGGGCAGGATCCTCGTCGGCGGCGGGGTCGGGTACGTCCTCAGCGCCTTCATCAGATACCTCGCCCCCGACGCACAGATCGTCGCCGAGGTACTTACGTATCCCGCATCCGTAGGCGAGTTCTGGATGGTCGGCTACCTGCTCATCCGCGGCGTACGCCGGCAGGCACCGGACGAAGCGCCGCCGACCGTTACTGCTGGTTGAGCACGACCGGGATGTCCGGGCAGCTCAGGCACGCAAAGATGCGCAGGGCACCCCACCTGCCGACCATCACGCCGGTCGGTTCCTGCGCGGCGGCCGGCTGCGGATCGTTCGCGGGCCGCCACCGCCTCTCCGTACCGCCGTCGTACTCCTTCGAGTCGATCACCAGGACCAGCGAGGTCGGGCCCTCGCAATGCCGGCACCGCGTGTCACCCCAGGTCCGTCAGGCTCCAGTTCGCGTATCCGCCGACCTTCCATCCCGGCACCATGGCAAGGTCGACATAGGTCTGCCCGTCGTCGTCCTCGTCGGCTCGCTCATCCCAGGCGTCGATCCGCCTGACCAGGCCCATCGGCAGTTCCTGCGGGAACGGATACTCGAGCACCTGCTCCGGATGCAGACGGCACGGGACCTCGATCGAATGGCCCTGCGAATCGGCGTCGAAACCCGAACTGTCAACCATGTCCAGAACGCTGAACCGCCGTACTGCTGGCCAGCGGTACACCGAATTCGGCCGATATACGGCACCAAGGGATCATCGTGGCATCCGGATCTCCCAGAGCGCTCGCTACGCACCGAGGCGATGATCGCCTCGCGGGAACGTATGACCGTGCGCGAGCCTGTCCAGCGAAAAACCATGTTGTGTCGATGATCTGGCGATGTAGCGTTCGCCGAGTGTCCATGCAGGTGTCGGCGCTGCCTCCGGTCATCGACGTTCCACCGCCGATCGGCAGTTCCGCCTGGGATCGAGAGCTCGTGGCGCTCGGTGTCGACCGCGCGACCGTCGACCGGGAGTTGCGGCTGGCGGTCGCCGCCGGAATTGCCGAGCCCGACGGCCACGACGTATACCTCAACGACGCCTCCCCACAGACGGCGGCGGTACTTGTCCTGTTCCATCAGCAGCGTCCGTCGTACTCCGCACTGATGTATCTCCGCTTTGTCTGGGACGGTTCCGGCGGTCGGCTCCGCAGCTGGATCGTGCGCCAGTACGCCGCCATGCTCGTCCACGGCCCCCGTCCGGTCACCGATTCGGCCACGTACGGGCTGACGATCGACTATTTCGAGCATGACAAAGACGCTGCCGCCGTTCTCGCCGCGCTGCTGACACAGGTTCAGGCTGCGCAGTGGGGTGGAATCCTGCGCGCGGCGGGGCCGTTGCCATGGCCGGCGAAGCGGCACCTCTTCCTGACCGCCGCAGAGATGCCGGCACTGCACGCACCGCTCGGGGAGGCGATGGCGGCGTCCTTCTACGGCACGTACGGCGACATCGACGCGCCCGAGGCGGCCGAGCTGCTCCGGCGCATCACCGTTGTCGACGACCGGGTCCGAGCGGCTCTGGTCGAGGCCACAAGCCAGCCGATTGCTGATGCGGTCCGGTTCGGCGATCGTGGTGACCGACGCGCGTTGGGCCTATCCAGACAGCTTTCTGCTGGAGATGACCGCTGCCGGCGGCCAATGGCGTTGGTCCTCGCGATCCGAGCTGGTCGTCGACGGGCAGGCACGCGCCCGGATCGCACACTGGAGCTTTCCGTTCCGGCCCGAACTCGAGCACCTCACGCTGCCTGGCCGGACGCTGGACAAGCCGCAGCTGCACCGGATCGAAGGACCCCAGAACGACCCGCAGAACTTCGTCGACCGGGAACTCGAACTGTGGCCGGCCGGGCTGCGGGAGTACCTATCCCAGCACCGTTGAGCCGATCGGCAGCACATCCCGCCGCGCCGATGGGCGGACGATCTCAGTTGGCAGTGGTGAACCCAAACACCGCTTGATCGGGTGCCTGCACATGCCGCTGGTCGGGCGCTCTGCCTTCGACGGTCAGCGACTGGGCTGAGCGGCATTGACGCGCTCGCCGGTGTCCGACAAGCGAAGGTACGTTCCCCGAGACCTGTGCTGACGCAGGACCGTCACGATAGCTTCGATGGCCTGTGCACGCGGGATTGAGGCGTCGACCTCGACGTCGAGATTGCTTCCGGACACACCGACACCCGCACCTACGACCTCGAAGCCGTCCAGCTCATCCAAGGCATCTTCGAGGTCGTCGCGATCGACGGGGAGTTCGCTGGGGAAGTAGATGTCGATGTACACGCGCCCATTCTCTTCGACCCACCGCCAGGCGTCTGGCCACTCATCCGATCAACTCACTTCCGGCCACGCGATCGGCTTGGCCAGTTTGATCGGCTGCGCGGTAGCCGCCGACCGGGCGCTGCTTGCATCTGCCGTGGAGGTCGGATTCGTGTGGAAGGCGTCGCTGCTGGTGGATCACATCACCCGGTGACGCACGCCAGGCGGTACAGCTACGTTGGTCCGCCCGAGCTGCGCGACCGACTGGTGAGGGTGGACACGGTAGGTGTCGATACGGCTGCCACCCTCGCGCGCTGGCTCGCTGGGCGCGACCGCGGTGAGCTCGTCGAGCCGTTCACCTTCGTCGTGGCGCTCGACGGCGACCTCAGGTTGGCGCCCCGGCGCTCCGAGCATGTCGCACTGGCCGCCGGACACGATGTCCTCGCGGCCGGCGAGATTGCGTTCGCCCCCACCGCCGCCGGCTGGCACGTTGTCGAGGTGACCAACCAGTCCACCGGCTACTGCCCCGATCCGGACTCCTGGCCAGCGGTTGGCGAAGCGCTCGACCGCATCGACGTACAGCATCCAGATGACTTCACCGACAAGGTCATATTCCGGTGCTGCCCGGCCTGCCGCCAACGCAACGTCGTGCGGGACAACGACTTCGCCTGTGCCCAGTGCGACAGCGCCCTACCTATGCAATGGAACTTCGCGTCGAACTGATCGTCCACAATCCGCGGCATGCGAATCTGTCGCCGACCTTGCGCAACACCGCGCCACCAGGCGGACGACTTGATCAGCTGCACGCTATTTTCCAAGGTCAACTTTGGATCGATGGCAACGCCGGCACCCTGTCGCTGGCGCGGCGGTGACAGAATCGTGCGTCTATGGAACCGAGCAGGGTCCTCGCCGCGCTCGCCGACCTCGCCCCGGCCGGCCGGGAGCGCACGTTCGACGTCGCCAAGGGCGAACAGCCGATCGCCTGGCTCGACGACCCGGACCGGGCGCCGCGCAACCGCACCGTCGACCGGCTCGCCGCCCTCGACGCCCTGCACCGCGACGAGCGGATCCTCCGTCGGGGCTGGGCCTGGCTGCTCGGGGTCGCCGACATCGACGGCGCGATCCGCAAGCTACGGCTGCCGCTGATCGCCGAGCCGGTGCGGCTGGAGCGGACCGGCCGCGGCTACCGGGTGGTGCCCGCCGGCGACCTCGAGCTGACCCCGCTGGTCACCGACCGTGACCTCGCCGCCGTTCTGGAGTCCGCGCCCGGGCTGGGCACCGCCGCCTGGCTCAACACCACCGGCACGGCCGCCTGGGTCGCCACCGCCGCCGAGGCAGCCGGGCTGAAACCGGACCGGCTCGCCAACGACGACACGCCGATCAGCCGGCTGCCCGACGACGAGTTGGTCGGGCAGGCCGTTGCCGCCCTCTACGTGGTCCGCGACGTCTCCTCCGCCGGGCTGCGCGACACGCTGCGCGCCTGGGCGGCCCGCACCGGCCTGGACGCCACGGCGCTGGCCGTGGTGTACGGCGACGGCGCCGACGTTCCAGACATGTCTGACATGTCGCCCATGACTCGGGTCACGTCGCCGCTGCCCCTCAACGCCGCGCAGCGGGAGGTCGTCCGGCGGACCCGGTCCGAGCGGGTCGTCGTCGTGTCCGGCCCGCCCGGCAACGGAAAGAGCCATGCCGTCGTCGCCGCGGCGCTGGACACGGTGTACCGCGGCGGTTCGGTGCTCGTGGCCACCCAGGCCGCGCACGCCGCCGAAGTGCTCGGCGAACTGCTCGCCCGCTATCCGGGCCCGGAGCCGGTGCTGTTCGGCAACGCCGAGCGCCGCAACCGGTTCGCGGTGTCCCTGGCCTCCGGCCGGCCGGACGGCGTGAAGGCCCGCCAGCTGCACGCCGACCGGGAAGCCGTCGCCGCCGCGGCGGCCGGCGTGCACGCCGTCGAGCAAGGGCTCGCCGCGGCCCTCGACCTGGAGTGCCGGGCGGCGACCATGGCCACCTGGGAGCCGCTGCTGGCGGGCCTGCGCCTCGAAGCGCCGAGGGTTTTCGCGGACGGGTTCGACGTACCGAAGGCGAGGAGGCTGCTGCAGGGCGGTCTGGCCCGGCGGTGGCGGCTGCGCCGGCTGGCCGGGGTTGGGCAGGACCAGCTGCCGCCCGTGCTCGAGGCACTCGAGGCCGACCGAGCCGCTGCCGTCCTCGCGGTCGGCGGCGGCACCGACCTGGGCGCGTCCTGGGCCGCGCTCGTGGCCGCCGACGAGCGCCTGGCCAGGGCCGTCGGCGCCGCCATGCACAACGCCGCGGCCAGCGCCGGCCTCCGGCAGGGTCTCCGTGATCGTCCGGCGGGCTGCCGCTGAGAACTTCACCGCATAGGTCACTGCGATGTGCGCCTACGGGCGGCGAACTCGGCCACGACGTCGTCCAGGTCATGCACTCGGCCGGCGGCGATGTCGGCGGTTCCCTCGATGAGGCCCGCCAGGGCGGCCGGGTCGCTGAGGACCGCGACGGTCTCCTCCAGGGCCGCCAGGTCGTCGGCGGACATCAGTACCGCCGCAGGTCGCCCGTAGACGGTGATCTCGATGCGCTCGGACGGATGCAAGGGGCGGCCGTCGACGCGGGTGAATACATACCCGGTGTCCTGCCAGGCTCGACCGGCGGCGAGTCGTTCGAGGCGTTGCCTGCGGGCGTGCTCGCGGAGCGCTTGGACGGTGTGCCGGTCCAGTGCGACGACGCGGCGGCTGGCGGCGTTTTTCGGCGGCCCTTGGAGGATCTTGTGGCCGATGCAGGTGAGTTGCTGGGCGATGGTCATCGTGCCGTGTTCGAGGTCGACGTCGCACCACCGTAGCCCGGCGGCGTCGCCGCGGCGGAGCCCGCGTAGGGCGATGAGCCACCACATCGCGAAGAGCCGGTCGGCGGCAACTCGGTTCAGGAACGTGGCGAGGTGCTCGGCGGTCCAGACGGCGACCTTCTCCCGAACGCCCTCCCGCCGCCACACCTCGACCCGCTGCGGTGTCCGCACGACGGCGTGTGACCGGGACCGGCTGGGCAGTTCGATTCGGCGGGCGGGGTTGTCGCTGATCATGTCGTTGCGGACGGCGGCGTTGAGCGCGCCGCGCAGCGTGGCCTGGATGCGGTGCAGCGTCGCCGGCGCGAGCGGCTCCCCGGAGCGCGTCGTGTGTTTCGCGAGGTCGGCGAACATGACGGTCAGGTGCCGGACGGTGACCTCCGCCAGGCGGAGCTTGCCCAGGTGCGGGATGAGGTAATGCTCGATGTGCTGGGTGTAGACCCGCAGCGTGGTCGGCCGGATGGATGTGCGGGTGGTCAGCCGGTACCGCAACCACCGCTCGACGGTCCACCGCTGCCCGGTGAACCGTTCCAGGGACTGGTCGAGCATGTCGTCGCGGGCTCGGGTGGCGGCGGCCTGGGACGGGAACCCGCTGCGGCGTACCTGGGTGGAGCGGCCACGGATGTCGCGGACGCGGCAGTCGAACTGCCAACTGCCGTGCCCGCGCTCGGTCAGCCGCGAGCAGGTGCGGTTGCGCGCCGGCCGGGTCGACCGTCGAGGTCGCAGGTGCAGGACTTGAAGATCACGCCGCGGCTGGCCATGATGCACCTCCACGCTGAGCAGGTCACGAGCCGTCACCTCCAGGTTGCGCCTCCACGGCTCGACTCGCCGAACCTGCACCCGGCGCAACATTCTCCCGTTCGTGGCTGTGGCCTGCGGGAGTGTAGCCACCTGACCAGCAAGTTCGTGTGCCCCGCTGACGCTCGTTGCGGCCCGCTACGGCGGGCCGAGGGTGATGGTCCTGTCGCTCGGGGCGCCGACGGCCGTGGTCCTGGTCACCGTGCCGTCGCGGGTCAGGGTGCGCACCTCGCCGTCCCGGCCGGTGAGCAGCACGTCGTCGCTCACCCACACGGCGGCGAACGGGAACTCCACCCGCTGCCCGGTGAGCACGTCGAACCGCCACCAGTTGGTCGTCGTACCGTTCGGACCGTCCGACTCTCCGGGTTCGGGACCGGCGACGACGTACCGCCCGTCGGGCGACCAGGCGAACGGCCCGGCCGGCATCGCGGTCACCGGCAGCGACCTGGTGGGCTCGCCGGTCTCGGCGTCGAACAGCTGCAGGCCGGTGACCTGCTCCAGGGCAGCACCTTCCGAGCGGTAGGCGACGGCCATGACGATCTCCTTGCCGTCCCGCGTCCAGGTGAAGAAGCACCGGCTGCAGGGGTACCTGTCCGCGTCGATCCACTGCGTGCGCACCTTGCCCGTGCGGGCGTCGATCACCCCGAAGCCGACCTTGAACGGATCCTTCCGGGTCAGCCCGCCGACGAGCCGGTCGCCGGTCGGTGACCAGCTGTACGTGCCGATGAAGCCGGACGGCTCGACGGTCACCGGGTGGCCGCCACGCACGTCCGTCACCTTGGCCTCGCTCGGACCGGGCGTGACCAGGAGCCGGTCGCCGGTCGGGGCCGGCTGGCCCTGGTTGCGCACGGAGATGTACCGGCCGCTGGACCGCTCCAGCACCTGGTCCCCCTTCTCGATGACGACCCAGCCTCCGGGCAGTCCACCGGGGGTCGTGGGGGTCGGCACCTGCGTGGTCAGCCGGGCCTGCGGCCGGCTCGATCCGGCGGCCGCGGGTGGCGGGGCGACGACGCCGGGGCGGGACAGGACCGCCCAGGGCAGCACGACGGCGATCACCGCCAGGACCGCGCCGCCGGTCGCGGCCAGCCTGCGGTTGCGCCGGATGCGCCGGCCCTTGACCATGCTGCGCGCGGCGAGCCCGGCGGACGGCCCGCGCAGCTCGCCGGACATCTCGTCGATCGTCTCGTGGAGCAGCTCTTCGAAGCGCATCAGTGCCGTCCTTCCACGAAATCTTCGCTCCAGTCGAGCTGCGGCACGAGCTCGCGCAGCTTGGCCAGCCCCCGCGAGGCATGGCTGGCCACCGTGCCCCGGCGGCAGGAGAGGATCTCCGCGGTCTCCTCGACGCTGCGGTCCTCGAAGTACCGCAGGATCAGCACCGCCCGCTGCCGGGGTGGCAGCGTCTGCAACGCGTCGCGCAGCAGCAGCCGCAGCGCGATGTCGGCCTCCAGGTATCGGGAAGCGGCCCGCTCCGGCGGCTCCGCCACCGACACCTCGGCCTGCCGGCGCCGGCTGCGCCACCCGGACGCGAACTCGTTGTAGATCATGCGCCGCAGGTAGGGCTCCGGCTCGTCGATCCGCCGCCACCGTGCGAACGCCTTCGCCAGGGCGGTCTGCACGAGGTCCTCAGCGGCGTGCCGGTCGCCGGTCAGCGCGTACGCCGTCTTCAGCAACGCATGCGCGCGCTGCTCGACGAAGGCCGAGAACTCGGCCTCCAGTGAGTTCTGCACGACGGGTACCTCCTTCACCCCCCTCAGACGCCAGGAGTGCCGGAAACTTTGCACTCAATCCGCACCGGGTGTCCGGACCCAGGCGGGCAGCGGCTCACGCTGGGTGCGCCAGGCCGCGGGGATCGCGTCCCGGCCGATCGCCGCGGCCACCACCCCACCGACGATCGCTGCCGTGGTGTCGACGTCGCCGCCGGCCGCCACGCAGGTCAGGATCGCCGCCCGGTAGTCGGCGAGGTGGGTCGCGGCCGCCCACAACGCGAACGGCACCGTGTCCTGCGCCAGCACCCGCGACCCGTTGCCCAGGACGTACGCCGCCTCGGCGACCCCGGCCCCGAGCATCCCCCGGGCCCGCTCCAGCCCTCGTTTGACCTGGCTTTCCACCTGGTACGCGAGTCCTCCGCGGTTGCTCCGTGGTTGCTCGGATGTTCACCAACCTGGACGGACGCACACGGACGGAAAAGGAAAAGCCCCCGAGGTGCCACCTCGGGGGTTTGCTACGCAGCGTCAACAGCGCCTGGATCAGTGCGGATGTACCGGGACAGTTATAGACTCAACACGGACGATGCTCCGTTACCGTCTGAAATCATATAAATATGTAAAATTCGGACTTTTAATCCGTAGGTTCAGGGTTCGAGTCCCTGGCGGCCCACAACCCCGCCCCGCAGCCCCCATGCGCCGCGAGCGGCGCACTGCCTGCGCTTCGGGCGGCAGCTTCTGCGCTTCCGCGAACCCATCCCAGTGGCTCGGGTCCTTCGCCGGCCCGACGATGCACTAGACCGACGCGGCGAAGCCCTGGCATCGTCTTGCTGCCGGGGGTTCTGTTTCGTCCGGCGACAACGCCGGTGAGGGCGTCGCCGGAGCTCCTCGATGGCCTCGTTCAGGCGGCGGGCGTTGGCGGGGCTGGCCATCAGGTACGCCGTCTCCTTCAGTGACTCGTACTCACGCAGCGAGATGATGACTGCGGACTCCTGGCCGGAACGGGTGATCACGACCTCTTCCGCGTCGTCCACCACGTGGTCGAGCATCTTGGCGAGGTTCTGCCGAACCTCCGAGTAGCTGACCGTGCGCATGGCACCCCCGAACCTGGACCGAAACCGACGTACAGAAAGTTTGCGCCGAACCCGTCAGTGGTACACCGGATCACTGTCCGCCGGATCGTAGGCAGTCGTTGCGGGTACGCCAGGAGACGGCGGCCAGCCAGCTGGAGATGACGATAGCGCCGAAGGCGAAGCGCAGGCTTGCGGATTCCTCGCTCCACGGCAGCGCCGTGAGGATGAACGCGGCGGCGCTGCTGGCGTAGCTGTGGACCATCCACGCGCGGCGACCCTGGCGGGCGTACCGCCGGGCGAACACGAGGCCGGCCACGATCAGGGACATGAACGCCATGGCGCCGAAGACGGTGTGCAGGGTGTTGCTCGTGCTCAGGTGCTCGGGCAGCCCGGCGGGGGCGCCGGAGGGCCAGCCGAACGCGGGGTCGGGGGTGAAGATCCCGCCGCCGATCATCCCGATGCCGTACGTGCCGATCAGGGCGGGGCCTGCCCAGCCGGGCCTCAGCGCTCGCCGCAGTCCGACGGCGAATGCGAGCGCCAGCAGGCCGGTGAGCACGAAGGTGGTCACCTGCAGCCAGCCGAGGTCACCCAGGGTGAGAGCGCTCAGTGCATGCCGGCGCAGGTCGAATCCCGGGCGGGTGAATGCTTGCGCGAACGAGCCGCCGAGGAAGACGAACCCCGCGATCGCGCCGCAGTTCACCAGGTGCACGTTGCTGGGGCGGTGGATGGCCGTCATGGCGTGGATCTCTCCTGGAGGTCGGGTGAAGTTGCCTTTCCGCATGACTACGAACGGGACGCGGTCGGATGGACATCCGGTCCGGCCGCCGCAGCGGGAAGCCGGACGTTCCAACCGCGCGCGACGTCGACCGTGCGGCAAAGCTCCGGGAGAAGTCAGGGTCCGTACGACAGGGGAAGTAGCGGGGTCTGCGACGCTCGGGGAACGACCCGGCCGGGGAAATGCGGCACGCTCCACAGCTATGAAGTTCACGCCGCGGTGGCGGAAGGCGGTCCTGACCCTGCACGTGGTCACGGCGGTGGGGTGGCTGGGGACCGACCTGGTGCTGCTGACGTTCGGGATCGCGGGGCTGAGCGGGGGCGCCGGCAAGGACGTGGTCTACCCGGCGATGCGGATCGTCGGGACGGCGTTGTTCGTGCCGTTGACCTACCTGGTGTGGGTGGTCGGGGTGGTCAACGCGGTCGGGACGCCGTGGGGGCTGCTGAAGTGGTGGTGGGTGGCGGTGAAGCTCGGCATCGTCACGGTGATGCTGTTCCTCGTGACGTTCCTGCTGTACCCGGGGCTGCAAAAGGCGGGAGAACAAGGCGAGGCCCTTCCCCGCAGGGACCAGATCAACCTGGTGGTGGCGCCGAGTGTGTCATCGACGCTGCTGGTGCTGTCGACGGTGCTGTCGACGTATAAGCCGTGGGGGCGGAGAGTCCGGACAGCGCGGTGACGCCCCAGCAGGCGGCGCTCGCGCACGACAGCACCGCCATGGCGATCATCACCCGGTCGATCGACGTGCTCAGGTGCCAGTGGATGTCGTACGGCGTGATCAGGTAGATGAAGACGAGGCCGGCGGTGTGGATCGCCGTGACGGCCCACAGCCAGCCGTCGGCGCCGAGGTCGAGGTCGGCGCGGGCCCGGCGCAGGAAGAGGTGGCCGAGCAGGGCGGCGGCGACGGTGAGCAGGACGATCCAGCCGACCCGGCCGGCCATGAAGCCGAGGATCGTCGGCAGCCGGCCGAGGGTGTCGGCGTCGCCGTGCAGGAGGGCGTTGAAGCGGCCGCCGGCGAGGACGTCGGTCTCGGCGCCGAGGAGCCGGGCGGTCACCGACCAGACGGCGGCGACGCCCACCGGGATCCAGAGCGGCCCGGCACGGCGACGGAGCTTCACCGTGCCGACGAGGGCGAGCGCGACCACGAGGCTGAGGCCCTCGTTCTTCATGAGCGCGGCCGAGGACGCCAGGAACAGGGCGAGGGGCAGCAGGCCGGCGAACGGCCGGGCGAAGAACAGCAGCACGGCACCGGCGGCGAAGGCGCACGCGCACATGGCGTCGCTGAAGCCGGCGGTCGGGATGATCCAGAGCGGGGTCCAGGCGGCGTACCCGGTGGCGATCGCGGCGGGCCAGGACAGCAGCGCGTGACCGCGGGCGGTGGCGACGCGGACGGCGTGGACGAGCATGGCGATCGCGGAGAGGGTCAGGAAGCCGGTGACGAACGCGGCCGGGTAGAAGTCGCGGATGTCCAGCACCTGCCAGGCGAGCGCGACGGGCGCCGACGCGAGGGGCGGGTAGTCGGGGTGGCTGAAGGTGAGGACGGGGTTGCCGATCGCCGAGCGCGCGAAGTCGCCGCCCTGCGTGAAGTACCCGGCGTGCAGCCACCAGATGAGGTGGGTGTCCCAGGTGACGGGCTCGGAGCCGAGGCGCAGCATCGGCGGCACGAGGGGCAGGGTGGTCAGCGCCGCGTCGCGCCAGCCGCTGGACGGCAGCCTGGGCCGGTCGCGCAGCCGCCACGCGAGGACGCCGGTCAGCAGGTACACGGGGACGAACCAGACCATGAGCGGCCCGGTGAAGGCGAGCATGAGCAGCACGGCCGCGGTGGCGACGGCGGCGCCGGCGATGGGGGCGAGCACGAGCGCCAAGGGCACGGCGCGGGTCAGCGCGTAGGCGAGCGGCAGGCCGGCGACGACGAGGATGAGGACCGCCAGCACGGTGGTGATCATGCGGTCACCGGCTTGCGGGTCAGCAGCCGGACGCCGTGCGGCGCGGCCGGGTCCTCCTGCAGGTAGATCTCGAGATCGGGCTTGTCCTCGGGCGCGACGACGAAGACGCCGTGCATGTAGGCGAACTCGACGAGGCGCAGCTGCAGGTCGACGACCTTCTCCACGACCACGATCCTCGTGCCGGCCGGGACCTGGCGGTGCAGCTCGCGGCTCAGGTATTCGAGCTTCTCGCGATACACCCGGGTCACGTTCTGCTCGCCGGCGGCGCGCACGGTGTCCACGCCGACGCGGGTGGAGTAGACGGTGGGGCGCATCGCCTGCAGCAGTGCCGCCGCGCAGAGCGCGGCGACGAGGAGCCGCACGGCTGTTCGAGGAGTGGGCAACCGCATCGCCCCACCCTAAAAGAAGCACCTTGATCGTTTTGCCATCGGGCCGAATTGGCGGGCAATAGGGTCGGATCGACGAAGGGACATTGTGATGGCTTCTCGGCTCAACCCGTATCTCAGCTTCCGCGGCAACGCCCGCCAGGCGATGGAGTTCTACCAGGGCGTGTTCGGCGGCACGCTGCGGCTCAGCACGTTCGGCGAGTTCAACCCAGACGCCGGGCCGATCGCGGACCAGATCATGCACGGCCAGCTGGAGACCCCGAGCGGCTACACCGTCATGGGCTCGGACACGCCGCCGGAGATGGCGCACAACCCCGGCGACACCATCACGGTCAGCCTCAGCGGCGACGACAGTGCGGAGCTGCACGGGTACTGGGACAAGCTGTCGGCCGGCGGCCGGGTCAACGTCCCGCTGGAGAAGCAGATGTGGGGCGACGAGTTCGGCAGCTGCGTCGACCGGTTCGGCGTCCCGTGGATGGTGAACATCGGCCAGCCCTCGTAAAACCTGCAAAACCGACAAAGCGGCGGGATCTCGATGGAGATCGCGCCGCTTTTGCGTGGGAAGGGCGCCGCAACGATGGCGTCAGTTTTGTGCAACAAACCGACAAGCCGCCGACAATTCTGACTCTGTGCTTGCGTAAATATCTCGCAGGACCTTGTGGAGCGCGGGACGAGGGTCCTAAGGTCACCTCACCCTCATCCTCATGGCGCCGCCCCGCCGTAGAGCGTCTCGGGCGTCCGCCCTCCTCCCGAGAGAATCGAGTCTTCGATGTCACGGAGCACAGGACCTTTAGCGCGGTGGTCCAGCGGACCGCCGCGGTGGGCCGCGGCGGCGACGGCCGCTGCCGTCGGTCTCGGCGTCGTGGTCACCGGCGCCGCACCGGTCGCCGCGGCCGGAGCAGCGTCACCAGCGGTGACCCGCGCCGCCATCGACCCCGCGCTGAGCGTGGGCCGCGGTGCGAGCGTCGCCTTCGTCGAGCAGGAAGCGGAGAAGGCCAAGACGAACGGGACCGTCATCGGCCCGGACCGCACGGCCTACACGCTGCCCGCCGAGGCCTCCGGCCGCAGCGCGGTGAAGCTGACCCCCGGTCAGTACGTCGAGTTCACGCTGCCGAAGAACGCCAACGCGATCAACGTCCGCTACAGCATTCCCGACGCGCCCAACGGCGGTGGCATCACCTCGCCGCTGGACGTGACGGTCAACGGCGGCAAGAAGACCACGATGACGCTCACGTCGCAATACTCGTGGCTGTACAACCAGTACCCGTTCTCGAACGACCCGAACGCGGGCCTGTTGCACCCCGACTGGTGGATCACCGAGTGCGCCTGCGTGCCGGCCGCCACCACGCCCGCGCCGACCATCACCACCCCGTTCCGGCCGAACCACTTCTACGACGAGCAGCGCCTGCTGCTCGGCAAGACCTATAAGGCCGGCGACAAGGTGCGGCTGACCGCGCCGAGCAACAGCGCCGCCTGGACGGTCATCGACCTGCTCGACTCCGAGCTCGTCGGCCTTCCGAAGATCAGCCTCATCGCCGCGAACGTGTGGCTGTTCGGCGCGGACCCGACGGGCAAGCGCGACTCGGCCGACGCGATCGACAAGGCCATCGCGTTCGCCAAGAAGACCGGTCTCAAGGTCTACATCCCGCCGGGCACGTACCAGGTCAACCGCCACATCGTCGTCGACAACGTCACGATCGAGGGCGCCGGCAACTGGTACACCATCATCAAGGGCAAAGAGGTCGCGCTCAGCACGCCCGCCCCGGACAACTCGATCCACACCGGCGTCGGGTTCTACGGCAAGTACGCCCAGGACGGCGGCAGCAGCAACGTCCACCTGTCCGGCTTCTCGATCATCGGCGACGTGCGCGAGCGCATCGACACCGACCAGGTCAACGGCGTCGGCGGCGCGATGAGCAACTCCACCATCGACGGCCTGTACATCCAGCACACCAAGGTCGGCCTGTGGTTCGACGGCCCGATGACGAACACGAAGGTCACCAACAACGTGATCGTCGACCAGATCGCGGACGGCCTGAACTTCCACACCGGCGTCACCAACTCGAGCGCGTCGAACAACTTCGTCCGCAACTCGGGCGACGACGGCCTGGCCATGTGGGCCGAGAAGACCACGAACGCCGGCAACACGTTCGACCACAACACGGTGCAGACCCCGGTCCTCGCCAACGGCATCGCGATCTACGGCGGCAAGGACACCACGGTGTCCAACAACCTCGTCGCGGACCCGATCCGTGAGGGCAGCGCGATCCACATCGGCTCCCGCTTCGGCGCCGAGCCCTTCACCGGCTTCGTGAAGGTCACGGACAACACCACGGTCCGTGCCGGCACGTACGAGCTGAACTGGAACATCGGCCTCGGTGCCATCTGGTTCCTCGCGCTGGAGAAGAACATCGACGCGGACATCCAGGTGACCGGGGACCACTTCCTCGACAACACCTACAACGCGATCATGCTGGTCGCCGACTGGCCGGTGAAGGACCTGTACTCCATCACCAACGTCAAGTTCAAGAACATCCGGGTCGACGGCACGGGCACCTCGGTGCTCAGCGCCCGCGCCGCGGGCTCCGCCTCGTTCGAGAACGTGGACGCCCGCAACGTGGGCGCCGTCGGCATCAACAACTGCGGCACGTTCCACTTCACCCCGGCCGGCTCCGAGTTCTCGGTCGTCGACCTGGGCGGCAACGACGGCGGCGGCACCACGGGCCCGTGGCTCGCCCCGTGGGAGCTGCCGAACACGATCACCTGCGACGACCGCCCGCCGGTCGTCGTGCCCCCGGCGCCCCAGCCGTGGTGATGCACTGACAGCAGCACCCCTGTGACAGGGAAGGGCGGGCGCTTCGGGGCGCCCGCCCTTTTCCATGCGCCGAAAAGGTGGTGTTTTCACCACCCCTGGCCGGCCCGCTGGCGCCAGTGACCAGAGGCTGTCCATGGCGAAGAGTCGATGCCATGGACATCAACGTTTCCCGCCGCGCCCTGCTCGGCACCGGTGCCGCCCTCGGGGCGGGGTTCGTCGTCGGCGCACCCGCCGCCGCCGCGACCAAGGGTGCCGTGGCGATCGTCGGCTGCACCGTCATCGACGCGACCGGCGGCCCGCCCCGCCATGCCGACCGCCGACCGCCGACCTGGTCGTCCTCGACGCGGACCCGCTCGCCGACATCCGCAACACCCGCCGCATCCACGCCGTCGTCGTGCGCGGCGAGCTCATCACCCCCGAACGCCGCGACGCGATGCTGACCGCGGTCGCCGAGGCGGCCCGCACCGCCGCGCCGGTCGCGGCGCCGGTCAGGTGCTGCTAATGCGACTCGAGCAGCGGGACCGGCAGCGGCGGCGGCGGCGGGAACGGGGGCGGCGGCGGCAGGAACAGCAGGCGGTCGTTGAACGCGGCGGTGACGTCGGCGCCGATCCCGCAGCGGACCGCGAGGTCCAGCATCGAGGTGTACGGCCCGCGGGCGGCCCGGTCGGCGAGGATGCGACGGGCCAGGCCGCGGCGCAGGCCGGGGACCTCGAACAGCACGTGCTCGGGCACCGCGTTGACGTCGACGAGCCCGCCGTCCTTGTGGGTCCGCATGAGGTCGGGCCGGCCGATCGCGAACGCGAACCTCGACACCGGGTTGGTGACCAGCAGCTGCCGGGCCCGCTCGCGCCGGTCGATCGGGCCGTTGCGGCGGCGCCGCCACACGTGCCGCAGGTGCTCGTTGAGCAGCACCACGTGCACCGGCACGCCGAGCGAGACGAGGAACAGCGCCGACACGCTGACCACGCTGGCCCAGTCGGGCTGGGACCCGTCGTCCTCGACGGTCGCGATCATGACGACCCAGAAGGCGACGGCCACGGCGAAGTAGCCGATCGCGGCGAAGGCCAGCGGCGCGCTGCGCCGGCGGGTGGCGTGGTACAGCACCGGGACCCAGGCCAGCAGGGTCATCGTGCAGCCGCTGAAGAGGACGCCGACGAGCGTCTCCATCCAGGTGACCCACGGCTGGCGGTTGAACTCCCGGCCGAAGAACGGGTCGACCCCGACGGCGAAGGGGGGCCACCGCTGCGCGCCCGCCGGTGCCTTGACCAGCGGCGGAATTCCCGGGAACCGGGGCGGCACCGGATCCGCCGGGACCTGGTCCACGAGGAACGGCGCGGGGCTCACCGGCGACTGCGCGGCCGGCGCCGGGCCGACCGGGTCCCAGGACGCCGCCGAGACCGGCTCCGCGGCGGAGGAGGTCGTCGGGAGCACCAGGGACGGATCGGAGCGCAGGATCCGGCGCTGCAGCTCCTGCAGGGCCTCGCCGGGTTCGATGCCGTGCTCCTCGTCGAGCAGCGCCCGCAGCTCACGGAAGGTCTGCAACGCGTCGGTCGGGCGGCCGCTGCGGTACAGCGACAGCATCAGCAGCTCGCGCAGCCGCTCGTGCAGCGGGAACTCCTCGACCAGGGCGGCCAGGTCGGCGATCAGGTCGCGGTGCTCGCCGCGGCCGAGCCGGATCTCCGCGAGCGCCTCGGACGCCGACACGCGCCGCTCGCCGAGGCGCACCCGCACCGCCTCGAACACCGGCCCGCTCAGCCCGGCGAACGGCTCGCCCTTCCACAGCCGCAGCCCGGCGCGGAAGCCGTCGGCGGCGTCCTCGTCACGCCCGGCGGCGTGCGCGGCGGCGGCCGTGTCGACATACGCCTCGAACACGGTGACGTCGACGGCGGCGGGATCGATGGCGAGGCGGTAGCCGGCGTCGTCCAGGGTCAGCAGCCGTGACGGGGTCCGCGGGGACCGGTCCGGCTCCAGCAGGCGGCGCAGCGCGGCGATGTACTTCTGCAGGACGTTCGTCGCGTTCTCGGGGAGGTCCTGCGGCCAGACCGCGTCGATGATCTGGGCGGTCGGCACGGGACGGCCCGGCTGGAGCAGCAGCACGCCGAGGACCGCCCGCTGCTTGGCGGGTCCGAGGTCGAGCGGTCGCTCCCCGGCCCATGCCCGGGCCGGCCCGAGAATCTCGAAGCGGAAGACCCCGTCCATCCCTGCGTTTCCTTATGAGGTGGTCCGGCAAAGGCGCTGGTCAGTGCCGTAGCCAGTCGGACGGCAGCATACCGGCAGCGGCACGGCAGTGGGAACCGGCAGCATTTCGGCAGTCGGGACGGGCCGGCGACTCAGACGGGGGGTCGCCGTCCCGACCGGACTCAGGACGCGGACGCCCGCGTGAGGCGGTCGTGGATCGCGAGCCAGTCGTCGCCTTCCGGCGGGAGCTGGGCGAGGATCGTCGCCACGCCGGCGTCGTCGAGGCGGTGCAGGGCGGCGTACAGGTCGGCGCCGTATTCGAGTGGATCCGCGGACAGCAGCTCGACGTGCGCGCCCTCCGCGACCGCCGGCAGGTGGGTCAGGATGCCGACGGTGCCGGGGTCGGCGCCCTCGGCGAGGGTGGCGGGATCGTCGACGAGTCGCAGCCGGGCCCGCGGCGCGTAGTGCCGGTGCGCGAGCCCCGGCGAGCGGGCGTCTCCTTTGTCGAGCGCGCCGGGCAGTCGCAGGGCGCCGACGACGTCGCGGATCGCGCGGAGGCTCAACGCGCCTGGGCGCAGCAGCCGCGGCGGCGACACCGTGACGTCGACGACCGTGGACTCGATGCCGAAGCGGCACGGCCCGCCGTCGAGGACCAGCGGCACGTCGGGCAGGCTGCGGATCACGTGCTCGGCGGTCGTCGGGGAGATGCTCTCGGACCGGTTCGCGCTCGGCGCGGCGAGCGGCAGCCCGCACTCCCGCAGCAGGGCGAGCGCGACCGGGTGCGCGGGGACGCGGACGGCGACGGTCGCCGGTCCACCGCTCGCCGGCAGATGGTGCGCCCGCTCCACGACGAGGCTGAGCGGGCCCGGCCAGAACCGCTCGGCGAGCAGGCGCGCCGCCTCCGGCCACTCGTGCGCCAGCGCCTCGGCGTCCGCGGCCGACGCGACGTGCACGATCAGCGGGTTCCAGGAGGGGCGGTGCTTCAGCCGGTACACCTCGGCGATGGCCTTGGCGGAGAAGGCGTGCGCGCCCAGCCCGTATACCGTCTCGGTCGGGAACGCGCAGACGGACTCCTGCCGCAGCAGCTCGGCGGCGCGGCGCAGCCCGGCGGCGTCGGCCGCCACCACCCCTTCACTCACGCCCGCAACAGTAGAGGGTCACGCGGCCGGACCCCGTCGAGCATCGCCGCGGGACCACCCCGTCGCGGTCGGCGACTGTGCTGCTTCCAGCCGGAGACCACGGGTCACACCAGGCGGGTCAGCCACTCTCCGAGGAGGGTGCGCTCCGCGCTCGTCAGTGCCGTGAGGTCGGGCAGTGCCACCCGCAGCGCTCCGACCGCGCCGGCGAGACCGTCACCGGCGTGTGCGCGTGCGCCGGCGCCGTCGCTGGAGCTGGGACTGGAGCTGGGACTGGAACCGGCGCTGGAGGCCGGGCCGAAGCCTGAGCCGGGGCCGGTGAAGGTGACCGCGGCGATGGTCGCCTCGCGGGCCAGCGTCGGCAGGGCGGGGTCGCGCCGCTCGGGCGGCAGGGCGATGAGGGTGAGCGTCATGCCGCAGCCCGCGGCGTGGATCAGGTGCGCGGCGCGCTCCTCGCTGACCCGCAGCCGGCCGGCGGCCGCGATCCGCCGCACCTGCCCGGCCAGGACCTCGGCGGCGGCGCGGGCGGCCGGTGACCCGGTGCCGGGCCTGGGCTCGCCGTAGATCAGGGTGTAGACCGCGGGGTGCGCGAGCCCGAAGGCGACGTGCAGGTCCCAGCCGCGCCGCAGGTCCTCGACCGGATCCTCGGAGTGCCCGATCGCCGTTTTGCCGCTGAGGTACGACACGAAGCCGTGGCTGGCGACGGCGTCCAGCAGGCCCTGCTTGTCGCCGAAGATCCGGTAGATGGTCGGGGCCTGCACGCCGGCGGCGGCGCTGACCGCGCGGGTGGAGATCGCCTCGCGGCCGCCCTCGTCCAACAGGGCCGCGGCGGCTTCGACGATCTTCTCGCGGGTAGTGGTCACGGTAACAACGCTAACACTTGCGCGTTAGCGAGTTAATGCTAACGTCGAACTGTTAACGCCGCTAACATGCTGGAGGAAGTCGTGAACAGAGTCGCCGTCGTCACCGGAGGATCCCGCGGCATCGGGCGGGCCGTCGCCCTGCGCCTGGCGCAGGACGGGCAGGCCGTCGTCATCGCCTACGGCCACTCGTCCGCCCCCGCGGACGCCGTCGTATCCGAGATCACCGGCAAGGGTGGGCAGGCGCTGGCCATGCGGGCGGACGTCGGCGACGAGCAGGCCGTCAAGGCCCTCTTCGACGCCACGGAGCAGCACTTCGGCGGTGTCGACGTCGTCGTCAACGCGGCCGGCGTCATGACCCTGCGACCGCTGGCCGACATCGACCTCGACGAGCTGGACCGCATGCACCGCACCAACATCCGTGGCACGTTCATCGTCGACCGGGAGGCCGCCCGCCGGGTCCGCCGCGGCGGTGCGATCGTCAACTTCTCCACGTCGATCACGCGGCTGTCGCTGCCGACCTACGCCGCGTATGCCGCGAGCAAGGCCGCCGTGGAGGCGATCAGCCCGATCCTCGCCAAGGAGCTGCGCGGCCGTGACGTCACCGTCAACGCCGTCGCGCCCGGCCCGACCGCCACCGACCTGTTCCTCGACGGCAAGGACGACGCCACGATCGAGCGGATGTCGAAGGCGAACCCGATGGAGCGGCTCGGCACCCCGGAGGACATCGCCGAGGTGGTGTCTTCGCTGGCCGGGCCCGCTCGCTGGGTGAACGGTCAGACGATCTACGTCAACGGGGGAGCCGCCTGAGACAGTGTCGTCGGACTCTTGTCTCATCGCCGGCAGACGACACCAGCGCGAGGGATGTACCGTGTCGGGCACGAGGATGAATTCAAGTTGTCACGACGCCGGGCGCGGCACTGCCACCGCCGCTGGGGCGCACGGGAAACGGGGAGCCGACATGGGACGTGGACGGGCCAAGGCCAAGCAGACGCGGATCGCCCGGGAGCTGAAGTACTTCACCCCGCCGACCGACCTCACCGCCCTCCAGCACGAGCTCGCCGGCGTGCACCTCCCCGAGCCCGAGGACGCGGACTCCTCCGACTACACCCCGGACCGCGACGACCGCACGCCGCGCTGAAGCGGCCGGCGGGCGCCCGGTGGCGGCGAAATCCTTGGGATCTCCGCCGCCACGGGGCCATGGCCGTCAGCCTATGAGCTGCACCTCCGCGAGCTGCGTCTCGGCGGCGCCGTGGTTGGCCGTGATCTGCAGGCGGTAGCGTGCACCGGGGCCGGGTCGACCACGGCGAGGCCGCCGGTGAGCAGGGCGACCGCCCAGAGCTTCCGCATCAGCCGAACACCCGCAGCTCATAGATCCGGGTGGCGACCTCGGTGCCCTGGGTGGGCGTGCCGACGTTGAGCCGCACGTACCGGCCGGACACCCCGCTGACGGTGTGGGTGGTGTTCGCCGCGGTGTTGCCGGTGACGTTCACCGCCTGCGACCAGGTCGTGCCGTCGTTGGAGACCAAGATCGTGAACGCCTTCGTGTTCATGCTCGCGGCCTCGCCGCCGGCCTGGGCGTGCGCCAGCTCGAACCGGCTGATGCTCTTCGTGCTGCCCAGGTCGACCTGCAGCCACGCGCCGGCGCCCGACGAGCAGAACTTGTCGCTGTTGCCGCCGCTGACGCTGCCGTTGACCGCCTTCTCCGGCCCTTCCGACGCCCCGCACGGGGTGGAGCCGGTCGCGGGCCTGCCCTGCGCGATGTTGACTCCGGCGCCGACCGGCGCCCCGATCGCCACGTTGTCGAACGTGGCCGCCGCGTTGAACACCCGCACCCCGTCGCTGCCGGACGCGAACGTCCCGTCCGTGACGCTGATCTTCGGGGTGGTCATGTCGTTGACGTACACCTTGATCGACTGCCCGATGGCGGTGACCCGCAGGTGGTAGTTGGTGCCCGCGGTGACGGTCAGGTTCGCGGTGCCGAGCTGGGTCCAGTTGTTGGCGGCGCGGCCCAGCACGACCCGGCCGGCCGGGCTGATGCCCGCGTAGTAACCGTTGTAGCTGTCGGTGCCGCTGGCCGCGTTGCTCACCCGGAACGTGAGGCCGGCGTCGCCGCCGCCACTCGTCACCGTCACGTCGGCGTCGTAGGAGAAGTCGCCGAAGTTCGTGTCGAGCTGCGCCTTGCCGCCGAGGCTGTTCCCGGCCGTGTATCTGCCGCCCGTCGCGCTGAAGGAGCCGCCGTACGTCTTCCAGCCCAGCGCGTTGTTGTCGGCGAAGTTGTCCTTCACCCGCATCGTGATCCGCGGGATGGTGCCGTCGGCGTTGAACGTCATCCGGTCGTAGGCGAGCTGCCGGTGGTTGCCGTCCGTCTCACTCAACGGCCGGCGGTGGTAGAGGATGTACCAGGTGTCGGTGCCCGGCACGTTGATCACCGAGTTGTGCCCGGAGCCCTTGGCGACCGCGGAGTCCTGCGCGAGGACCTTGTCCAGCTTGTTGAACGGTCCCAGCGGGGAGTTCGATATCGCGTAGGACACCGAGTAGTCGGGGCCGGTCCAGCCGCCCTCGGACCACATCAGGTAATACCTGCCGTTGCGCTTGAACATCTGCGAGCCCTCGGTGTACCCCGACGGCGTGATCTCCTTGAACGTGCTGCCGTCGCCGAACGTCCCGAGGCTGATCATGTCGGCGTTGAGCTTCGCCACGTTCGCGTGGCCCCAGCCGCCGTAGTAGATGTAGGCCTGACCGTCGTCGTCGATGAAGACGTCCTGGTCGATCGGCTGCGCCCCGTTGTAGAACTGCCCGATCAGCGGCCTGCCGATCGCGTCCCGGTAGGGCCCGGCCGGGTTGTCGGCGACGGCGACCCCGATCCCGCCGAGCGCGGAGTTGTTCTGGATGTCGTTCGCGCCGAAGTACAGGTAGTACTTGCCGTTGCGCTGGATCGGCGCCGGCGCCCACATCGCGTAGCTCGCCCACGACACGTCGGCCTTGGTGAGCACGTTGGGATGTCTGGTCCAGGTGACCAGGTCGGTGGAGGAGAACGCGTCGAGGTAGGTCTGCTCGGAGTATCCCTTCGACGTCGTCGGATACACCCAGAACGTGTTGTTGTAGACCGCGACATCGGGGTCGGCGTACCACCCGTCGACGAACGGGTTGCCCGCCTCGGCGGTCGTGTAGTCGGGGATGGCGGCTTCGGCCGCGACGGGCGCGAGCACACTGCCCGCGATCGCGGCGACGGTCAGGACGGCGAGACGGCTGGCGGCGGTGAACATCGGTGGCGGCTCCGACGGTGACGCGCTGGCGGGCGCGGAAGGGGTGGAGGTTCCCACATGTTCCGTAAATATTGAACAGAACCCTCACCCTGGTCAAGGTTGTCGCACCACTTGAGCCACCAAACTCCAACACTTTCTGTCAAAACTTCCCCGAACCTGGGTCGGCGGTACGGTCTGCGGCGTGGACGTTGAGGTGCGGGCGGGGACCGTTGACGATGTGGGCGCGGTGCTGGCGTTCTGGAAGGTCGCGGCGGAGGGGACGAACCGCGGCGGTGACGACGCGGCCGCCGTCGAGGCGCTGATCGGGCGGGACCCGTTGGCGCTGCAACTGGCGGTCCAGGGCGGGGAGATCGTCGGGTCGCTCATCGCCGGGTTCGACGGGTGGCGGTGCCACCTGTACCGGTTCGCGGTGCACCCCGACCGGCGCCGGCAGGGGATCGGCACACTGCTGCTCGCGGCGGCCGAGGAACGGTTCCGGCAGTTCGGCGGGCGGCGGGTCGACGCGATGATCCTCGACGACAACACCCTGGCGCACCACGCGTGGCACGCCGCCGGATACGCGCCGCAGGACGACTGGCGGCGCTGGGTCAAGGGCCTCTGATCGCCGATTGGCCCTCGACGCCGCAAGCGTCCGGCTGGCAACGTCAAGAGCGTGATCACGATGGGCGCGGCGGTCGGCGTGGCGCTCGTGGCGTTGGGGATGGTGCTCACGCCCGGGCCGAACATGATGTATCTCGTCTCACGCAGCATCTCCCAGGGGCGGCGGGCCGGCATGATCTCCCTGGCCGGGGTCGCCGCGGGGTTCCTCATCTACCTGACGCTCGCCTCGGCCGGGCTGTCGGTGGTGTTCGCGACCGTGCCCGCGCTGTACACGACGGTGAAGCTCGCCGGCGCTGCCTACCTCGCCTACCTCGCCTGGCAGGCGGTCCGGCCCGGCGGCACGTCCGTCTTCGCGCAACAGGAGCTGCCACCGGACTCGACGCGGAAGCTGCTGACGATGGGGCTGATGACCAACCTGCTCAACCCCAAGGCCGCGATCATGTACGCGTCGCTGATCCCGCAGTTCGTCGACCCGCGCGCCGGGCACCTGATGACGCAGGGGTTTCTGCTCGGCGGGGTGCAGATCGCGGTGAGCCTGCTGGTCAACGCGGGCATCGTGCTCGCCGCCGGCGGCATCGCCGTCTTCCTCGCGGAGCGACCCATGTGGCTTCGGATGCAGCGGTACGTGACGGGCACGCTCCTCGGGATGATCGCGGTGAAGCTGGCCACCGACCGGGCGAAACCGCTACCCGTGTAACGAGGCCGCCTTCGACAGCAGATATCGCTGCTCGGGGAGGCTGGTCGTGCGGCGGGCGGCGACCTCGTACGCCGAACGCGCCGCCGAAACGTCGCCGGACATCTCCAGGAGGTGGGCGCGGACGGCCGCGAGCCGGTGGTGCCGGGCCAGCCGCTCGTCGGCGTCCAGCGGCGACAGCAGGCGCAGGCCGGCCTCGGGGCCCTGCACCATGGCGAGGGCGACCGCCCGGTTGAGCGTCACCATCGGGTTCGGCGCGACCCGCTCCAGCAACTGATACAGCGCGAGGATCTGCGGCCAGTCGGTGTCCGCCGCCGATGCGGCCTCGTCGTGGATCGCGGCGATCGCGGCCTGCAGCTGATACGCGCCCGGCGGCCCCTTCGGCAGCGTCCGGGTGATCAGCTCGACGCCCTCGGCGATCATCGTCCGGTGCCACGACGACCGGTCCTGCGCCGCGAGGGGGACCAGCGTGCCGTCCGGCAGGGTGCGGGCGGCGCGACGGGCGTCGGTGAGCAGCATCAGCGCGAGCAGCCCCGCGACCTCGCCGTCGTCGGGCAGCAGGCGGTGTACCTCGCGGGTCAGGCGGATCGCCTCGGCGGTCAGCTCGGGCCGGTGCAGGTCCTCGCCCGAAGACGCCGTGTACCCCTCGTTGAAGATCAGGTACAGCACCTGCAGGACGACCTGGAGCCTGGCGGCGCGCTCGGCGGGTGGCGGCATGCTGAACCGCGCGTCGGCGGACCGGATCTTCTGCTTGGCGCGGCTGATCCGCTGCGCGAGCGTGGCCTCCGGGACCAGGAACGCGTGCGCGATCTGCGCGGTGGTCAGGCCGCCGACGGCGCGCAGCGTGAGCGCGAGCTGTGACGCGCTCGAAAGGGACGGATGGCAGCACAGGAACAGCAGGAGCAGCGTGTCGTCTTTGTCGGGAATGTCAGTGCTGTCGGATGTTTCATGTGAAACAGCGACGGCGAACTCGCGGCGCCGGCGGGCGTCCTCGCTGCGGAACTGGTCCATCAGCCGCCGCGAGGCGACCGTGATCAGCCACCCGCGCGGCTGCTCCGGCACGCCCTCGACGGGCCACTGCGTCGCCGCCGCGAGCAACGCCTCCTGGACCGCGTCCTCGCAGGCGTCGAACTGCCCGTGCCGCCGGACCAGGACCCCGAGCACCTGCGGCGCGAGACGGCGGAGCTCCTCTTCGACGTTCACAAGGAGTCACCATCTCACGCCGCAGGTGGACGAGCCGTCAGCGACGGACGGTGCCGGCCGATCCGGTGCCGCGCCGGACCGGCTCCGCGCAGGCCAGGAGCTTCCCGCGGGGCAGGAACTCGATCGCGGTCGCGGCCCCGATCTCCGCCATCGGGGTGAACGTGTGCCCGAGCCCGCCCAGCGCGACGCCCGGCCCGGCGATGAACGCCGGCTCCGCCACCACGGCGGCGGTGTTGCGCTGCGTGGCCCGCGGCGCCGCGAGCGCCTCCGGCAGCGTCATGCCGAGGTCGATCCGGTTGATCAGGATCTGCAGCACGGTGGTGATGATCGTCGAGCCGCCGGGGGAGCCGAGCGCCAGGAACGGCCGGCCGTGCTGCAGGACGATCGTCGGCGCCATCGAGCTGCGCGGCCGCTTGCCGGGGCCGGGCAGGTTCGGGTCGTCGGCGGGCGCCTGGGTGTTGGTGAAGTTGAAGTCGGTCAGCTCGTTGTTGAGCAGGAAGCCACGGCCGGGGACCACGATCCCGTTGCCGCCGATCTGCTCGATGGTGAGCGTGTACTCCACGACGTTGCCCCATTTGTCGGCGACGGTCAGGTTCGTCGTCGACTTGCCGAAGTCGGTGCTCGCCCCGCCCGTCGCGGTGGCGCAGCCGTCGTAGAGGCCGTCCGGTACACCCGGCGGAACAGGCTTCTGCGCGGCCTTCGCCGGATCGATCAGGCAGGCCCGCTCGGCGGCGAAACCGTTGGTCAGCAGCGCGTCGAGCACCCGGCGCGGGGTGTTGTCGCCGACGTAGCGGTTGCGGTCGGCGAAGGCGAGGGCGCTCGCCTCCAGGTAGCGGTGCAGCGCCTGCGTGCCGTCGAGTTTGCCCAGGTCGGAGCGCTCGAGGATGTTGAGGGCCTCGCCGACGGTCGAGCCGCCCGACGACGGGGTCGCCATGCCGTACACGTCGTAGCCGCGGTAGTTCATGTGCGTCGGGTCGGGGCGGCGGACGTCGTAGTCGCGCAGGTCGGCCAGGGTCATGCCGCCGGGGCGGATCTCGTACTGCCACGGCTGGGCCGGGCTCGTCGCGACCGGCGGGTGCTGCACGGTCTGGACGATGTCGCGGCCGACCTCGCCGCCGTAGAACGCGTCGATGCCCCGCCGTCCGACCAGGTCATAGGTCGCGGCCAGGTCGGGGTTGCGCAGCGTGCTGCCGACCGCCGGCGGCTGCCCGCCCGGCAGGAACAGCGCCGCGGTGGGCGTGAACTGTGAGAACGCGGCGGCGTTGTCGCTGACCTGGGTCGCGAACGTCTTGTCGACGGTGAAGCCGCGCCGGGCCACGTCGGCGGCCGGGCGCAGGTTCGTCGCCAGGGACCGCGAGCCCCACCGGCGCAGCGCGGTGTCCCAGGTGGCGAGGGTGCCCGGTACACCGGCGGAGAGGCCACTGACGCGGGCCTCCTGGAACGCGTAGGGCTGACCGGTCGCCGGGTTCACGAACGCCGTCGACGTCATCGACCGCGGCGCGGCCTCCCGGCCGTCGAGGGTGGACACCTTGCCGCTGCGGGCGTCGTAGTACACGAAGAACCCGCCGCCGCCGATGCCGGCGGAGAACGGCTCGGTCACGCCGAGGGTCGCCGCGACCGCGACGGCCGCGTCGACCGCGTTTCCCCCGCGGCGCAGCACCTCCAGGCCGATCGCGGTGGCCGTCGGATCGACCGAGGTCACCGCCCCGCCGTAGCCGGTCGCGGTCGGGCCGTTGGTTCCAGCGGCAGCGGCAGCGGCGGGCGCGGCCGGCACGAGCAGTATCGGTATCAGGACGAGCGGGACGAGCCTGCGCACAATGCCTCCGGGAGGATCGACGGTGATCGTTCCTCCTGCCTACCGTCCCGGCGCTCCCGGCACAACCCGGAATGTCCGGCGGTACGCGCTCGGGGCGACCCCGATCGTGGTCTGCAGGTGCTGGCGCAGCGACGCGGCGGTGCCGAGCCCGGACCGGCGGGCGATCTGCTCCACCGCCAGGTCGGTGCTCTCCAGCAGGCCGCGGGCGTGATCGACCCGCTGCCGCAGCAACCACCGGGCCGGGCTCACCCCGGTCTCCTCGCGGAAACGGCGGGTGAACGTGCGCACGCTCATCGTGGCGTGCGCGGCCATGTCCTGCAGCGTCAGCGGCTCACCCAGCCGCTGCAGCGCCCATTGCCGGGTCGGGGCGGTCGTGGTGTCGGTGATCCGCGGCAGGGGGCGTTCGATGTACTGCGCCTGCCCGCCCTCCCGCCACGGCGGCACGACGCTGCGCCGGGCGGCCCGGTTGGCGACCTCGCTGCCGAAGTCGGTGCGCACCACGTGCAGGCACAGGTCGATCCCCGCGCCGACGCCGGCGGAGGTGAGCACGTCGCCGTCGTCGATGAACAGCACGTCGGGGTCGAGCTTGACCTGCGGGTACAGGTCCCGGAACTGGTCGGCCCAGCCCCAATGCGTGGTCGCCCGCCGGTCGTCGAGCAGCCCTGCGGCGGCGAGCACGAACGCCCCGGTGCAGATCGACATGACCCGGGCGCCGCGCGCGTGCGCGTCCCGCAGCGCCCGCGCGACCCCGGGTTCGACGCTCGCGTCCTCGACCGGGCCGCCGCGGTGGATGCCGGCCACGATCACGGTGTCGGCCACCTCGGTGATCTCCAGGCCGTGATCGGGCAGCACCTGGAACCCGGCCGCGCTGCGGACCGGCAGGCCACCCGGCGTGCACACCTGGATCTTGTACCGTCGGCGACCCTCGTCGTCGCGGGCGGCGCCGAAGATCTGTGGCGGGGTGCCGAGGTCGAACGCCACGACGCCGTCCAGGGCGATCACGGCGACCAGGTGCCTGTCCATGGCCCAATTCTTGCGCACTATGGCTGCCGGGCCACTCGCCTCTTTGTGCAAACTCCAAGACGATGCAGCAGTGAAACGACTCCACCCGGCCTGGCTGGTCGCCGCGGTTGCCTTCGTCGCCCTGGTCGGGGCGGCCGGCTTCCGGGCCACGCCCGGCGTCATGCTGCACCCGCTGCACGAGGAGTTCGGCTGGTCGCTGGGCACGATCTCGCTCGCGGTGTCGATCAACCTCCTGCTGTTCGGCCTCACCGCCCCGTTCGCCGCGGCCCTGATGGAGCGCTTCGGGATCCGGCGGGTCGTGGCGTACGCGCTGCTGCTCGTCTCCGCCGGCAGCGGGCTCACGGTGTTCATGCGGCACAGCTGGGAGCTCATCGCGCTGTGGGGCGTGCTGGTCGGCCTCGGCACCGGCTCGATGGCCCTGGCGTTCGTCGCCACGATCACCGGCCGCTGGTTCGTCAAGCGGCGCGGTCTCGTCACCGGCATCCTCACCGCCGGTGGCGCCGCCGGTCAGCTGGTGTTCCTGCCCGTACTGGCGCTGCTGGTCGAGGCGCGCGGGTGGCGGGCGGCGGCGCTGACGGTCGCCTTCGCGGCGCTGCTGGTCGTGCCGCTGGTCCTGTGGCGGCTGCGGGACAACCCCGCAGACCTCGGCGTGACCGCTTACGGGGCTACAGACGCTTCTCCTCCTGTGGTCGTTTCCGGTGGCGCGGCCCGCCGGGCGCTCGGCGCGCTGCGCGGCGCTGCCAGGGTGCCGGCGTTCTGGCTGCTCGCGGGCGGGTTCGCGATCTGCGGCGCCACCACCAACGGGCTCATCGGCACGCACTTCATCCCCGCCGCGCACGACCACGGCATGACCGAGCCGGTCGCCGCTTCACTGCTCGCGCTCATCGGGCTCTTCGACATCGTCGGGACGATCGCGTCGGGCTGGCTCACCGACCGGATGGACAGCCGTGTGCTGCTCGGCTGGTACTACGCCCTGCGCGGGCTGTCCCTGCTGGTGCTGCCGGTGCTCTTCGCCGCGACGGTCCGGCCGAGCATGCTGGTGTTCATCCTCTTCTACGGCCTGGACTGGGTGGCGACGGTCCCGCCGACGGTCGCGCTGTGCCGGGAGTACTTCGGCGCCGCCGGTCCGGTGGTGTTCGGCTGGGTGTTCGCGTCGCACCAGTTCGGCGCGGCGATCGCGGCGACCACCACCGGCCTGCTGCGCGACCGGATCGGCAACTACGACCTCGCCTGGTACATCGCGGGTGGCCTGTCCATCGGCGCCGCCGCGCTGTCGCTGTTGTTGCTGCGCACCCGGCGCGGGGTCGCGACGCCCGCGCCGGTCGCGGTGCCCGCCGTCTAGGGCAGTCGGTAGTCCAGGTCGGGGGCGATCTCCAGGGTGTCCATCTGGGCGCGCTGGAGTTTGCCGGAGTAGTCCCAGTTCATCGACTGCCAGCGGGTGAACTGGTCGAGCACCCAGACACCGGACTGGCGGCTGCCGTTGCCGGACTTGCCGTTGCCGCCGAACGGCAGGTGCGCCTCCGCGCCCGACGTCGAGTTGTTGACGCTGACCATCCCGGCCCGCGTGCGGCGGCGGAACGTGAACGCCTTGCCCGGGTCGGTGGTGTAGATCGCCGCTGACAGGCCGTAGCCCGGCGCGTCGGCGAGCTCGACCGCCTGGTCGAGGGTGGTGTAGGCGATCACCCCGACCAGCGGGCCGAAGGTCTCCTGCTGGAAGATCTTGTCCTCCGGTCGCACACCGTGGACCAGCACCGGATGGTAGAAGAGGCCGGCCTCCGGGTCGCCGACGAACCCCTCGCGCGGGTTCGCGGCGCCGATCCTGCCGGTCCGTCCGTTGATTTGGTGATGATCCTCGACCCAGCCGAGGTACTCGTCGAACCGGGCGGCGAACCGTTCGGTCATCAGCGGGCCGTAGAGCACCGACGGGTCGGTAGGGTCGCCGATGGCTGCTCTTCGGATGGCTTCTTCGAGCCGCGTGGTGAACTCGCCGAGGACGCTGTCCTGGACGATCAGCGTGCCGAGCGACGTGCACCGCTGGCCGGCGGTGCCGAACCCGGCGAACAGCGCGCCGTGCACGGCCAGGTCCAGGTCGGCGTCCTCGGTGACGATCATCGGGTTCTTGCCGCCGAGCTCCAGGCAGGCGCTCTGCAGGTGCCGGCCGGCGAGCTCGCCGATCCGCGCGCCGACCTCCGACGAGCCGGTGAACCCGACCTTGTCCACCAGGTTGTCCTGCAAGGCCCTGTCCAGACCCTCGAACGTGGTCGCCCCGTCGGCGAACACCACGTCGAACACTCCGTCCGGCACGCCCGCGCGCCGGATGAGCTGGGCGAACGCGTCGGCGCAGGCGGCGGAGTACTCGGCCGGCTTCCACACCACGGCGTTGCCGCACAGCAGGGCGGGCACCAGATACCAGCTGGGGACCGCGACCGGGAAGTTGCCGGCGGTGATGATCGCGGTGACGCCGACCGGCACGCGGAACGTGAACAGCTGCTTGTCGGGCATCTCGCTCGGCACGGTCTGCCCGTAGAGGCGGCGGCCCTCGCCGAGGAAGAAGTCGCAGGTGTCGACGATCTCCTGCACCTCGCCGCGCGCCTCGGCGATGGTCTTGCCGACCTCCCGTGTCACGAGTCTTGCGAGAGTCTCGAAGTTGGCCTCCACGAGCCGGCCCAGGTTGGCGATCACCCGGCCGCGGACGGGCGCCGGCACGTCGGCCCACTCCCGCTGCGCGCTTTTCGCCGCCCGGCACGCGGCGACGAACGTGTCGGCGTCGGCCAGGGCGACCTCGGCGACGACCTGGTCGAGGTGGGCCGGGTCGACCGAGAGGAAACGGGCATCGCCGGGCGCGTCGAGGGATCTGCCGCCGACGGTGGAGACGAGAAGCTTGCTCATGCCCCCATCTTGCCGTGCGGCGTGTCCGCCGGATGCTGCGACGTGGGCGGTGGCGCGAACGCCAGCTCGCCGCCGAACTGGTCGTGCAGCCGCACGTCGTAATAGTCGGCGGCGTCGGCGACCCAGTCGCAGGCGTTGCGCAGCTCGGTCGCGTCGAGGGTCTCGGCCATCAGTTCGTAGGAGGCGATGACGGAGTCGTCGCGCCAGAACAGGCGGACGAAGTTGAGCCTGCCGTTGAGGTCGTTGAGCTCGGTCAGCAGCTTCGGCGAGCACTCCAGGCGGCGCAGCAGCGGGGAGAAGACCCGCACGAACGGCGGATCGTTGGCGACCAGGCGCAGGTAGACCACGGCGGTGCCGCTGCGGATGGCGGCCGGGGTCGCGCTCAGGTCGGCAGGCACCGGCTGCCCACCGAGATAGTCGGTGAGCAGCCGGTGCACCCGCGTGCGCACAGCGTCGTCGATCGACACGCCGTCACCCTATCGAATCGCCGCCATGCTCAGTGATCGCCGTTCGCCGCTGGGCTTTGCCGGGGTGGCGGGTGGTCAGCCGCTCTTGCCGGGGCGGCCCGGGGGGAGGAAGCCGCGGCGGCGGGCCTCCTTCACCCAGCGGTGTGCGGTGCTGACCGGGACGCCGTGCTGGTCGGCGAGGTCGCAGGCGGGCCGCGGCGAGTCCTGGGCGAAGTCGAGATAGACGTCGGCGACCTCGCGGTAGAAGACATCCGGACGGCCACGCGACCGGCCGGCACCGCCGCCGGCGGCCCGGGACACCGCGAGAGCGGGCTCGACCATCTCCCATCCGGTGTCCACGACGACCGGCGGCACGACCGGCCGGGCCCGCAGGTTGAGCACCGGGGGCGTGTCGAACGACTCGTGGACGACCGCGAGCTGCGCGTTGGCGGCCGCCTCGATCCTGCCGACGGGGATCGCGCGAAGCAGGTCGGCGCTCGGGCTGCCGTCGATGTGCAGGCCCGTCAGCACCAGCCGACCACCGTCCGCGACGCCGACCCGCACCTGGACGCTCTGCGCCAGGGGCGGCTCCTGGCGCCATTCATACCAGCCATCGGCGACTGGAAAGAGCCGGCCACGCACCTGGCAAATCTAGACCACCTTTCCTCAAATCAACAATTGCGCGAACCTAGACGTCTAGATACGCTGAACTGGACACACCAGCCCAGCGGCTTCAACGGGGGGTGTTCGGAGCAGCCGATGCATGGCCGTGCATCGACCAGCTCCGGCCGAAGCTGCGGCACGTCCGCGTTCCAGGGGGAGCAGGGGGGAGGACGCGGACGGGTGGTCGCCGGGCGGATGCGCAGCGATGCGCGTTCCGCCCGGCGGCGACGGTGACGAGCCGCGGTCGCGAGGTCTCGCCGGGCGGCGCTCCGAGTCCTTGGCCGTCGGCGCCTTTTGTGTGAGCCCGGCCGGTGGGCTCAGTTGCGCCCGGTGAGGACGATGAAGACGCCGGCCAGGACGACGCCGACGCAGAGCAGCGACACCATGGCCACCGTGATGAGGACCCAGAGGATCGCGCCGAGCTTGCGGCCGGGGTTGATCTCGATCGGCGCGGCGGGTTCAGGGTCCTCGCCGGACGCACCGCCGGCCAGTTCGGCGGCCAGCTCGTCGGGGTCGCCCAGCAGGTCCAGCACCGAGTGCACCTCGGTCCCGGCGCCGGGCGCATGGTTCTGGTCGCCCGGCTCGGCCTGCCGGGTCTCGGCGAGCTTGGCGGCGATGTGGTCGCTGAGGTCGCTGAGCAGCTCGTCGCGACGGCCGGCAGGCACGCCGTGCAGCGCCTGCTCGACCGCGCGGAGATAGTCGTTGACCTGATGATCGTAGGCGTTCACGGCATCCCCGTCCGGAAAAACTGGCACTCTCCAGCATGATCAGTAAGACTTTTCGCACATGCACGCAGTCGTGGAGGGGAGCGATGTGAGCACACCGACCCGCTGGCTCGACGCCGATGAGCAACTCGCCTGGCGTGCGTTCTACTCCGCCGCGACGCAGCTCGTCGACCGGCTCGACCGTGAGCTCCAGCACGACGCGGGCATGCCGCACGCCTACTACGAGATCCTCGTCGTGCTGTCGGAGTCGCCTGGACGCACCCGGCGGATGAGTGAGCTCGCCGACCTCACCCGGTCCTCCCGTAGCCGGCTCAGCCATGCCGTCACCAAGCTCGAGGCGCGCGGCTGGGTCAGCCGGCGCGACTGTGACGACGACAAGCGCGGCCAGTTCGCGGATCTGACGGACGCCGGGTTCGCCGCGCTCGATGCCGCCGCGCCCGGGCACGTGGAGACGGTGCGCACGCACCTGTTCGACCCGCTCACCCCGGAGCAGGTCGAGCAGCTGCGGAAGATCAGCGAGGCGATCACCGCGTCGCTGCGCCTGCCCTCCTGATGTTCCCCGCCGCCCGGTGAACCGTCCGGCCGCCTCGATCCGATGAGGTGGTAGACGGCGGGGGAGCGATGGGGATCTCTGGTTCGGCGGTGGTGCGCGGAAGCGTGGGATGCCGCGTCAAGCCTTGTGTCGATCATCTTGTGTCGATACGTTCACGGCCTGCCGCGAGATAGTGGGGCCCGCCATGAAGCGTCTGAAACTCACGCAAGCCATCGCAGCCGCGGGCGTCGCGGTGGCCATGCTCGCCGCGGTGCCGGGGAGCGTGCCGACGCTCCCGGAGCAGGCGAAGACGCCCAGTGGCTATTCCAGCGGGGTGCCCCAGTGGGAGGGTGAGCCGTCGATCGCCAGCCTGCTCGCCGGCAACGTCGAGCGGCACGCCGAGCAGTTCTATTTCGTGCTCCCCGACCGCTTCGCCGACGGCGACCCGGCCAACAACACCGGCGGGCTGCCCGGCGACCGGTTGAGCACCGGCTATGACCCGACCGACAAGGGCTTCTATCACGGCGGCGACCTCAAGGGCGTCATCGACAAACTCGACTACATCGAGCATCTCGGCACCACCGCGATCTGGCTCGCCCCCGTGTTGAAGAACCGGCCGGTGCAGGGCAGCGGCGCCGACATCTCGGCGGGTTACCACGGTTACTGGACCACCGACTTCACCCAGATCGACCCGCACTTCGGCACGAAGGACGACCTGCAGCGGCTGGTCAGGCTCGCGCACAACCGCGGTATCAAGGTCTATCTGGACGTCATCACCAACCACACCGCCGACGTCATCCGGTATGCGCAGGACCAGTATTCGTATAGGAACAAGACGGATCATCCCTACAAGGACGCGGCCGGCAACAAGTTCGACGACCGCACGTTCGCCGACGGGCGGCACGGCTTCCCCGCGGTGAACGCGCAGTCGTTCCCCTACACGCCCGTCTTCGGCAGCGAGGCGGACAAGACGGCGAAGAAGCCGGCCTGGCTCAACGATCCGCTGATGTACCACAACCGCGGCGACTCCACGTTCAGCGGTGAGAACAGCGAGTATGGCGACTTCTTCGGCCTTGACGACCTGTGGACGGAGCGGCCCGAGGTCGTCCGCGGCATGACGAAGATCTACGCCGACTGGGTCAAGGACACCGGGATCGACGGCTACCGCATCGACACCACCAAGCACGTCAACATGGAGTTCTGGCCGCAGTTCGTCGAGGGCATCGACAAGGTCGCGAAGCCCGGCTTCTTCATGTTCGGCGAGGTGTATGACGCCGACCCCCAGTTCACCTCGACCTATGTGCGCAAGGGCCGGCTCCCGGCGACCCTGGACTTCCCGTTCCAGCAGGCCGCGACCGACTACGTCGCACGGGGCGGCTCCGCCGCCGGGCTCGCCGGCGTGTATGCGCAGGACGACCTGTACACCTCGGCCGGCACCACCGCCGGGACCCTGCCGACCTTCCTGGGCAACCACGACATGGGCCGCATCGGCATGTTCGTCGCCGGCGGCGGCACCGACCCCGCCAGCCACCTGCGGCGCGACCAGCTCGGCCACGAGCTGATGTTCCTCACCCGCGGGCAGCCGGTCGTCTACTCCGGCGACGAGCAGGGCTTCACCGGCGCCGGCGGCGACAAGGACGCCCGGCAGGACATGTTCCCCAGCCGGTCCGCCGACTACCTCGACGACGACATCCTCGGCACCGGCACGACCCACGCCACCGCGCACTACGACGAGGGCCACCCGGTCTACCGCACCATCGCCGACCTCGCCCGGCTCCGGCAGGCGCACCCGGCGCTCAAGCAGGGCATCCAGGTGACCCGCTACGCCGCGCAGGGCCAGGGCGTGTTCGCGTTCTCCCGGATCGACCCGAAGCAGCGGGTGGAATACCTGGTCGCGACCAACAACGCCACCACCACCCAGGCCGTCACCGTGCCGACATCCATGGCGAGCACCACCTTCGACCGGATCTACCCGGCGACCGGCGGGATCGCCGCGTCCGCCGGCGACGGCCGGCTCCAGGTCGACGTGCCGCCGCTGAGCACCGTGGTGTTCAAGGCCCGCGGCGCGATCGCCAAGCCGGCCGCCCGGCCGACCGTGCAGCTGGTCGCGCCCTCCGCCGGGCAACCCGTCCCGGGCCGCGCGGAGATCAAGGCGGAGGTCACCGGCGACCCGCTGTCGACCGTCACGTTCGCCGCGAAGGTCGGCAACGGGCCGTGGAAGCTGCTCGGCACCGACCACGCCGCGCCGTACAGCGTCTATCACGACCTCGACGGGCTGCCCGCCGGCACCACGCTGGAATACAAGGCCGTCGTGCGGGACGGCTCCGGCCGCGCCGCCGAGACGAGGATCACGGCGAAGGTCGGCACACCGCCGAGCGCGGCCGCACCCGACTACGCGATCGTGCACTATCAGCGTCCCACCGGCGGATATGAGCCCTGGAGCCTGTATGCGTGGGGCGACATCGAGTCGCCGATGACGTGGCCGGCCGGTGCCCCGTTCGCCGGCGAGGATTCGTACGGTCGCTTCGCATGGGTCAAGCTGAAGCCGGGGGCGGCGAATGTCGGCTTCCTCGTGGTCGACTCGGGCGGGGTGAAGGACGTCGCCGTCGACCGCTCGCTCGACCCGACGAAGACGCCGGAGATCTGGCTCAAGCAAGGAGACGCGACCATCTACACCTCACAGGCCGCGGCCACCGGCACCGTCGCCGTGCACTACGGGCGATCCGACGGCGACTACACCGGCTGGGGCCTGCACCTGTGGGGCGACGGGCTCGCGCCCGGCACCGGCACCGACTGGGCCACGCCGCGGCAGCCCGACGGCACCGACGCCTTCGGCGCCTTCTGGCACGTGCCGGTCACCGACCCGGGCAAACCGGTCAACTTCATCGTCCACAAGGGCGACGTGAAGGACCCCGGCGCCGACCAGCAGGTCCTGCCGAGCCGGCAGGGCGAGGCCTGGGTCCGCTCCGGCGAGGCGACCGTCCACCCGACCCGCGCCGCCGCCGAGCACACCGCCGTCCTGCACTACCGCCGCCCCGCCGGCGACTACACCGGCTGGGGCCTGCACGTCTGGACCGGCGCCGCGACCCCCACCGAGTGGGCGAGCCCGCTGCCGCCGGAGGGCACCGACGCGTTCGGCGCACGGTTCCGCGTCCCGCTGGCCGACAACGCCACGGTCCTCAACTACATCCTGCACAACGGCGACACCAAGGACCTGCCCAGCGACCAGGCACTCGACCTCGTCACCGTCGGGCACGAGGTCTGGATCCTGTCCGGCCAGGAGAAGTATCTGCTGCCGATCCCGCCGCAGGGCACCCCCGACACCGACCTGACGAAGGCCAAGGCGGTGTGGGTCGACCGCGACACCATCGCCTGGCGCGCCGGGCCGACCGACGGGCACTCCTATGAGCTGCTGTCCGCGCGGGCCGGTGGGCTGTCGGTCGTCGACGGGCAGGTCGTCGGCACCGCGACCGCGCTGCCGGTGCGGGCCGTCGGCAGCCTGACCGAGCCGCAGCGGGCGAAGTTCCCGCACCTGTGGGCGTATCAGGCGTTCCACGTCACCGGCGACCGGGCCGCGCTGGCCACCGCGCTGCGCGGGCAGGTCGTCGTGGTGGAGCGCGACGCCGCCGGCACCGTCACCGAGGCCAGCGCCGTGCAGGTCGCCGGCGCGCTCGACGACCTGTACGTCGGCGCGGTCGGGGCGAAGCTCGGCCCGCACTTCGACGGCGGCCGTGTCGCGGTCAGCGTCTGGGCGCCGACCGCGCAGAACGTCGCGCTGGAGCTGTTCGACGACCCCGCGGCGCAGCCGGTGCTGAAGACGATGAAGCGCGACGAGCACACCGGCGTGTGGAGCGTCACCGGCGACCGCTCCTGGAAGGGCCGCTACTACCGCTTCCGGGTCACCGCCTGGCAGCCCGCGGTCCGGGGCGTGACGACGGCGTCGGTGACCGACCCGTATTCGGTGTCCCTCGCCGCCAACTCCACGCACAGCCAGATCGTCGACCTGTCCGACGCCACGCTGCAGCCCGCCGGCTGGTCAGCGGTGCAGAAGCCGCCGGCGCCGGCCCGGCCGCAGATCCAGGAGCTGCACGTCCGGGACTTCTCCATCGCCGACACCACGGTGCCGGCGCAGCAGCGCGGCACGTATCTGGCGTTCGCGCAGCCGCAGTCGGCGGGCATGACGCACCTGCGGGACCTGGCGAAGGCCGGCACGTCCTATGTGCACCTGCTGCCGACGTTCGACATCGCCACGATCCCCGAGCGGCGCGCCGACCAGCAGCAGCCGCCGTGCGACCTGGCCGCGCTGCCGCCGGACTCCAGCCAGCAGCAGGCGTGCATCGCGCAGATCGCCGAGCAGGACGGCTACAACTGGGGCTACGACCCGTTGCACTACTCGACGCCCGAGGGCTCCTACGCGACCGACCCGCAGGGCACCCCGCGGATCAACCAGTTCCGCCAGATGGTCGCCGGGCTCAACGGCGCCGGCCTGCGGGTCGTCGTCGACGTGGTCTACAACCACACGACCGCCGCCGGCACCGACCCGCACTCGGTCCTCGACCAGATCGTGCCCGGCTACTACCACCGGCTCCTCGACGACGGCACCGTGGCCAACTCGACCTGCTGCGCCAACACCGCGCCGGAGAACGCGATGATGGGCAAGCTCGTCGTCGACTCGGTGGTGCTGTGGGCCAAGCAGTACAAGGTCGACGGCTTCCGCTTCGACCTCATGGGCCACCACCCGAAGGCCAACATCCTCGCCGTCCGCGCCGCCCTCGACCAGCTGACCGTCGGCAAGGACGGCGTCGACGGCAAGAAGATCCTCATCTACGGCGAGGGCTGGAACTTCGGCGAGGTCGCCAACGACGCCCGCTTCGTCCAGGCCACCCAGGCCAACATGGGCGGCACCGGCATCGGCACCTTCAACGACCGGCTCCGCGACGCCGTCCGCGGCGGCGGCCCCTTCGACGGCGACCCGCGCATCCAGGGGTTCGCGTCCGGGCTGTACACCGCGCCCAACGGCGACCCGGCCAACGGCACCTCCGCCGAGCAGCGGGCCAGGCTCCTGCACTATCAGGACCTGATCCAGGTCGGCCTCACCGGCAACCTCGCCGCCTACGAGTTCGTCGACTCCACCGGCCGCCGGGTCTCCGGCGCGCAGGTCGACTACAACGGCTCACCCGCCGGATACACGAAACTGCCGGCCGAAGGCGTCACGTATGTCGACGCCCACGACAACGAGATCCTCTACGACGCGCTCGCCTTCAAACTGCCGACCGGCACGACCGCCGAGCAACGCGCCCGCCTGCAGGTGCTCGCCCTGTCGACCACGGTCCTGGGGCAGGGGACGGGGTTCGTCACCACCGGCTCCGACCGGCTGCGTTCCAAGTCCCTGGACCGCAACTCGTTCAACTCCGGCGACTGGTTCAACCAGATCCGCTGGGACTGTGCCGGCGGCAACGGCTTCGGCGCCGGCCTGCCACCCGCCGCCGACAACCAGGACAAGTGGCCGTACGCCCAGCCGCTGCTCGCCAACCCCGCCCTGATCCCCGACTGCGCCGCCGTCGACCTGGCCGCGGCCCGTTTCCAGGAGCTGCTGCGCATCCGGGCCAGTTCCCCGGCGTTCGCCCTCACCACCGCCGCCCAGGTCCAGCAGCGCCTGGCGTTCCCCCTGTCGGGCACGGCGGCCACCCCCGGCGTGATCACGATGACCCTGGACGCCCGCGGCCTCGACCCGCGCTACCGCACCATCGTCGTCGTCTTCAACGCCGGCCCGGCCACCGCCACCCAGACCCTCGCCGGCTACACGGGCGCCCGGTTCACCCCGCACCCCGTCCAGGCCGCCTCGGCGGACCCGCTCGCCCGCCAGGCCACGTTCGACGCGGCGGGCGGCACGTTCACCGTCCCCGCACGCACCGTCTCCGTCTTCGTCCTGCCCGCCTAGCAGGAGGACCACCGTCCCCGGCGTGGTGGCGCCTCACCGCCACGCCGGGGCGAAGTCGGGGAGGCAATGTCCTCAAGAGCGGGTGGCTGGTGCCGTTTTGTCCGGTGTGAGGCATCATCGGGCGTTCAGTGTTGCGGGGCTGCTGCTGGTCGCGGTGCTGTCCGGGGCGACCGGAAAGCCGTCGCCGCCGCCCGGGCCGCCCTTGCCCGGACCGCCCGCGGTGATCGAGCCGGGGGCGCCGCCGTCCACGTTGCCCACGTTGACTGGGCCGCCGTCGCTGCGGGAGCCGTCCGGGCGGTCGGTGACGCCGTCGGTGAGCGCGGCGCCTTCGGAACAGAGCGTTAAGGCGACCTCAAGCCCGAGCCCCGTCGCGAAGACCGGGACCAGCCGCCGGTCGACCGGATGGATCGGGCTCGGCGTGGTCGTCGTGGTGGCCGGAGCAGTCGCTTTCGTCGTACTGCGACGGCGCCGTCACGCCTAGTCGCGAATCGCGGGCCGTTTGGTCAGTGCGGGCCGCCGTTCGGCGAGTGAAGTCTTATCGGCGAAGCGCGTTTCCAGTAGCGTGCCCTTTCGTGCTCCTTAACGACCTTTCCGGCTACAGCGGGTCGCGGGGGCGCCGTCACCTTCACTCTTCGCATGCGCGCGTGTACGTCGCGTGTCTTCTGTGACGGGCAGGGGATGACGGTTGGCAGGCAGCGGCTCCTCCCGAGCGACGTACGGCGTCGAGCCCCGCGCGATCGGCGGCGGCGTCAGGGGCAGTGGCGGCGGTCGGCAGCGCCGGTCGGGCGCGCCTGACACGTCGGTCGCCGGGCACCGGCGCGGCGGCGCGGCCCGGCCCAGCCGGCTGCGGTCCGTCCGGACGCAGCTGATCACCCCGATCGTTGTCGCCATGATCGGTCTGGCGGCGTTGAGCACCGCCCAGGCCGACACGGCCACATCCGCCGCGGCGGACGCCGCCCGCGCCCGCACGCTGGCATCCACCGCGACGAGTGCGGTCAGCTTCGTCCACGAGCTCGAACGCGAGGTCGCCGAGACCGCGGCACTGCGGCAACGTGGCGGCAAGTCCGGCGTCTCCCTCGTCGTCGCCCAGCGGGGGCGCACCGACGAGGCCGCGAAGCGGTATCTCGCCGACAGCCGCGCAGCGGTCAAGTCCGTGCCGGCCCTGGAACGCGCGGTCCGGACGGTCAACGACATCTACAGCCGGCTCGGCGCGACCCGCGAGGCCGCCGACAACAACGCCCCGATCACGCTCATGGCGGATCCGGTGTACCGGCCGCTCGCCGAGGCGCTGCTCGCGATCGCTGACGCCGTACCGGCGCAGATCGCCGACATCGAGCTCGCCAACGCCGCCCGGGCGGTCGCGTCGGTCGCCGCCGTCGAGCACTTCGCGGCGCTGGAGCGGGACCTGCTGCGCGTGGTGTTCTCCCGCGGCGCGCTCGAGCCCGGCGACCTGGGCGCCATGTCGGAGCTTCGGGGCGCCCGTGACCAGCGGGTCGCGGAGTTCCAGCGGGCCGCGACGGGCACCGAACGCACCGTGTACGACGACGAGATCCGCGGCCTGGACGTCGACAAGGCCGACAAGCTCGCCGCCGCCGCCCGCAACGCGGAGAAGGACCCGGCAGGGCTGAAGGTCGACGCCGACACGTGGTTCGTCGCGCAGTCCGGCTTCATCCGGCGGCTCAACAACGTCAGCCTCGACCTGTCCGACCGGCTCGACGGGCGCGCCGAGCAGATCGCGGTCACCGCGCAGCGGCGCGCGTGGGCGACGCTCATCGGCACCGCCGTGATCGGTCTCGCCGCGCTCGCGATCGCGATCACGCTGGCCGTACGGACGGCGCGGCGGCTGCGCAGGCTGCGGGCGGCGGCGCTGACGGTCGCGCGCCAGGAACTGCCGGACGTGATCCATTCCGTGACGACCGGCGCGCCGCTGCCGACGGCGACTGCGGCCGCCGCGGCGACCCGGAGCATCGCCGCCACCAACGACGAGATCGGCCAGGTCGCCGACGCGTTCGCCACCGTCCACCGCACCGCGCTGCGGCTCGCCGGTGAGCAGGCCGAGCTGCGCGTCGACGTGTCCCGCATGGCCGAGGTACTGGCCCGCCGCATCCGCACCCTCATCACCCGGCAACTGCGCCTGCTGGACGAGTTCGAACGCGACGAGACCGACCCCGACGTGCTGGCCCGCCTGTTCGCCCTCGACCACATCGCGGCCCGCCTGCGCCGCAACGGCGAGAACCTGCTGGTCCTCTCCGGCGGCGAGCCGGGCCGCCCGGCGACGCAGGCGATCGGCATCGGCGCGGTCATCACGGCCGCGGCGTCGGAGATCGAGGACTTCCAGCGGGTCGAGGTCCAGCCCGCCGACCTGGCCATCACGGGTCCGGTGGTCGGCGACCTCGTGCACCTCCTGGCCGAACTCCTCGAGAACGCCACCACCTTCTCTCCGCCGACGCAGCAGGTGCGCGTCGATGCCCGGCCCACGGTCGACGGGGCGATCATCCGCGTCCACGACAGCGGGATCGGCATCGCGCCCCGGCGCCTCGCGGAGATCAACTCCCGGCTGGCGACGCCGACGACGCTGAGCAGCGCGGCGGCCGGCACGATGGGCCTGCACGTGGTGGCGCACCTCGCCGCCCGGCACCGGATCCGGGTCGAGCTGCACGCCACCGGCAGCGGCACGGTCGCCTACGTGGCACTGCCGCACCGGGCACTGGAGCGGATCAGCGCACTGCCGGTCGGGGCCACGTCGGTGGCCGCACCGGTGGCCGCACCGGTCTTCGCCGTGCCGGTGTCGTCCGTGCCGGTGTCGTCGGCGCCCGTCTCGGCCGTGCCCGTCTCCGCGTCGCCGACCTTCGGGCCGCCGCCGGTCGTCGTGCCGTCGACGGTCGGCGCACCACTCGGCCGCCCCCGGGTCCCGCAGCCCTACGTTCCGCACCAGCCGGTGACGCGGGTTCCGCAGCAGGTTTCGCCGCGCGTACACCAGCAGCAGCCAGATCCGTCCGGGCCGCCCGCACCGTGGTTCCGCCCGTATCTCAGCAGCGGTGGCGACACCCCCACGCCGCCCGTCTCGTCCGCCCCGCCCCCGCCTGCCCCCGGTGCCTGGCCGCCGCACCCGGGGGTCCTGTCCAGTGCCGGAGATGGCTCGATGGACGACCAACGCGACCTACCCCGCCGTCGCCCCGGAGCGCAGCTCGCGCCCGGTGTCACCGAACCACGGCAGCAGCCGGCCCGCGGCAGCTCGGTCGACCCGGAAGCCGTCAGAAGCCGGCTGTCCGCGTTCGCCGAGGGTGTCTCGGCCGCCGGCCGCCGCGCGAACAGCACCACCTCAGGACAGAAGGACCAATGATGGCGATGCCAGACGCTCAGAACCCGACCGGCGCGGGCCAGCTCGACTGGCTCATGGCCAGTTTCGCCCGGCAGGTCCCCGATGTCGCGCACGCGATCACCGTCTCCGGCGACGGCCTGCGCCTTGCCTGCTCCGCCGACCTGCCGGTGGACCAGGCCGACCACCTCTCCGCCGTGATCAGCGGCCTGGCCAGCCTCACCTTCGGCGCCGCCCGCGTCATGCAGGCCGGCCAGGTGCGCCAGACCATCGTCGACATGGACGGCGGCGTCATGATCGTCATGTCGGTCGGCGACCGCGCCCTGCTCGGGGTGCTCGCCGCCCCCGGCTGCGACCTCGGCCAGGTCGGCTATGAGACGGCGATGCTCGTCCACAGGGTCGCCGACGCGCTCGACCCCCTGCCGCGGGATGCGATGCTCAGGTGAGGCGTTTCGCGGCGGTACTGGCGCTGCTGACGACGCTCGCCGGTTGTGGCTCCACGGCAACGCCGCAGGCCGGCGCGGGTCTGTGGCACGGCGGGCGCATCTACATCGCGACCGGCAACACGACCGGCGTCTACTACCAGTTCGGCGGCGGCTACGCAGACCTGGTCACCAGGCACGTGCCGGGCTACGAGGCGCGTGCCGAGGCGACCGGCGCCTCCGCGGAGAACATCCAGCGCGTCGCGACCGGGGACATGGACGTCGCTTTCAGCATCGCCGACATCGCGGGGGACGCCGTCACCGGCAAGGGCGCCTTCGAGGGCCGGCCGCAGAAGGTCGTCGCGCTGGCCAGCCTGTACCACAGCTACGCCCAGGTGGTCGTGCGCACGAGCCTGCGCATCACCAAGTTCACCGACCTGCGCGGCAAACGGGTCTCCACCGGATCCGCCGGCTCGGGCGCCGACATCTTCGCCGGCCGGCTCCTGTTCGCCGGCGGGATCAACCCCGACACCGAGATCGTCCGGCAGCGGCTCTCCCTGCCCGAGACGACCAAGGGCATGCAGGCCGGGACCACCGACGCGCTCGTCTTCACCGGCGGCCTGCCCACGCCCGGCATCGCCGACCTGCTGGCCAGCGCTCCCGGGGAATACACCCTGCTGCCGCTGGCCGATCTGCTCAAGCCGCTCACGTTCCGGTACGGCGCCGTGTACGCCGCGGGCAAGCTCCCCAAAACGACCTACGAGACCCCCGCGGACGTCGACACGATCGTGATCGGCAACCTCCTGCTGGTCTCGCCCGACATGCCCGAACAGCTCGCGCACGACCTGACCAAGATCCTGTTCGACTATCAGATCGAGCTGAGCCGCGTCCACCCGGAAGGCGCCAACTATGACAAAGCGCGCGCTCTGGGCACCGAACCGGTGCCCCTCCACCCGGGTGCCGCAAGGTTCTACAGCAGCGGCTGACCGCCGACGTTATGGATCTCTCATTCGCCGGACGCGAGGAGGGTGATCATGCCCGTGGGCTGTCAAGATGACCCGGTGACCGCCACTGCACACGACCTCGTCCGCCTGGACGACATCCGCGACGCCGCCGCGCGGATCTCCGGCCTCGTGGTCCGCACGCCCCTGCTGCCGTGCCCCTGGGCCGACGAACTGTGGCTGAAGCCGGAAAGCCTCCAGCCGATCGGCGCGTTCAAGCTCCGCGGCGCGACGAACGCCCTGCACCGCCTCGACCTGGACCGCCGCCGCGCAGGCGTGGTCACCCACTCCTCCGGCAACCACGGCCAGGCCCTCGCCTACGCCGGCCGGGCCCTGGGCGTCCCCGTCACCGTCGTCATGCCCGACGTCTCCAACCCTCTCAAGATCGAGGCGACCCGCGGCTACGGCGCGGAGGTCCTCCTCGTCCCCCAGGCCGAACGGGAGACCGTGGCCAGTGGCCTGGTCGCCGAGCGGGGCCTCACCCTCATCCCGCCGTACGACCACCCCGACATCATCGCCGGCCAGGGCACCGTCGGCCTGGAGATCTTCGAGGACCTCTCCAACGTCGACGTGGTCGTCGTCCCCGTCGGCGGCGGCGGCCTCTCCTCCGGCGTCGCAACCGCGATCAAGGCCCTCGCCCCGCACGTCGCCGTGATCGGCGTCGAACCCGCCGTCGCCGCGGACGCCGCCGAGAGCCTCGCCGCCGGCGTCGTGCGCATCTGGCCCGAGCAGCGCATGCTGAGCACCATCGCCGACGGCCTGCGTACGCCGCTGTCCGAGCTGACCCTCGCGCACCTGAGCACCCACCTCGACGCGATCGTCACCGTCGCCGAGGACGAGATCCTCGACGCCGTGAAGGTCCTCGCCCGCCGCGGCCGCCTCATCACCGAACCGAGCGGCGCCGTCTCCACCGCCGCCGTCCTCCACCACCGCGACGAACTCCCCGCCGGCCGCACCGTCGCCGTCGTCAGCGGCGGCAACATCGACCCCCGCCTGGCCGCCAGCATCTTCGCCGACTGACAGTTATCCACAGCCTGTGGGTAACACCTGTGGGCATCCTCCCGGCGCAACCCCCTCACCCGGGCAATCCTCAGCAACACGCAGGTGGATCCGAGGTGTACTCCGCGCGGTTATCCACAGCCCCGTCCACAGTCATCCACAGGTTTCCGGTGGGTTATCCACAGCTGGGGACATCTCCCTGTGGATGACCGCTCTTCCATCCACAACCCCACACCACCGGCAAGATCAGCGTCCGCCGCATGCGGCTACGCCGCTGCCGCCGTTGTGCGGCGCCCCCGCCAGCGGACACGGGGAGGCGTGCCCGGATACCCGGACGGACCCACACCACACACCGACGTCGACCCGCCGCCGGTGTCGGCAAGCGGCGCGGCGTGCGGTTCTCCACCGTCCTGCACCGCGCCGGGATCCGTCCCGACGCGGTCGACGCCGCCGCCCTGTGCGGCACCGCCGGGCCCGGCGGTCAGAAGACCCGAACGGTGGTGCACGGACCCGCTGCCCTGCCAGGTCAGCCCGCCACATTCGCCACGGTGCCGATGCGCATGATCCGGAAGCGTCCTGCGAACCGGATCGCGGGACAACGTGGTGGATCGCTGTGGTCAGCGGACCAGCGATCCACCGGGTAGTCACGGGTCGCGGTCGGTTGGCGGGTGCGGTGGGGGTCACCTCGGCGCGGCGGTCACGGTGACCGCGCAACCTGTGATGGAAGCGTCGGCCGGCCGCCGCAGCGTCCAGGCGGCGGAACCGGGCGCACCGGCACCGCGACGGGCCATCCACCATCTCCCCGGACACGACCCGGGGGCGTGAACCGGCGGCCGAACGAGCACCAGCCCGGGTCGCCGGAGGGCGGTCCGGCCGACGGCAACCGCGTCCTCGTCACGGGCAACCCGCAGCCTGCCGATCGAACGATGCCGCCCACCGCAGCAGGACAGGCACAAGGGGCGGATCTACCCCTCGCAAACTCAGACGGCATGTCCCGACGCCAGACCCGTCATGCAAGCCGACCCCGACCCAGGCGAGGCGCCCAGGCCGGGCGTTCCCGGCCGAGGCCATGCCCAGGGCCGACCCGCGCGGGAGCCGACCTCAGCGAAGCTCGAAGGAAGGGCCGACACAGACGAAGGCGAAAGGTCCAAGCAACGGCCGGCCCGAAGCGCCGGCCCGATCGAAGGCCGACCCATGCGCCCGCCCAAGCGAAGGCGAAGCGGGCCGGCCCAAGCGGAGGTCCAAAGCAAGGGCCGACCCAAGCGAAAGCCGTAGCGAGGGCCGGCCCAAGCGGAGAACCGTCAGGCGAGGCCGACGCGGTCGAGGACCCAGGCGGTGACGAACGCCTCCTCGCGCCAGGCGTCATAGCGGCCGCTCGGGCCGCCGTGGCCTGCGCCCATTTCGGTTTTCAGCAGGACGTCGGAGCCGGGGGAGAGGCTGCGCAGGCGGGCGACCCACTTGGCCGGCTCGTGATACAGGACGCGGGTGTCGTTTAGGCTGGTCACGGCCAGGATCGCCGGATACGGACGGGCCGTGAGGTTCTCATACGGGGTGTAGGACTTCATGTACGAATACACCTCGGGGTCCGCGAGCGGATTGCCCCACTCCTCCCACTCGGTGACGGTGAGCGGCAGCGAGGGGTCGAGGATGGTGTTGAGGGCGTCGACGAAGGGGACCTGGGCGACGATGCCCGCGAAGGACTCCGGGGCGATGTTGGCCACGGCGCCCATGAGCAGGCCGCCGGCGGAGCCGCCGCGGGCGATGAGCTTGTCCGACGACGTCCAGCCGGCCTTGACCAGGTGCTCGGCGCAGGCGACGAAGTCGGTGAACGTGTTCTTCTTCGCCAGGAGCTTGCCCTCGTCATACCAGCGGCGGCCCATCTCGCCGCCGCCGCGGATGTGGGCTACGGCGAAGACGACGCCGCGGTCGAGCAGGGACAGGCGTGCGATGGAGAACCAGGGGTCCATCGAGGCCTCATAGGAGCCGTAGCCATACAGCACCGCGGGGGCAGAGCCGTCGCGGGCGGTGCCGGCGCGCGCCACGATCGAGATCGGGACGCGGGTGCCGTCCTCGGCGAGGGCCCACTCGCGGTGCTGCTCATAGCGGGACGGGTCGAACTCGCCCAGGACCGGCTTCTGCTTGCGCAGGGTCAGCTCGCCGCTGCCGAGGTCGCAGTCGAAGACCGAGTCGGGCGTGACGAGCGAGACGTAGTGCAGGCGGAACGACGTGGTGTCGTATTCGAGGTTGGCCTCGGGGCCCGCGGAGTAGATCGGCTCGGGGAAGGCGATGTCATAGGGCGCGGCGCCCTGCAGCGGCACGACGCGGATGCCGGTGAGCCCGTCGCGGCGCAGCGAGACGACCAGGTGGCCGGAGAACGCGTCGACGCCGAGCAAGCGGGTGCCCGGCTCGTGCTCGATGAGCGTCGTCCAGGCGCCGGGCGCGTCGACGGAGGTGTAGGACAGCGCGAAGTCCTCGGCCTCGTCGTTGTGCAGGATCAGGAACCGGTGGCCGTGGTGCTCCACCGAATACTCGATGCCCTGCCGGCGGGGCGCGATCGACCGGGGCGGGCCGGTCGGCGCGTCGGCCGGGATGACCAGGACCTCGCTGGTCATCTTGCTGTGGATGTCGATGAGGATGAAACGCTCGGAGCGGGTCAGGTCGACGCCGACCCAGAAGCGCTCGTCGGTCTCCTCGTGGACGATCACGTCCTCGCTGGAGGCGGTGCCCATCGTGTGCCGCCAGACCCGGTAGGGCCGCCACGCCTCGTCGACCGTGATGTAGAACAGGGTCGAGCCGTCACCGGACCAGGCGGAGCCGTAGAACGCGTCCTCGACGGCGTCGGGCAGCAGCTCGCCGGTGTCGAGGTCCTTGACCCGCATGGTGAAGCGCTCGTCGCCGGCGAAGTCGGTGCTATAGGCCAGCAGGCGGCTGTCGGGGCTGATGTCGAATGTGCCCAGCGCGAAGAACTCGGAGTCGCCGGCGAGCGCGTTTCCGTCGAGGAGGACCTGCTCGTCGGGCAGGGCGCCGCCGTCGCCGACCTCGGGCGGGGTGGTCTGACCGGCCGTCACCGGGACGCGGCAGTGGATCCCATACTGCTTGCCCTCTTCGGTGCGCGTGTAATACCAGAATCCGCCCTTGCGGGTCGGCACCGAGAGGTCCGTCTCCTTGGTGCGGGACTTGAGCTCGTTGAACGCCGTCTCGCGCAGGCTCTCCAGGTGTGCGGTGGCGGCGGTGGTGAACGCGTTCTCCGCTTCCAGATAGGCGACCGTGTCTGGGTCTTCCTTGTCCTGGAGCCAGAAATACTCGTCGACCACGGTGTCGCCGTGGTGCGTCCGCTCGTGCGGAACCTGCTTCGCCGTCGGCGGCTGAGCGCCCGTCACACCTGAAGTCACGCCCAGCACGTTACCCGCACCCCCCGACACTTTCCGGTGCGAAGCCCCCCTCAAGACACCCCACGAAAAAAGCAACCAAGCGGGGAACTCGGCAGTCTGTCCAGGTAGGAGAAAGCGGCGCCGGTACCGTCATGGTCTCGAAGTTCGGGCGAGCCCATGGAGGAGTGCGGTGCGGCGTCGCGGGGTGTTGCACATCGGGGTGGCGGGACTGGCAGCGATGCTGGTCCAAGCGTGCGCCGGGGAGTCGAAGGCACCTGAAGTGCGGGGCGGCACGGCGTCGGGCTCCTCCGGCGCGGTCCAACCGTCCTCCACATTCGACCCCTCGGCGTACGTGCCCGCCGCCGTGCCGATCGCAGAGCTCAAGAAGCTTTTCGGCTACGACGCCAAGGCGACCCTCAACGCCCAGCTCACCGACAAGCGGACCGGCGACGGCGTGATCCTCGAGGACATCACGTTCTCCGACACGCGCGGTCGCGAGGAGATCCCGGCGTACGTGGTGGGCCCGGAGCGGTTCACCGGACGGCTGCCCGCCGTGGTCTACGCGCACGGCGGCGACGGCAACCGCGACACCCTGCTGAAGGAGGCGATGGCGGTCGCCAGGCTGGGCGCGCTGGTGTGCGTGCCGGAGCTGCCGCTCACCCCGACGGGCGACCCCCTCGCGGACAGCAAGGCGGCCGCCGACTCGGTGGTCGCCCTGCGCCGGGCCTTCGACCTGCTGATCCGCCGCTCCGACTGCGACGGCTCACGGGTGGGCTTCGCCGGGCACAGCTGGGGCGCCGCCCAGGGTGCCGTCCTGTACGGCATCGACTCCCGCATCACCGCGACCGTGCTCGCGTCAGGGTTCAGCAGGTTCTCCCGGTGGCTGGTCAGGGAGAAGACCCCGCAGGACTGGCACGCCTACCTGGACGCATTGTCCCGCTTCGACGCGGTGCCGTACGTCGAAGTGACCGGTCGCAAGCCGATGCTGCTGCAGTTCGGCAGGCAGGACACCGAGACGACGGAGGCCGAGCGGGCCGAACTCGCCGGCGGTGTGGCCGGGCCCAAGGAACGCAAGGACTACGACACCGGCCACGACCTCGTCGGCTTCGAAGCGGCGAGCAGCGACCGGGTGATGTTCCTACGGAAGCAGTTGCGGCTCAAGTAAGGACCCATTACGCTTTCGAACAGATGTTCGATGTCGCGTGGTGCACCATGTGCATCTTTTCCTGCGCTCGATCATATTTGAACGCGTCGTTGGGAAAGCCTGAGTCATGCCCTCACCGGCGGATCCAGGCTTCCGCGAATCCCGCCGACGAGCACTTCCCCGTGTGGTCGTCTCGTCGGACGGTCCAGCTGGTGCTGGCCCGTGAGCAGGGAAGCGTGGGCAGCGGTGAGCGTGATCGAAGCGTTGGCGGAGGCGTGCGGGCCGGAGCACGTGTGGGAGGCCGGCCCCGCGGACAGGGTGGACGGCGTGCCGGCCGGCTGGGTGGTGGCACCCGGCACCGCCGAGGAGGTCTCCGGCGTCCTGCGCGCCGCGGCCGCCGCCGGACTGTCGGTCGTGCCGTCCGGCGCCGGCACCAAGCTCGACTGGGGACCGCCACCCACACACGTCGACGTCCTGATCGACCTCGGCCGCATGAGCGGCGTCCTCGACCACGCACCCGACGAACTCGTCGCGACCGTCGCCGCCGGCACCCCGATGCGGGCACTGCGGGCGCACCTGCTGCGCGAAGGCCAACGCATCGCCCTCGATGTCGCCTCGCCCGGCGCGACCCTCGGCGGCGTCCTCGCCACCAACGAGGCCGGCCCGCTGCGCCACCGCTTCGGCACGCCCCGCGACCTGGTCGCCGGCGTGCGGGTCGCCCTGGACGAGGGCAGCCTGGAGCGGCACGTCGACGGGCACGACCTGACCCGGCAGATCTGCGGGTCGTTCGGCACCCTCGGCGTGATCACCGAAGCGACCGTCCGGCTCGAGCCGATGCCCTCCGCACGCGCCTGGGTGGTCCGCCCGGTGTCCACGCCGCGAGAGGTGCACCAGCTGACGGAAGCACTCGTCGGATCGTCGCTCGGCGCGGCCGCCATCGAGGCCGACCTGCCCGGCGGGGGCGCCGGACGACCCGCTGAGATCGCCGCGCTCTTCGAGGGCAGCCGGGCCGGCAGCGCCGCCCGGGCCGAAGCGGCCGCACACTTACTCGGCGGCGGCGCCGCCGTCGAGCACGCGCCGCCGGACTGGTGGGGACGGTATCCGTTCGACGCCGACGACGTGGCGTTGAAGATCTGGGGGCAGCCGAGTGAACTGTTCGCCGTCGTCTACGCCCTCCGCGACGCCGCCGGCATCCCCGTGCCGGTCCGCGGCTCGGTCGGCGCCGGCATCGCCCACGTGGCGCTGCCCGGCGGGATCCCGGCCGAGCGGCTCGACGGCATGCTCAACGCCGCGCGGACCGTGCTGATGGCCCGCGGCGGCGGCGGTTGCACACTGCTGCGCGGCCCAGCCGACCTGCGCGAACTCGTCGAAACGTATGGTCCCGGCCGACTCACTGACGCGACCGTCCGGCTGAAGCTCGCCCTCGACCCCGAGGAGCGGATGGCGCCCGGCCGCCTGTCCACGTGCTAGCGCGACTTCTCCGTCCACACCACCAGCTGGTCGACGCCGTCGATTTCGGTGGTGTACTGCCGGGAAGCCACCTCGACGAAGCCGAAGCGCCTGTGCAGGGCGATCACCTGCTTGTTCCACGCCAGGGTGCGACCACCGACCGACGTGAGCTTCATCTCGTCGAACGCATAGGCGACCGCGGCCTTCTCCAGCTCCATCCACGCCGGCAGCAGCTCACCGCGCTCCTCGAGCCCGTCGACGTCGAGGAAGAACCCCCACTCGGCAGTGGCCGCCGCCTCGTCGTGGTCGTTGAACGTGACGACGCCGCAGTCATTGCCCTTGTACGAGAAGATCAGCGCCCGGCGGGACGGATCCGACTGGACCTTCGACCACCACTGTGCGTGACCCTCCGGGGTGATGAACGCGGTATAGATACTGGCCCCGCGGGTCTTCGGGTGATTGCGCCAGCGGCGGATGATCTCGACATCCGATTCGTCGGCTTCGCGCAGCACTCGGAAACCTCCCCAGGGTCGGCCGTGACTCATTGAAAGACCGGCCAACGGTACACTCGCACGCGGATGCCAGCCCGTCTTCCCGATCGAACAGGACCCTGAGCTGATGAGCAACCTCGATCGTCTTCGTGTCGCCTTCCGCACCGCGCTGGCGCTGCCAGAGGATTATGACGTCGACAAGCTTGAATACCGGGGCATCGAGAAATGGGACTCACTGGCGCACCTTTCCCTGGTCGGCGAGATCGAGGACGCGTTCGACGTGATGATCGACACCGACGAGGTGATCGACCTCAGCTCGTTCGGCAAGGCCGTGGAGATCCTCGGAAAGCACGACGTTGAGTTCTCCGGCTGACGGCAGGATCGCGCTCGTCACCGGATCCTCGCGAGGAATCGGTCGGGCCGTAGCGCGCAAGCTCGCTACCGAGGGTTACGAACTCGTCCTCCACGGCATGCGGGAGGGCTCGGCCAAGACCACGGCCGACGAGATCGCCGCCGACTTCGGCATCGACCCGCTCGTCGTGCACGGCGACGTCAGCGACGCCGCCGAGGTCAAGGCCATGCTGCGGCTCGTCTTCGAGCGCCACCGCCGCCTCGACGCCCTGGTCGTCAACGCCGGCGTCCACGAAGCCGGCCTGCTCGGCATGATGGGCGACGCCGCCGTCGAGCGGCTGTTCGCGGTCAACGCCGTCGGTGCCACCTACACGGTCAACGGCGCGGTCAAGCTCCTGCGGCGCGGCAACGCACCGTCGGTCGTCCTGCTGTCCTCCGTCATGGGCACCGCCGGCGCCGCCGGTCAGGTCGTCTACGGCGCGACCAAGGCAGCCGTCGCGGGGTTCGCCCGCGCCGCCGCGAAGGAGCTCGGACCCGCCGGCATCAGGGTCAACGCGGTCGCCCCCGGCTTCATCGCCACCGAGATGCTCGAATCCCTCGACGAGACCGGCCGCGCCGAGCGGGTCGCCGCGACCGCCCTGCGCCGCCTCGGCGAGCCCGAAGACGTCGCCGACGTGATCGCGTTCCTGCTCTCCGATGCGTCCAGGTTCGTCACCGGCCAGGTGATCGAAGTCGACGGTGGCCTGGTCGTATGACACGCCGTGATGAGTCACCTACGGAATTCATGATTGTTTTTTCGGGAGTGCTACGGTGAGGAAAATCCGCGTCCACCTCAACGGCACCAGTACGCCGCGGAGCTGACAGCATGACGCTGCTGCACCCTGACGCCAGGCTGATCGACGCGGCGACCGACGCCGAGCTCGGTGGCGTGCCGCTGCGCGAGGCCGTGCACGCCGCCGTCGCCGGTTTCGCCGAGCTCACGCCCGGTGTGGTGTTCCTGCGCACGCCGACCACCGTCGAGGCGATCGTCCGCTACATCGGCGCGTTCGAGGCGGGCCGTCCCCTCGCCCTGCTCGACCCGGGCCTGCCCGCCGAGATCCTCGCCGACTTCATCGAGCGCTTCGAGCCCGCGGCGGTGTGCGGCCCCCTGCCGGAGGACGCGCACAAGGGGTACACCCGCCGCGGCGAAGACCTGTGGGAACGCGACACGCCGTCGAGCACCGCACCGCACCCCGACCTCGCCACGCTCCTCGCGACGTCGGGCTCCACCGGCAGCCCGAAGCTGGTCCGGCTGTCGCGCGAGGCGATCCTGGCCAACACCACGTCGATCATCGAGGCACTCGGCATCACCGGCGCCGACGTCGCGGTGAGCAGCCTGCCGTTCTACTACAGCTTCGGCATGTCGGTGCTCAACACGCACCTCGCCGCCGGCGCGACCGTGGTCGTGGAGTCCGAAGGCCTGGTCGCGCGCTCGTTCTGGCCCGCGATCACGAAGCACGGGGTGACCTCGCTCGCGCTGGTGCCGTCGCAGTACGAGATGCTGCGCCGCCTGCGGTTCGACCCGCAGCGCTACCCGAGCCTGCGCACGCTGACCCAGGCCGGCGGCCGGTTGCGGGCCGAGCTCGTCCAGGACTTCCATGATCGGATGGCGGCCGTCGACGGCCGGCTGTTCGTCATGTACGGGCAGACCGAGGCCGCTCCCCGCCTGACCACCCTGCCGGCCGGACGGCTCGCCGAGAAGCCCGGCTCGGTCGGCCCCGCCGTGCCCGGCGGCACGATCACCGTCCGGCTCGAGGACGGCGCCGAGACCACCGCGCCCGGCGTCGTCGGCGAGGTGCTCTACCGCGGCCCCAACGTGATGATGGGCTACGCCGAGACCGCCGCCGACCTGGCCCGCGGCGACGACAACGGCGGCCTGCTGGAGACCGGCGACCTCGGCCACCTCGACGAGGACGGCTACCTGTTCATCGACGGCCGGCTCAAGCGCTTCGGCAAGGTGTTCGGCGTCCGGCTCAACCTCGACGACATCGAGCAACTGGCCGCCGCTACCGGGCCCGGCGCCGTCGCGGCGATCTCCGGCGACGACAAGATCATTATTTTCGTGGAGAGTGACGGCGACCTCGCACCGCGGGTCACCCGGCTCGCGGACCAGCTGAAACTGCACTGGACGGGCTTCGAGATGCGCGGCATCCCCGCGCTGCCGCTGCTCAGCAACGGCAAGGTCGACTACCGAGCGTTGGAGTCCGCACGATGAGCGTGTTCACCCTGCCGCAGCCCGACCGTGAGGCCCAGCTGCTGCCCCGCCTGGTCGAGCTGACCGAGCAGCACCGGGTGCGGGGCGCGGCATACGCCAACATCCTCGCCGCCACGGGTCACCAGCCCGGCCGCGACTACGCCAAGGTCAGTGACCTGCCCTGGCTGCCGGTCCGGCTGTTCAAGACCCACGAGCTCAGGAGCATCCCCGAGGACGAGGTCTTCAAGGTCCTGACCTCCAGCGGCACCACCGGCGACGTCAGCCGCATCTACCTGGACAAGGCCGCCGCGGCCGCGCAGACCAGGATGCTCGGTCAGACCCTCCAGGCCGTCCTCGGCCCGAAGCGGCTGCCGATGCTCATCGTCGACACGACCGCGATCATCAAGAACCGCCGCTCGTTCAGCGCCCGCGGCGCCGGCGTCCTCGGCATGATCACGTTCGGCCGTGACCACGTCTGGGCCCTCGACGAGGACAGCAAGCCCGACCTCGAAGCCGTCCGCGGGTTCCTCGCGAAGCACGGCGACAAGCCCTTCCTGGTCTTCGGCTTCACGTTCATGGTGTGGCTCTATCTGTACGAACTGGCGCGCGACAACGACCTCGACCTCAGCAACGGCATCCTGGTGCACTCCGGGGGCTGGAAGAAGCTGGTGGACCAGCAGGTCGACAACGCCGAGTTCCGCCGGGCGTTCCAGGCCGACACCGGGCTGACCCGCATCCACAACTTCTACGGCATGGTCGAGCAGATCGGCGTCGTCTACCTCGAAGGCCCCGACGGCAACTCGTTGTACTGCCCCGATTTCGCCGACGTCGTGATCCGCGACCCGGAGACGTGGGAGCCGCTGCCGCCCGGCAGGCCGGGGCTGGTCGAGGTGATCAGCACGCTGCCGGAGTCGTACCCGGGTCACGTCCTGCTCACCGAGGACATGGGCGTCATCAACGGCATCGACGACGGCGCCTGGCCGGGCAAGCGCTTCTCCATCCTGGGCCGGCTGCCCCGTGCCGAGGCCCGGGGCTGCAGCGACACGTTTGTGGGAGCATCGTGAAAAGCGTCTTTCCGGAAATTTCTGATATATCCGTTGAGCGGCTGCTGGCGGAGATCACCGACGAGCCCGTCGGCGGCCGGCTCACCGTCGGCGACGACCGGGTCCGGGACTTCCTGATCGCGTTCTCCCGGCGGCTGCTCAAGCCCGACCTCGCCCGCCGCCACCCCGAGCTCGGCTCGCTCGGCTTCTTCCTCCGCAAGGGCGAGCTGGCCCGCGCCGTCGAGCGCCTCGCCGACGGCGTCGCCGGGCAGCGCCGCGCCCCCCGCGGCCTGGTCCTGCACTTCCCCCCGGCCAACGTCGACACGATCTTCGTGTACTCGTGGGCGCTGTCCGCCCTCGCCGGCAACCACAACATCGTGCGGGTCTCCGCCCGGGCCGCCGGCGCCGCGCAGACCGTCCTCGAGGCGCTCAACGACGTCCTCGCCGACGCGCACCCCGCGATCGCGCAGACGCAGCGCATGATCACGTACGACCGCGACGACGCGACCACCGGTGCCCTCATCGCCGCCTGTGACCTGCGGGTCCTGTGGGGAGGCGACCACTCGGTCAACGAGCTCCGCAAGCACCCGATCCGGCCCCTCGCCCGCGACCTCGCCTTCCCGGACCGCTCCTCGTTCGCCGCGATCTCCGTCGCCGGCTGGCAGGCGTCGTCCCCGGAGCAGCGCGTGGCCGCGGTCGACGGATTCGCCAACGACCTGTACTGGTTCGACCAGGCCGCCTGCTCCTCGCCCCGCGACCTGTTCTGGGTCGGCGCCGCCGAGGACGTCGGTCAGGCCCGCGTCGAGTTCGACGAACTGCTCAGCGACGTCGTCGCGCGGCGCGGCTGGGGCGTCGACCCCGCGATGGCCGTCGAGAAGTACGTCGCCACGTACGGGCTCGCCGCCACCGGCGCCGCCACCAAGATCTCCTTCACCGGCAACGCCGTCGCCAACGTCTCCCTCGCGGGCCTCGACGACCTGCAGCGGCACTGGCTCGGCGCCGGCACCATCTGCCACGTCACCGTCGCCTCACTCGCCGAGCTCGCCCCGGCGATCCAGCGCAAGGATCAGACACTCAGCCAGTACGGATTCACCATGTCAGACCTCGACGACTTCGTCACCACGCTCGCCGGCCGCGGCATCGACCGGATCGTCCCGTTCGGCCAGGCGTTGACGTTCGCGGGCACGTGGGACGGGTTCAACCTGCTCCACGAGTTCACGCGCATCATCACGATCCAGGCCTGACGGAGTACTCTCGCCGTACACGTTTTTGTGAGGAGCTCCACAGCGTGTCATTGTCCGTCGTCGTTCCGTGCTACCGCTCCGCGCGTATCCTTCCGACGCTGGTGGAGCGGCTCAACGGCGTCCTGCCAGGCATCACCCCCGACCACGAGGTGATCCTGGTCGTCGACAGCACCGACAACACCTGGGACGTCGCCAGCCAGCTCGCCGGCAAGTATGAACACGTGCAGGCGATCCGCATGGCCCGCAACTACGGCCAGCACAACGCCCTCATCGCCGGCATCCGAGCCGCTTCCTTCGACCGCATCATCACCATGGACGACGACCTCCAGCACCCGCCGGAGGAGCTGCCCAAGCTCGTCGACGCCCTCACCGACGACCTCGACGTCGTCTACGCGGTGTCCGAGCAGGAGGAGCACGGTGCCTTCCGCAACCTCACCTCCTGGGGCGCGAAGACCCTCGTCATGGGCCGCACGATGGGCATCCCCAACGCCGACGTCCTCGGCGCCCTGCGCATCTTCCGCACGTTCCTGCGGGCCGGCTTCGACCAGGTCAGCGGCCCCCACGTCTCGGTGGACATCGTCCTGTCCTGGACCACCACGCGGGTCGGCTCCACGAGCGTCCGCATGGACCAGCGCTCGGAGGGCCGGTCCGGCTTCACGTTCCGTTCCCTGATGAAGCACGCCGTCAACATGATCCTCGGCTACTCGACGAAGCCGCTGCGGCTCGTCACGTACCTCGGCTTCCTGATCGGCATCTGCGGCCTGGTCCTCACGATCAGGCTCATCTGGCTGTACTTCAGCGGGGACACCACCGTGGCCGGCTTCACCACCGTCGCCTCCCTGGTCACCGTCTTCTCATCCGCGCAGCTCATCGGCATCGGCGTCCTGGGCGAATACCTGGGCCGCGTCCACGCCCACGGCATGGGCCGCCCCACGTACGTCATCCGCGAACACGTCAACAGCACCCGCCGCTGACCGGCTCGCACCGCCCTCCTCCGGTTTTTGTCGTACCGCGGTGGTAAACCTGAATCGGGCGATGGCCGTTGGTGGGCATCTGTTGCCGGGGGGATGAAGCATGGATTCACGGGCGATGGCGATTTCGGTTGGCACTGGCATCGCGACGACCTGGCTTACCGCCAAGGTGATGAAGGAATTGAAGCTGCCGGCGATAGCGAGCCCGATCGTCGGGGCCGCTGTCGCCATGGCGGTCAACAAGCTCGTTTCCCGGCTGCGCTGATGACACCCGGTTCGCCGCAGTGAGCATGGCAATGCGCTGCGGCGAGGTGTCAGCGTGGCAGCGGCAAGGCGGTCGCCGAGGGCGTGCGTGCCCCGTTGCTGGCGAGCGTCGGCTGTAGACACGTCCGATGATGTGCGGCAGCCCAGCGATGCGGACGCCCGCGTCGGTGTGCTCGCTGCTCAAGGCCCGATCGCCGCTGGTTTCGGCTCAACGCCCCACCCGGCTGCGGGATCAGAGCGGTGGGTCTGATCGGCAGGGGTCAGAGTGGTGGGATCAGCGGCGGAAGGCCCAGAGCTTGCTGAGCTGGTAGTTGATGAGGGGGGCGACGACGATCAGGATCGCCTGGGCGATGAGGACCGGGACGTTGAAGACCTCGACCAGCAGAGGCAGGCCGAGCCACGTGAACAGCAGCGCCCACAGGCAGATCAGGTAGAACTTGAAGAAGCCTGAAAGGACCGGGCCCTTCGACTGGAAGACGAAGTAGCGCTGGAGCGGGTAGGTGACGACACCGCAGAGGAAGTTGGCGATGACGGTGGGGACCAGGTAGTGCATCTGGTCCGGGGTGAGGAAGTAGACCTGGCCGTAGAAGTCGTCGGAGGTCAGCAGGTAGAGCGCGGTGTAGAAACCGTAATACGAAACCGCTGAGACGCCGCCGACCGCGAGATACCGCACGCGGCGGTCGTTGTAGAGCGCGATCACCGTCCGGGCGAGCCAGGACCGCGGCGCCTGCGACGCCGCTGCGGAAGGCGCGGCGGTCATCCGCGGGGGTGGAACGACTCGACGGCGGTGATGACGAGGTCGATGTCGGCTTCGGTCATGGCGCCGTACAGCGGAAGGCGCAGCAGCCGGTCGGCGACGTCCTCCGTGACGGGGCAGCCGTCGGGGCCCGTGCGGCCGAACTTGACGCCGGCTGGGGCGACGTGCAGGGGCTGGTAGTGGAAGGTGCCCAGGACGCCGTGGCCGAGGAGGTGCTTCAGCATGCGCTGCCGGCTGTCGAGGTCGGGCAGGAGCAGGTAATAGAGGTGCGCGGGCTGCTCGCGGTCGTCGGGGACGGTCGGCTGCGTGACGCCGTGCTCGACGGCCCACGTGGCGAGGCGCTGGTGATAGCTGTCCCAGATGTGGGCGCGGCGGCGCTGGATGTCGGTGAAGTGCTCCAGCTGCGCGGTGAGGAACGCGGCGAGCAGGTCCGACGGGAGGTAGGAGGAGCCGATGTCGATCCAGCGGTACTTGTCGACCATGCCGCGGAAGAACTGGCCGCGGTTGGTGCCCTTCTCGCGGATGATCTCGGCGCGCTCGTAGTAGGTGTCGTCGTTGAAGATGAGGGCGCCGCCCTCGCCGCACTGGACGTTCTTCGTCTCGTGGAAGCTCTGGGTGGCCATCGCGCCGATGGAGCCGAGCTTGCGGCCGCGGTAGGTGCCCCCGATGCCGTGGGCGTTGTCCTCGATGACGACGAGGCCGTGCTTGCGGGCGACCGCCTCGATCGTGTCCATCTCGACGGCGACGCCGGCGTAGTGCACGACGACGATGGCCTTGGTGCGGGCGGTGACGGCGGCCTCGACCTGGCGCTCGTCGAGGTTGAGCGTGTCGGGGCGGCAGTCGACGAAGACCGGCACGGCACCGCGCAGCGCGTAGGCGTTGGCGGTGGAGCAGAACGTGAACGAGGGGACGATGACCTCGTCGCCCGGCTCGAGGTCCAGCAGCAGCGCGGTCATGTCCAGCGCGTGCGTGCAGGAGGTGGTCAGCAGCGTGTGCCTCGCGCCCAGGATCTCCGTGAGCAGCGCGCTCGCACGCTTGGTGAAGGGCCCGTCCCCGGTGAGCGGTCCACTCGTCATCGCCTGCTGCATGTAGCCGGTCTCGTCACCGGTCAGATAGGCCCTGTTGAATGGAACTGCGAGTTGGTTCGTGGGGGTCACTGCTGGAGCCTACCTAACGGTGTGGGTCATGCCGACGGCAGTTCATACACCACAGCGACCCCCGACCGATAACGTTCGGTAGCGAAGGCCGACAACTGTGGCGAAACATTGTTCTGGCTTTCGTCAACGAACAGCCAGCGTACCCCGTAGCGGTCGCGCAACAGTCCTACCGTTTGGGGTGACGGGTTGCTGAACGCTGCGTCATTGTCGGCGAGGATCTCGGGGCGCCAGTAGGGCACGTAGCCGACCCAGGTCTTGAGCCTCGCGGCCTCGACGTGCGCGGTCGTGGTGAAGCCCCAGCCCTCCACCAGCATGCGGCGTTCGCTGTAGGCGGTCATCGAGAAGTGAAGATCCGTGCAGTCCTTGTTCCACCGCTGGCAGTGCGCGTTGGTGGCGACGAGGTCGTCGGGGTCGGAGTGGTCGCGCAGCCAGCGGCCGGCCTCCAGGACGCCGTCGGAGACGATCTGCTCGCCCTTGACGACGTTCTTCCAGCCGACGTGTGTCGAGTCCCACAGGATCCTGTAGTAGTTCTGGAAGCTGGTGTTGATCCCATACCCCGCGAGGAGTGCCACGACCAGGGCGACGACCATCCCCCGGACGGCCGGGATCCGGCGGCGGGCCAGCAGCAGCCCGGCGGCGACCAGGGCGGCGACGACGGCGAGCGCCGCGTAGGGCAGGACGATGTCGCGGGTCAGCGCCGCATAGGAGCCGGTGTTGGCGATGTTGGGCACGTCGCCGCGGCCGGTGATCTGGATCGCCTGGGTGACCGCCATGCCGAGCACGACGAACCCGGCGAGGGCCCACGCCCGGCGGGCGGTCAGCCGGCCCGCGGGCAGCAGCGAATAGAGACCGACGATCGCGGCGACCGCGAGATAGGGCCGGGCGGCCTCGATGAAGAACCGCTGGCTGTCACCGGACTGGCCGGTCAGGATCGTCGCGCCGGCGCCGGCGACCCCGATGCCGATCATGGTGACGACGCCGGGCTCCGGCAGGCGGCGGCGCAGCAGCCCGGCGAGCCCCGCCCAGATGCACACCCAGCAGAAGAACAGCAGCACCGCCAGGACCGCCATGCGGCCGGCGACCTCGCCCGTGGCATAGCCGGTGCTGGTGCCGAGCGCGCCGGTGACGAGCGTGAAGAACGGCTTGAGCTCGGTGCCCTGGCTGGTGCCGCCGAAGAGCACGATCTGCGAGAAGACCAGGGCGCCGAACGTGATGCCGAGCCCGATCAGCGCGCCGCGGTGCAGGGTGCGGTGGAAGACCAGCTCGACGCCGACGACCAGCAGCAGGCCGCACAGCAGCAGCGGCAGATAGGTGGCCTTGGCGCCCATGAGGCCGGCCAGCAGGACCGTGAAGAAGACCCAGCCGCGCAGGTCGCGCCACTCCCGCAGACGGTCGACGAGCACGATCGTCAGCGGCACCATGAGCAGCGCGCCGAAGGTCTGCGTCGGGCCGCTCCACACGGTGAGCCGCAGCGACGAGCCGTCCTCCAGGGTGCTGAACGCGAGGTTCGTGTAGAACTCCCAGGTCACCCACTGATACGGGTTGGGCGACAACACGAACAGGGTCAGCACGCTCGCCGCGACGCCGCTCCACCAGCCGCCGGTGACCTTGCGGGCCAGCACGGCGACGAGCACGGCGAAGGCCATCAGCATCGGCAGCACCGACAGGCGCAGCAGCAGGACCTGTGGCTCGATCCCGGTCACCCAGCTGGTGGCGGCCATCTCGGGATAGACGAACCAGTGATACCAGAGCGGCTCGTCGGTGATCCACGGGACCATCATCGGCATGTGGTGCTTCGCCTCGCCGACCAGCGCGAGGTGGAAGGTCGAGTCGGTGTCCGGCGTCGAGTTGTACGGATACCGCAACCCATACAGCCGGTAGAACTTGAAGCTCCACAGCAGCGTCATGCCGGCGATCAGCGTCAGCATCCAGCGCCACAGCAGCGGCGGGACGGGCGCGTCGGCGGCGCTGCGCCAGAACCGGCGCAGCGACGGCACCAGCAGGAACACCGCGACGGTGCCGATCGGCCAGGCCAGGACCAGCAGCGGCAGCCCGAGGAAGCGGGCGCCGATGTAGACGAAGACCTCACCGATGTAGCCGAGGGCGAGCCCGGCCGCGACGTCGGCGACGAAGAACCCGCCGCCGCGGCTGAGGAACCGCCACCACAGCGTGCCCGGCAGCGCGACGCCGGCCGCCAGATACAGCGTGAACACGACCGTCGTGGCGGGCGGGACCTCGAAGAACCACAGGGCGGCGGTGGTCGCGACCCACAGCAGCGCGGGCGGCAGCCAGCCCGAGGTCAGCACGCGCCACCGGCGGGTGACCGACGGCTCCGCGGCAGGGCCGGTCACGCTGTGCGAGGTGGCGGTCTGCACGGTCTGGCCCCCCGAAACGATGGTTTTGGCGCTGAGCAGGTTACCTGACGGTCCCGGTCAGATGTGGTCTGCCGGAACGCCCATCATGCACCCCGAAATCCCACCCGCTACCCTGCGCGACCGCGCTGAAGCCGACCGTGGCGGGCAGCAGGATCGGCAGCTTGAAGGCCGCGTCGACGGTGTACGTGCCGGGCAGCCGCCCCTCCAGCGCGGCGAGGCAGCGGGCCTTCGTCCACATGCCGTGCGCGATCGTGCGCGGGAACCCGAACACCTTCGCCAGGACCCGTGACGTGTGGATCGGGTTCCGGTCCCCGGACACGGCCGCGTAGTCACCGCCGACCCGCCGCGGCACCCGCCACACAGCATGCTGCGAAGGCGCGGCGGACGGGACACCCGGCGAGGAGGAGCGGACGGTGCGCCGCAGATACGTCGACGTGGACGACCACACGAGCGCGCCGTCGATCATGGCTGTCGCGACGATGTCCAGCTGCGTGCCCTTGTCGTGAGGGCGCAGGGCGTCAGCTCGTACCGACACCTCGAAGGCGGCAGAGGACGGCAGAGGACCGTGGACCTCGGCACGGTTTCGCACGTGGATCAGCCCGAGCAGCGGGAACGGGAAGTCCCGACCCGTCATCAGCGCCATGGCCAGGGGAAACGCCACGACGTGCAGATAGGTGGCGGGCAGCTCGTCGCGCAGCCGGAAGCCGCAGACCCGGTTGTATCCGGCCAGGTGGGCACGGTCGACGGTGACCCCGCCGACCGTGAGCGCACCCGTCGGCAGCGCGGGGTCCGCCGCGACCCCGCGCCGCAGCGCCGCGGCCCGGTACAAGGGCCCCAGGCGGGGCATCCGCTCCAGGTCAGGCACCGAGCAGGCTCTGTCCGCAGACCCGCACGACGTTGCCGGTGACCCCACCCGAGGCGGGGTGCGCCAGCCACGCGATCGTCTCGGCGACGTCGATCGGCAGCCCGCCCTGCGACATGCTGTTCATGCGGCGGCCCGCCTCACGGATGAACATGGGCATGGTGGCGGTCATCTTCGTCTCGATGAAGCCGGGCGCGACCGCGTTGAGGGTCAGGCCGGCTGCGGCGAGCGCCGGGGCGTGCGCCTGGACGAGCCCGATGACGCCCGCCTTCGACGTGGCGTAGTTGGTCTGCCCGCGGTTGCCGGCGATGCCGGACACGGAGGAGACCGCGACGATCCGGCCGTTGCCGCCGAGCAGGTTCTCGGCGAGCAGCACCTCGTTGATCCGCTCCTGGCTGCCGAGGTTGACGTCGAGCACCGACTGCCACTGGCCGGCGTCCATCTTGCCGAGCGTCTTGTCGCGGGTGATCCCGGCGTTGTGCACGAAGATGTCGGCATGCACGTGCCGGGTCGCGATGAAGTCCGCGAGGCGGCGCGGCGCGTCGTCCGCGGTCAGGTCGAGCTGCAGGGCGGTGCCCTTGAGCTCGTTGGCGACCCTGCTCAGATCCTCGCCGGCGGCGGGCACGTCGAGGCAGACCACGTGCGCGCCGTCGCGGGTGAGCACCGCGGCGATCGCGGCGCCGATGCCCCTGGCGGCGCCGGTCACGATGGCGGTCTTGCCGACGAGCGGCTGGTCCCAGTCCTCGGGCACGTCGATCGCGGCCGGCCCGACCCGGATGATCTGGCCCGACACGTACGCCGACCGCCCGGAGAGCAGGAAGCGCAGCGTCGACTCGATCGCCTCCTCGGCGCCGGGCGCGACATAGACCAGCTGTGCGGTGCCGCCGCGGCCGATCTCCTTGCCGACGGACCGGACGAAGCCCTCCAGGGCCCGCTGGGCGGTGGCCTCGCGCGCGTCCGCGCACAGCTCGGGCTGGCTGCCCAGGACGATCACCCGGCCGCTTCCGCGCAGGGTGCGGATGAGCGGATGGAAGAAGTCGTACAGGGTGCGCAGGCCGTCCGTGCCGACGATGGCGGTGGCGTCGAACACGAGCGCCGCGGTGGGTCCCTCCAGTGGTGCGCCGAGCTTCTCCAGGAGCTTGCGGACCGGCTCGACCAGGCGGCCGCCGCCGCTGACGACGACCTGTCCGTCGATGAGTGGTGCATCCGGATCGTGCCGCCGCAGTTTCGGCGGGTCGGGCAGGCCGAGCCGTCTGATGAAGAACTTCCCGGCGCCCGAGTGGGCGAAGTTGGCGTAGCGATCGGTCATTGCAGTGCCTCCCCAGTCACAACAAACGCGCTAACCTACTCGCGAGTAGGATAGCGCCAGGCTGCCCTGCCGCACTGAAGGAGACTGCGATGGCCCCCGAAATGACCACGGAACGAGTGGCGATCGTCGGCGGTAATCGCATCCCCTTCGCACGCTCGGGCAGTGCCTACGCCATTGCATCAAACCAGGACATGCTGACTGCCGCTATAGATGGACTGGTGGCGCGGTTCGGCCTGGCCGGGGAGCGACTCGGCGAGGTCGCGGCGGGTGCGGTGCTCAAACACAGCCGCGATTTCAACCTGACGCGTGAATCCGTGCTCGGCTCCCGCCTCGACCCACGGACTCCCGCGTATGACGTCCAGCAGGCCTGCGGAACCGGTCTCGAGGCGGCGATCCTCGTCGCCAACAAGATCGCCCTCGGCCAGATCGGGTCCGGCATCGCCGGCGGCGTCGACACCACCTCCGACGCGCCCCTCGGCGTCAACGAGGACATGCGGCGGGTGTTCATGGAGCTCAACCGGGCCCGCTCGCTCGGCGCCAGGCTCCGCGCCGTCAGCAAGCTCCGCCCCACCCAGCTCAAACCGGACATCCCGCGCAACTCCGAGCCCCGGACCGGGCTGTCGATGGGCGACTCGGCGGCGCTGACCGCGCTGGAGTTCGGGATCACCCGCGCGGCGCAGGACGAGCTGGCGCTCGCCTCGCACCTGCAGTTGGCCGCCGCCTACGAGCGCGGTTTCTTCGACGACCTGATCACGCCGTACCTCGGCCTCCAACGCGACCAGAACCTGCGGCCCGACACGTCGCTGGAGCGGCTCGGCACCCTGAAGCCCGTCTTCGGCCGTGGAGCGTCGGCGACGATGACGGCCGGCAACTCCTCACCCTTGACCGATGGCGCCGCTGTGGTACTGCTGGCGAGCGAGTCCTGGGCCGCGGCGCGCAACCTGCCCGTCCTCGCCTATTTCGACACCGCGGAGACGGCGGCGGTCGACTTCGTCCACGGCGGCGACGGCCTGCTCATGGCGCCGACCTATGCGGTGCCCCGGATGCTCGCCCGCGCCGGGCTGAAGCTGCAGGACTTCGACTTCTACGAGATCCACGAGGCCTTCGCCTCGCAGGTCCTCGCCACGCTGAAGGCCTGGGAGGACCCCGCGTTCTGCAAGGAGCGCCTCGGCCTCGACGAGCCTCTCGGCGCGATCGACCGCTCCCGGCTCAACGTCAACGGCTCGTCCCTCGCGGCCGGCCACCCCTTCGCCGCGACCGGCGGCCGGATCGTCGCGACCCTGGCCAAGCTGCTCGCCGGGCGCGGCTCCGGCCGTGGCCTCATCTCCATCTGCGCCGCGGGTGGTCAAGGGGTGACCGCGATCCTTTCGAGGTGAGCGCGGCCGTGGATTCACCCATATCGTTGACGCCATGACGATCCAGCCGACGATGCTCCGGCCGCCGACGCCCCGACCCGGCTGGCAGGTCGCCGTCGGCCTGATCCTCACCCTGCCCGCGCTCGTGCTGCTGCTCACGTCCTACGTCGAGCCGCTGTACTGGACCGTGCGCTCCAGCTTCCGCGAGTTCAACGGGCTGCGCCTGTCCGAGGGCGGCGCGGCCGCCGGCTGGGACAACTACGACGACGCCTACGCGCAGGGCCGCCTCGCCGACGCCCACTGGTTCGCTCTCAGCCTCGCCGTTGTGCCGATTCTGCTGGTACTGGTCCTGGCGCCGGCCCTCGCATGGGCCGCGAACGCCGGCGGTACCAGGGCGAGATGGGTCACCCGGATCATCCTGGCGCTGCCGATCGCCGCCTACGCGCCCGTCGCCATCGCGGTCGCCCTGCGCGACTCGACGTCGACCCGGGCGTCGTACTGGCTGGGCACCTTCGGCCTGGTGGTGGCGCTCGCGACCACCGCCTACCTGGCCACGCTGCGCCGCCGCACCCTGGACTCGGCCCGCAGCCCCATCCCCGCCGCCCTCGTCGTCGGCGGCCTGGCCGTGCTCACCGTCGTCGCGGTCGCCCTGCAGGACTTCACGTTCGCGTTCCTCGGCGGCTTCGGCTCCCGCGCCGACCTCACCCCGGCCCGCCTCATGTACGAGGTCTCCTTCCGCACGATGAGCTTCGGCACCGGCGCGGCCACCTCGGTGACCCTCCTCGTGCCGCTGATCCTGCTCGGCCTGGTCGCGACGCTCCTGGTGATCCTGCCCCGCACCCGCCTCGAGGTGGACGCCCCGCTCGCCGCCGTCACGAAGACCCAGCCGGTCGTCGCCTGGGTCGTCGGCGGGGTCCTCCTGCTCGCCACGCTCGGCACCGTCTGGTCCGGCCTGTCGCCGTGGCTGTCGGAGATCACCAGCACCGGCCGTGCGGGCGCCCCGTCCACGTTCGTCAACACCTGGCTGCCGCCGGTCGTCTCCACCCTGATCGCCGTCACCGTCGCCGCCCTCGCCGCCTTCGGGATCAGCGGCCTGCGCCCCCTCGGCCGGCACAGCGAGTGGCTGCTGGTGCCGTTCGGCCTCTTCCTCTTCGTCGGCTCCGCCCCCCTCGCCCTGCGCAACTACGCCGCGGGCGCCACCGCAGACCGGCTCAACTCGTTCCTCGGCCTGATCCCGCCGTCCCGGGTCGCGATCCCGGCCCTGTTCATCCTGGCGCTGCTCTTCCGCGGCCAGGCCCAGCGCCGCGAGGTCCTCCTCCAGGAAGGCCGCCCCGCCCCGTGGACCGGCGTCCTCCTGCCGGCACTGCCGATGCTCGGCCTGGCCTACGTGGCGACCTGGCTCGTCCAGGTCCAGGACCTGATCTGGCCCCTGATCACCGCCGCCGGCGACCACGTGACCGCGCAGAACCTGCTCCTGCAGGAGACGTTCATGCGCCGCACCGCGAGCACGGACCTGCCCTACGCCCAGCTGATGCCGGTGTGGCTGCTCCTGCTGCTCTTCCTGGGCGTCGCCGCCGCCCAGGTCTTCTACCTGGACCGCGTCGCGCTGCGCGTCGGCCTCCCCGAACGCGACCACCCGCCCCGCACCTGACCAACTTGCACACCCTGCAAGGTAATACGCAGGAGCCCGGTGACGACCCGTTCCTGCGGTCGATGCGCACCAGGCCGTCGATCGAGCTCGACCTGGCGGCCTGAGAGCGGGCTGGGAACCCCCCGCCCCCGCGCCGGCGGCGCGGGAGAGAATAGGGCACGTGATTCCTAATGTGCTTGCTGGTCGGTACGCGTCGCCTGAGCTGGTGGCGATCTGGTCGCCCGAGGAGAAGGTGCGGTTGGAGCGGCGGCTGTGGCTCGCCGTGCTCACCGCGCAGCGGGACCTCGGGGTCGCGGTGCCGGACGGGGTGGTCGAGGACTACCGGCGGGTGCTCGACGACGTCGACCTGCACAGCATCGCGGAGCGGGAGCGGGCCACCCGGCACGACGTGAAGGCGCGGATCGAGGAGTTCTCCGCGCTCGCCGGGCACGAGCACATCCACAAGGGCATGACGTCGCGGGACCTGACGGAGAACGTCGAGCAGCTGCAGGTCAGAAGGTCCCTGGAGCTGATCCGGGACCGGATGGTGGCGGCGCTCGCCAGGCTCGCGGCGCGCGCCAGGCAGTACGACGACCTGGTCATGGTCGGCCGGTCGCACAACGTCGCGGCGCAGGCGACCACCCTCGGCAAGCGGTTCGCGAGCGCTGCGGAGGAGCTGCTCATCGCGTACCAGCGGATCGAGAACCTGCTGGAGCGCTACCCGCTGCGCGGGATCAAGGGGCCGGTCGGCACGGCCGCGGACCAGCTGGACCTGCTCGGCGGCGACGCTGACAAGGCCGCGGAGCTGGAGCGGCGGGTCGCGGAGCACCTCGGCTTCGGCACCGTGCTGACCAGCGTCGGCCAGGTGTACCCGCGCTCCCTGGACTTCGACGTGGTCTCGGCCCTGGCGCAGGCGGTCGCGGGACCGTCGAGCCTGGCCACCACGATCCGGCTGATGGCCGGCTACGAGCTGGCGACCGAAGGCTTCAAGAAGGGCCAGGTCGGCTCGTCGGCGATGCCGCACAAGATGAACACGCGCTCCTGCGAGCGGGTCAACGGGCTCGCCGTGATCACCAGGGGCTACCTGTCGATGATCGGCGAGCTGGCCGGCGACCAGTGGAACGAGGGCGACGTGTCGTGCTCGGTCGTCCGCCGGGTGGCGCTGCCGGACGCGTTCTTCGCCGTCGACGGGCTGTTCGCCACGTTCCTGACCGTGCTGGACGAGTTCGGGGCGTATCCGGCGGTCGTCGCCCGTGAGCTGGACCGCTACCTGCCGTTCCTGGCCACGACGCGGGTCCTGGTCGCCGCCGTCGGCAAAGGCGTGGGCCGTGAGGATGCTCACGAAGCGATCAAGGAGCACGCCGTCTCCGTGGCGCTCGCCATGCGCGAAAAGGGCATCCAGGACAACGACCTGCTGCGGCGGCTGGCCGGCGACGAGCGGCTGCGGCTGACCCAGGCCGAGATCGACGCCCTGGTCGCGGACCCGCGGCAGTTCGTCGGGGCGGCGTCCGCGCAGGTCAGCGCCATTGCGGAAGCTGTGACAGCGGTGATCGCGAAGCACCCCGACGCAGGGAGTTACGTGCCACCGCCCATCCTGTGAGCGCTGGATCTTGGCGCCGGAGCGGGCCGCTAAGATGCGTGTCGGGCGATGTTTCGGGCCTCGCCGCGTGATCCACCGAACCGTGACACGGCCGGTGATCTGCGGTGGAGCCCCGCCCGGTAGGCTCGTGTCGCTCGCCCTCGAGCGCCCGACTCAACTGTCAGGAGTGCCCCGTGGCCCGCGTCGTGGTGGACGTCATGCTCAAACCGGAGATCCTGGACCCCCAGGGTCAGGCGGTCGCGAACGCGCTGCCACGTCTCGGCGTCGCCGACGTGGCATCCGTGCGCATCGGCAAGCGGATCGAGATCGAGTTCGAAGGCGCCGCCGACCTCGACCGTGCCCGCGAGATCGCCGACAAGCTCCTCGCCAACCCGGTGATCGAAGACTTCACCCTGCGGGTCGAGGAGACGCCGGCCGAAGGCCTGGTCGACAAGGCGGAGCAGTGACCGCCCGCATCGGCGTCGTCACGTTCCCCGGTTCGCTCGACGACCGCGACGCCGCACGCGCCGTGCACCTGACCGGTGCGGCGCCGATCTCGCTCTGGCACGCCGACGCCGAGCTGTATGGGGTGGACGCCGTCATCCTGCCGGGTGGCTTCTCCTACGGCGACTACCTGCGGGCCGGTGCCATCGCCCGGTTCTCCGCGGTGATGGAGTCGATCATCAAGGCGGCCGGCGACGGCCTGCCCGTGCTGGGCATCTGCAACGGCTTCCAGGTGCTGTGCGAGGCGCACCTGCTGCCGGGCGCGCTGACCCGCAACCAGCACCTGCATTTCCGCAACCGTGACCAGGCGCTGCGCGTGGAGAGCACCGCGACCGCGTGGACGGGCGGGTTCCAGCAGGGCCAGGAGATCGTCATCCCGGTCAAGAACGGCGAAGGCTGCTACATGGCCGACGAGCGCACGCTCGACGAGCTCGAAGGCGAGGGGCGGGTCGTCGCGCGGTACGTCCGCGGCAACCCCAACGGCTCGCTGCACGACATCGCCGCGATCACCAACGCTGCCGGCAACGTCGTCGGGATCATGCCCCACCCGGAGCACGCCGTCGAGGTGCTGACCGGCCCGTCGATCGACGGGCTGGGCATCTTCACGTCCGTGCTCGCACACCTGGGAGCTCGTGTATGACCGCCACAACGGGTTTCGACACCGTCCCGAACGCCACCGACACCCCGGACGAAGAGCAGCCCTACGAGGAGCTCGGTCTCCGCGAGGACGAGTACGAGCGGATCAAGCAGATCCTGGGCCGCCGGCCGACGAGCTCGGAACTCGCCATGTACTCGATCATGTGGAGCGAGCACTGCTCGTACAAGAGCAGCAAGGTCCACCTGAGGCAGTTCAGCGAGAAGGCCCCGCCCTCCGACCTGATGCTGGCGGGGATCGGGGAAAACGCCGGGGTCATCAAGATCTCCGACGAGATCGCGGTCACGTTCAAGGTCGAGTCGCACAACCACCCCAGCTTCGTCGAGCCGTACCAGGGCGCGGCGACCGGCGTCGGCGGCATCGTCCGCGACATCCTCGCCATGGGCGCCCGCCCGGTCGCCGTGATGGACCCGCTGCGCTTCGGCGCCGCCGACCACGAGGACACCAAGCGCGTCCTGCCCGGCGTCGTCGCCGGCGTCGGCGGCTACGGCAACTGCCTCGGCCTGCCCAACATCGGCGGCGAGGTCGTCTTCGACCCGTGCTACCAGGGCAACCCGCTGGTCAACGCGCTGTGCGTCGGCGTGCTGCCGGTCAACCGCCTGCAGAACAAGGAAGCGCACGGCCCCGGCAACGTGGTCGTCCTGCTCGGCGCCAAGACCGGCCGCGACGGCATCGGCGGCGTGTCCGTCCTGGCCAGCGCGACCTTCGACGCCGACGGCCCGGCCCGCCGCCCGTCGGTGCAGGTGGGTGACCCGTTCATCGAGAAGCTGCTCATCGAGAGCTGCCTCGAGTTGTACGAGCGGGAGCTCATCGTCGGTGTGCAGGACCTCGGCGGGGCGGGCCTGACCTGCGCGCTGACCGAGACCAGTGCGTCGGCCGGCACCGGCATGGACGTCAACCTCAACCTGGTGCCGCTGCGGGAAGCGTCGATGGACCCGCAGGAGGTCCTCGCCAGCGAGTCGCAGGAGCGGATGCTCCTCATCGTCGAGCCCGCGAAGCTCGACGAGGTGCTGCGCGTCGCCGAGCGCTGGGGCGTCATCGCCACCGCGATCGGCCAGGTCACCGACGGCGGCCGCCTGATCATCAGCTGGCACGGCGAGGTCGTCGTCGACGTCCCGCCCGGCTCCCTCGTCGACGACGGCCCGGTCTACGCCCGGCCGATGCGCGAGCCCGCCGACCTGATCCTGCTGCAGGCCGACCGCGCCGAGACGCTGCCCCGGCCGCGCACCGGCGTGGAGCTGCGCGAGACGCTGCTGCGCCTGGCCGCCAGCCCCAACCTGTGCGACAAGAGCTGGGTGACCGAGCAGTACGACCGCTACGTGCAGGGCAACACGATCCTGGCGCAGCCGGAGAACTCGGGCGTCATCCGCATCGACGAGCAGACCGGCCTCGGCATCGCGATCTCCACCGACGGCAACGCCCGCTTCGCGCGGCTCGACCCGTACAACGGCGCGAAGCTCGCCCTCGCCGAGTCCTACCGCAACGTGGCCGCCTCCGGCGCCACCCCGCTCGCCGTCACCAACTGCCTCAACTTCGGCTCGCCGGAGGACCCGCAGGTCATGTGGCAGTTCGCGGAAGCGGTCCGCGGCCTCGCCGACGGCTGCCAGGAGCTCGGCATCCCCGTCACCGGCGGCAACGTCAGCTTCTACAACTCCACCGGCTCGCAGGCCATCCACCCCACCCCGGTCGTCGGCGTCCTCGGCGTCATCTCCAACGTCGGCTCCCGCGTCCCGATGGGCTTCGGCGGCGACAGCGACGTGATCATGCTGCTCGGCGAGACGCAGGAGGAGCTGTCCGGCTCCGAGTGGGCCTGGGTGACCCACAACCACCTCGGCGGTCAGCCGCCGCGGGTCAACCTGGTCCGGGAGCGCATCCTCGCCTCCGTCCTCACCGAGGCGGGCGAGCGCGGCCACCTGTCCTCCGCGCACGACCTCTCCGACGGCGGCCTCGCGCAGGCTCTTGTCGAGACGACGCTGCGGTACGACCACGGCGCCAACATCACGCTGCCCGAGGGGCTGAACCCGTTCGTCGCGCTCTTCTCCGAGTCGACGGCCCGGGCGCTGGTGTCCGTGCCACGCGGCCACGAGAAGGCGTTCGCGGCGCTGTGCGCCCAGCACGGCCTGCCGGCCGTCACGATCGGCACGGTCGACGGCCGCAGCCGGGCGCTGGACGTGCGCGGGCAGTTCACGATCTCGCTGGACGAGATGCGCTCCGCCTGGAAGGGCACGCTGCCGTCGCTGTTCGGCGAGGTGTCGACGGAGGCTCCCGCGTACGCGTCCGACTCGTCTGCTGCGTCTCCTGCTGCCTCGTCTGCTGCCTCGTCTGCTGCATCGTCTTCGGAGGCTGCTCCGGAGGCTGCTGCGGGGATCTTCGATGCGGTCGACGCGCCGGAGGTGCCTGAGGTGCCGTCCACCGCGCCGTCTTCGGCTCCGCCCGCTGCCGCCGCCCCCTCCGACCCGGACGACGTGCCGCCCAGCGATCCTGACGCCTGACGATGGCCGAGGGCGTCTTCAGCCAGCCCGGCTCGGGCGCCCGCTTCGACTGGGGCCCGGCAGGCGCCGCTGAGCTGTCACGCGTCTGCTCGGTCCTGGTCGTCGTCGACGTCCTGTCCTTCTCCACCGCGGTCGACATCGCCGTCGGCCGCGGTATGCGGGTCCACCCGTTCCCGTGGAGCGACCAGGCCCGCGCGTACGCCGACCGCATAGGCGCCGCGGTCGCCGTCGGCCGCCAGCAGGTCTCGAAATCCTCGCCGTGGTCCCTGTCGCCGGCCGCGCTGCAGGCCGCCCCCTTCGCCGCGGAACTCGTCCTGCCCTCACCCAACGGCGCCGCCATCTGCTCCGCCGCCGCCTCCACCGGCGTCCCGGTCGTCGCCGCCTGCCTCCGCAACGCCCCCGCCGTGGCCCGCTGGCTCCACGCCCACGGCCACGGCACCCCCACCACTCCCATCGGCGTCGTGGCCGCCGGCGAACTCTGGCCCGACGGCACCCTCCGCCCCTGCGTCGAGGACCTCCTCGGCGCCGCCGCCGTCCTGGACGGCCTGTCGATGCTGGGCGTACCCCTGTCGGTCGAAGCAGCCGTCAGCCTCGCCGCCCTCGCCGCGGTCCGCAACGTCTCCGCCGCCGTACGCCGCTGCGTCAGCGGCCAGGAACTCATCCAGCGCGGCTTCACCGACGACGTCCGCCTCGCCGTCCAGTCCGGCATCTCCCACACCGTCCCGGTCCTGACCGGCCAGTCCTTCGCCCCCGCCTGAGCCGCTCACTTCGGTACAGTGATGGCCGTCGACAGGAGGCCGTCATGTCCGGACCTTCGATCACCGGCGATCTCGACCCCTTCACATGGAACCAGCGCGAAGCCGTCGACTACGAGGTCGCTCTGGAGCTGATCGCCGAGGCCATGGCCGTCTACACCGCCCTCGCCAACCAGGCCGAAGGCACTGAGGCGGAGCGCCTCCGGTCGGAGCGGGCCCGCTGCGTCCAGGACCGGCTCGCCCTGCGGGACGCCGACCACGCGACGGTCAAGCGCGTCACCACCGAATACAGCGACCTGATCCGCCGCCTCCGCGAGGCGCGACGTTGACCCACCCGATCGACCCGCGCCGCTACCTGCTCAGCGACGCGGACTCACACCGCATCGTCACCGACGAGATCGTCCCCGAGCAGCTGGTGCACGGCGTCCCACAAACCGAGCCGGTCGTGGTGTTCGTCGCGGGCCAGCCCGGCGCCGGCAAAACCATGACCACCCGAATGGTCGAACGCCGCCTGGGCATCGTCGACTGCTACCTGAGCCAGGTCCAACACCAGGACCGGCCGCCTGACCGCCCGCGATAACCACGACGACTCCTACCGCGGAACCCACTCCATCGACGCTGACCGCACGGTCGACGCCGTCATCGTGTACCGCCGCTGCAACACCCTCTGTACGAGAACACTCTCGACGCCAACGGCGAATGGCACGCCCCACAGGCCACCGCCGCAGCGATCGCCACCGCCCCTGGACCCGGTCCTTCACCGCCGAACCCACCGCGTGGCGACCCAGACCGGTCCGGACTGGCACGGAGGAAACTCGCTGCCATCTCCACCAGACTCGCCGAACCCAACACCGCCCCGCCGCCCTGCTCCTCAACACGACGAGGACGGGTTCGCCACCCTCCACCGCGCCGCGAACGCGATCAGGACCGCCCGCCAGAACGCCGTCGGCCCCGACCCAGCCCCGCGCTCAGACGACCGGCTGCCCACCGTTGCCGAATCGTCCTCCGCAGAACGCGACCACGCACAATGGTCCTGACCGAATCGCAGCAGCGTTCGCCATTGGCAAAGGTGCCTACCACCTTCGGCATGCTGCCGTGTCGCTGCGGCTCAACTGACCCAATGACATGCTTCAGTCGCGCCGTCGGACGAACGCCTCCTGCGAACCGTCCAGAACGAAGCCATATTTGCCAATCAATGGGTTTTGCGGAAGGGTAGCAAAATTGTAAATTCAATTAATCTGACGTTTATCACTCCTGCAGCAATCTGCGAAGATCATCTGCGTCGGGATCGCCGAGGTCGGCTAGGATTTGAAGCGCATGCATCCGTGCTCGCTTCGCAGCATCCAGAGAACCCATGGCAGTCAGGCTGAAGGCCATCTCACGCAAAACCCAGGCTTCATGCCTCCTGTCACCTGCGGCGCGAAAATTGTCTAGGGCCTGGAAGAATTCTTCCAACGCTCTAGGATGCTCCACCTTCTGGGCAAAGGTAATAGCGGCATGGTATCTGGCTAAAGCAACACTCCACATATTCTCTAGCGTCAGAAAAATTCTTATTGCCGAGTCGAGGTCTCGAATTGCGCCATCAAGCTGCATCAACCCTCGTCGCGCGACGCCCAAACTAAGCAGCGCCATTCCCTCGCCTCGGACTTCGCCAATCTCCCGGAAGGTCGAAAGCGCTTCCTTTGAAAACTCAATAGCTTTGCCGAAATTCTTTAGCTCCTGATGTGTCAATCCACATCCGCGCAGGGCGAAGCCTTCGACCCATCGGTCGGGCGCCCGCCTACTTACGTCAATCGACCGCATGTAGCGTACTAATGCCTCAGAATATTCGCGCCGATCCCAGAACGCGTCTCCTTGCAGCATTAGAGCGAACGCCTCTGTGGCCAGATCTCCTAAAGCATGCGCTGCGCGAATTGCCGTTTCATGGCTAGAAATCCAATCCGACCAGTAAGATCGGCGTTCAAGGTAGCCCATGAATGAAAGCGCTATTTTCCAGGCTAATTCAAGTTCGCCGTATCTCTCTGCAACGGAGACGCTTTCGAGCACATTTGGGCGCTCCAAATCACACCAGTCTAATGCTTCACCGATATCGACAAAGCCGCCACCTTGATATCTCTCGCCCAGAGATCCGATCTGAATTGTCCGTCCTTGGGGCAGTATCCTCCGGTGAGAACTGTGGGCTCTAGCGAGGTACCAGGTCAAAACACGGTGCACTGCCTCGTTTCGCTCAACTGTCGAGGAATCTGCCTCGCCACGCTCAATAGCGTAGGCCCGCAAAAGATCGTGAAGTCGGTATCGCCCAGAGCCAACTCGCTCTACCATATGGATGCCGTTGAGAACGTCGAGGACCCGACGGGCGCGGGGCTCGGTAATGTCCAGGAGTGCCGCGATGGCCGGAGGGCCGAATTCCTGTCCTGGATGCAGACCTATAGTTCTGAAACTCAGAGCCAGATCCGATTGAAGAGATTTATAGGACCACGACAGAACCGTCCGTACCTCGCTTAAGTCGTCGTCCGCAACGAACGCATCTAGAAGCCGCTCTTCTGTGGCGAGCTCTTCCACCAAGCTTCGAAGAGATTCGTCCGGCCGTTGAAGGGCTCGGTCCGAAACGATCCGAAGCGCCAGAGGTAGAAACGAGCAGAACTGCGCCAGCTCCTCTGCCGCTCCCACTTCGTCCTCGACGCGGGCATTACCGATAATCGCCTTCAGAAGGGCCAGAGAGTCTTCAGGTGTAAGGGTGTTGAGAGCCACCCGTTCGGCCCCCTCTCGCACAGCTAGCCCTGTTAGTCGGCTACGGCTCGTGACTACCACCATAGACAAAGCTGAGCCGGGCAATAATGGCCGGACCTGTTCGGGCGTCGATGCGTTGTCTAATACGATGAGGAGACTTCGATGTGCAAGCAAAGAGCGATAAAGTGCAGACAACGAATCCAGGTCCTGCGGCATTTTGGTGGAGGGAACGTTCATCGCCCGCAGGAAGTCCTCTAGCACCTGGCTCGGCAGTGCAGGAGCAAGCGCATCATACCCACGCAGATTTACGAACAAGTCGCCATCCGGAAATTGATGACGCACGCGGTGGGCCCAATGAAGCGCCAATGCCGTTTTTCCGATGCCGGCCGCTCCGGACACTGCAGATATTACAGCGGCCGCAGGGCCCGACCCCTGCATACGTTTCTTGAGGAACTCGTCAAGCCGGCGGAGATCGACTTCCCTGTTGACAAAATGCCCCGTAGCTGGTGGAAGTTGGCGTGGCGTTGGCAAGTCCTCGCGGATCGGGACGTTAACATTTATATCGCCTTGAAGGAACCCAGTCTGAATTACTGTGCTAGCGTCTCCTGAGAATTCATTACCGATACGAGCATCGAGTGCTTGACGTTCGTCACCCGTCATTTTGGGCACTTAAGACTATAGCTGAATAATTGTCGAAGAACTCACTGGCCAGCATTCCCATTAGAACCACGTCACAATATCTTCCGCCGAAGAACTCATGTTCGCGGAGGCGTCCTTCGATGGAATATCCGAGCTTGCGATGCATCGCAAGAGACGGCTCGTTGTGTCCGTATATTGAAACAGAACTCTTGTGGTAGCGCCTTTCGCCGAACATATATCGCAGAAGGAGCACGGACGCTTGGCTGCCGTAGCCTGACCGCTGGTAGCTGGGTTCGATTGCTAGCCCATGTTCGAAGCTTCCGGACCTCGCATCAGCGCTTTTCACCGATATTGCACCAACCATACCCGGCGTCGAAAGACGCTCAATGGCCAACGCGAAGACTTCTTCGTCTCTTACTCGCCTGCTTAGGTTGCAGACTTCATTTTCGTAGTCCGAATCGGACATGGGTGGAACGATTCGGAAAACGTTGCGTGATGCAATCGAATCCTCATTGAACTTCGCGTAATACTGGGCATCTTTGGGTTCGATTGCTCGCAACCTTATCGCGCTGCCCACCCACGCCGTCTGGGCGAACCTCACAGTTTGCCTGTACCTACTGCTGGAAAGGAGCTGTGTGTTTCCAAGCCCGGTCTCGATATTCAATAAAGGTGGCCGTGACTGCTTCGTCTGTGATTTCTTCGAGTCCAAGGAACTGATCATCATCAGCAAAATGCAGGATGTATAGCCGATTTGAGTCGAACAACCAGTAGTCGACTGAAGGTAGGCCGATGTCCTGTGCTACCGATCGACTCAAGTACCTTACGTCTTCCCCGGCCTCGACATTGTAAGGCGTCATCGATATTTCGAACCGAAGAAAGTCGCTCGGCGGCTCATCAACGACTCGGATGCGTTCCACGCAAATACCCTTGCCAGTCGTTTCTCGCATGAGGTCGAGCCACGGTTGGTGCCATTCGACACCTGGATCATCACCCTTCAGGAATGCTTGAAAGGCATCGTCTTCCGAAGCGACTCCGTAACCTCTTCTGACCTCAAGTTTAAAAGCCGACGACTGAACGCTGGCGAAGATTCGCGGGAACGCGTCCGGGTCATTGATTAGCTCAGTCACATTAGCCCTTGTTGTTTTCGAAGGTTGCCATGAGCGAGCGCGGAACCACAACGAACGACTCGCCTGGAAGGACGTCACGGAGCTGTGACAGTGCTTCTTCGTCTGTCAGCGTGTAACCTTGGACAACGATGTCGCCAGTGTCCGTCTCGTACAACGTCGGACAAGATCCGCCGTTACTACTAGATCCAAGGAACTTGAGCTTCATTGGGTCCCCCCTCGGGCGTAGTTAGACCTGTGTCGCAAGGTACTCTCAGGTATTGATCGAATCAACAGCCGGAAACTCCGTGATTTGCCGACCAATCGATCGCTGTGCTCCGCGAAGGGGACAAGTCCAAGCTGAGCGGATCGTCGCCTGACGCTAGGGAGTGATGTTGGAACCTCTGTCGATAGCTATGGTGTCAGCTGCCCTTGGGGCTGCATCGGCCGCCGGCGCTTCAGAAGCGGGTAAGGACGCTTGGATCGCTCTCCGGAGCCTGGTAGGTCGAGCGTTTCATCGCGGGGACGAGCGCAACGTTCTCGAGGCGATCCAAGTTGACCGAGGCGACGACGAGCAGATACGCCTCATCGCCCAGGCGTTCATCGACCGTGCCGCTGTCGATGCTGACTTCAGAAATGATCTCCATCGGTGGGCGTCCGACGTCAGAGAGGCCGATGGACACTCTGGCGATGTAACGAATACTGTGACCGGCGATGCCAAGATCGATGGCGCGCTCTTCCAGGGCCGAGACTTCAGAGGCCCGTTTTACATTGGGAAGCCGGAGACTGGGGTCTAGGAACGTCAACAGCGGCTCGCATCGACGCGGTGTCGGCGGGAGGTCCGTGACCCATTCGGCGATCGCGGTGTGGGGACGGAATTCGGCCACCATCGCGCAGGCCGTCGCGGTGACCACCACCGCCAGTGGCGAATGCCACGGCGAGCGCGTGGATCGCGTACCGCGACCAAGGCTGTGGACGGGCCGACGGTCAACTCGGGCGTGCAGAGCCAGACAGTCCGGCCGGTGCGGCAGGCAGTTGCGGCAGGCAGTGAGGCGATCAGCGATGATGGCGATGACTCACTGCGGGAACGATCAACAGGCGTGGGAACCTCGATAGTCTTCTGAACCGGTCATGCCCGCCCTGCTGTCGTCAGCAAGGGCGTGCCTACACCAATCGTCTCGAGCCGGACGCTGCCACGACTCTGCCGGGCCCTGGGTACGCGTCCGCACTGGTGATCCCCTATGAGGTGTGATCGTTGGGCTGACGAAAGCCCGCGTTGTGGACGGGTAGCGGTCAGGCAGCATCAGTCCCGAAAGAGTCCTACTGCATGGCGAGGATGCCGTGTGCTAGGCCGAATTTCTGCTGGAAGGCTCTGGCGCCAGTCCGTCGGAGTCAGACCAGCGGATGACCGGTGGCCTGGCCTCGATGTTCATAAAGATGAGCCTCGTGCACAGCTCATGAGCCACAGCAGGTTTCGATGAGATCCAGCGAGACTGCCGACCGATAGATGAGAACGGCCACGGGGCATCGTTTCCGCTGCTCAGCGGGCGTTCTTGGTGGTGCTGTGCGGAGGGCGTGGGATTCGAACCCACGGAGACGCGGAACGCCTCACCGGTTTTCAAGACCGGCGCCATCGGCCACTAGGCGAGCCCTCCAGTGGAACGTCGAACAGTCTGCCAGATCGCCCCGGGGCGGTGTTGGTCACCCGTGTGAGGGACGCCGGACGTGTCGGGGGCGGTGGCGGACTGGGCGACCGCGACCAGATGACATCGTGACACTCCGCCCCAAATGTCGCATCTGATTAGCGGGAGCTGCGCAAACTCAGAGCAGGAAACGACAGGCGGGGGCCAGCGGTATGCATCTCTTCTTCAACGATCCACGGGTCGCGTACGTCACCCGGCACCGGCGGATCGTCCGGCATCCACTGATGGCGTTGGTCGCGGGTGGGGTCGGGGTGGCGGCGCTGGGGGTGGTGATCGGTGCGGCGGGGTGGGAGCCGCCACAGCAGGGGGGCACCACCGCGCCGCGGGCAGCAGCCCATCAGGACAAAGCAGTGGGCATGGCGGTGCCGGACCCGGTCGACTTGTACGGCGTCCCGGCCGCGCCTCAGCCCGTCCTTGACCTGGGTGCGCCGCCGAGGTCGCTTGCGGCGCCGGCCAGACCGCAGCAGCAGGCGGCCAAGGCACAGGTCAAGCGGGTCGAGAAAGCGAAGGCGCCCCAGGTACCGACGCCGCAGACGACGACCGGGCCGGCAAAGACGCCAGAGCCCACGGTGGAACCGACCCCGGACCCGACGACAGCGCCGGCGACAGCGCCGGCGACAGCGCCGGCGACAGCGCCGGCGACGGAGCCCACAGCGCAGCAGGGCCAAGGGTGGCCGCACCGCGGGCCGTGGGGGCAGTGGGGGCCGTGGGGGCAGACAGAGGGGCAGGCAGAGCAGAGGCAGGATCGAACGGCGATCACGCCGTAGCGCAAGATGGACGCATGCGCGCGATCACGATCGAGCAGCCTGGTGGTCCTGAGGTACTGCGGTGGACGGAGGTCCCCGATCCGGTGCCCGGGCACGACGAGGTGCTGATCGAGGTGCACGCGGCGGGCGTCAACCGGGCCGATCTTCTGCAGCGGCAGGGGCTCTATCCACCGCCGGAGGGGGCGCCGCCGTATCCGGGCATGGAGGTGTCCGGACGGATCGTCGAGTCGAGGACGCACCACTGGCAGGTCGGCCAGGAGGTGTGCGCGCTGATCTCCGGTGGTGGCTACGCCGAGCTGGCGGTGGCTCCGGTGGGGCAGTTGCTGGCGGTGCCGAAGAACGTCAGCCTCGAAGACGCCGCCGCGCTGCCCGAGGTGGCGGCGACGGTCTTCTCCAATGTCGTCGAGGTGGCCGGGATCAAGCCGGGGGAGACGCTGCTGGTCCACGGCGGCGGCAGCGGGATCGGCACGTTCGCGGTGCAGCTGGGCAAGGCCCTCGGCGCGCACGTGGTGACGACGGCGCGGGCGGCGAAGCACGAGGCGCTGACGAGACTCGGCGCGGATCGGGTGATCGACTACACGGCCGAGGACTTCAGCGAGACCGTGAAGGCCGACGTCATCCTCGACATCATCGGCGGCGCCTACCTCAAGGGCAACGTGAAGGCGCTCAACGAGGGCGGCCGCCTGGTTGTGATCGGGATGCAGGGCGGCAGGAAAGCGGAGCTCGACCTCGGGGCGCTGCTGGCGAAGCGGGGAAGCGTGTTCGCGACGGCGTTGCGCTCCAGGACCGCGGCGCAGAAGGCGGCGATTGTCCGAGGTGTACGGGAGGAGGTCTGGCCCCTCATCGACGAGGGGTTGATCGGTCCGGTCGTGCACAGCCGGGTGCCGCTGCCGGACGCTGCCGACGCTCACCGGCTGATGGAGTCCAGCGAGCACCTCGGGAAGATCATTCTGACGAAGCCGTGAGGATCACCGGGCCGGGGCCGCGGGCGGCGAGCTTGTCGGCGGTGTTGGCGAGGGTGCAGCTGCGCAGCGACAGGCAGCCGCACCCGATGCAGCCGGTCAGGGTGTCGCGGAGCCGTTCGAGCAGGGCGATCTGCTCGTCGAGGTGGCCGCGCCAGTTGCGGGACAGGCGGGCCCAGTCGGCGCGGGTCGGAGTGCGGCCGGCCGGCAGTGAGGCGAGCGCCTCCTTGATCGTCTCAAGGGGGATGCCGACCTGCGCGGAGATCCTGATGAACGAGACCCGGCGCAGCACGGTGCGCTCGTAGCGGCGCTGGTTGCCGCCGGTGCGGGTGGAGTCGATCAGGCCGAGCTTCTCGTAGAACCGCAGCGCGGAGGGGGCGACCCCGCTGCGCGCCGACAGTTCGCCGATCGTGAGGAGCTCAGCCATGCGGGTCAGCGCTTTTGGGACGGCTTACGGACGCGTTCGCGGGAGAGGATCCACAGCGCCTCGACGCCGTCTTTCCAGGTGATCTTCTTGCCCTCTTCGCGGGTGCGGGCGCGGTAGCTGATCGGCACCTCATAGGGGCGGTGCCGGTTGCGCAGGAGCTTGCCGGTGACCTCGGCCTCCATGCCGAAGCCGGCGGACTTGATTTGCAGTGACCGGTAGAGCTCGACGGGCATGAGTTTGAAGCAGGTCTCGAGGTCGCCGAGGTAGCAGTTGTACAGCATGTTGGCGGCGGTCGTGACGGCCTTGTTGCCCATGACGTACCAGAAGGAGAAGCTGCTGTGGCTGCCGAAGGTGCGATTGCCGTAGACCACGGTGGCGCGGCCGTCGAGGACCGGCTCGAGCAGCTTCGGGATGTCCTGCGGGTCGTATTCGAGGTCGGCGTCGAGGATGACCATGTAGTCACCGGTCGCGTGCTCGACCGCGGTGCGGATCGCCGCGCCCTTGCCCTTGTTCCTCGGGTGCAGGACGACGCGGACGCGCTCGTCGTGCAGCCCGTTGAGGATCTCCGCGGTGCGGTCCCGGCTGCCGTCGTCGACGATGACCAGCTCGGTCTCGGTCGGGTAGTTCACGTCCAGCGCCTGTTTGACTGCGTCGGCGACGCGGACTTCCTCGTTGTAGACCGGCATCAGGATCGACAGCTTCATCACGATCTCCGAAGGGTTCGGGCTGGGACCATCAGACTAGCTTCCCATCACCCGTGCGTGTGATTCCGCGTTGGGGGTCGCTGACCTCGTACGGTGTCGCCTATGACGAGCGCAGCGAAGCAGTTGGGCGACGAAGCGTACATCGCGGTGACGACGTTCCGCCGCGACGGCACCCCCGTGTCAACGCCCGTGTGGGTGGCGCCGGAGGGCGAGGCGCTGATGGTCTGGACCGTCCGCGACTCCGGCAAGGTCAAGAGGATCCGCCGGGACGGCAAGGTGACGGTCGCGCCGTGCACGGTCCGCGGCGTGCCGACCGGCGACGCGGTGCCGGGGCACGCGACGATCCTCGACGCCGAGGGCGGGAAGACCGCCCGTGAGCTCATCAAGCGCAAGTACGGCCTGCGCGGCCGCCTCTTCGTCTGGATGAGCGTCCGCCGGCGGGGCGCGGACGGCACGGTGGGGGTGCGGATCACGCTGGTCTGAACGGCCAGGCCCCGCACAAAACAACGCGCTCGGATCACCGGGGGGTGACGATCCGAGCGCGTTGTCATGTGCGGAAGCGTGGTGTTTGGCACCGGAGGAGGGTGCGAGGTAGGGTTGCGCCTCAGTCGCCCTGGCGCTGCTGCGGGATCTGTCCCTGGAGCAGGGCGCGCACCTCGGATTCGCGATAGCGGCGGTGCCCACCGAGGGTGCGGATAGCGCTCAGCTTGCCCGCCTTCGCCCATCGGGTGACGGTTTTCGGGTCGACGCGGAACATCGACGCGACCTCAGCCGGCGTTAGCAACGGCTCAGGCTCATGCGTGCGAGATGGCATCGGTCACTCCTCCACAGGTACCCAGGAACGTCGGACGGGGTCCCGCCGGCCGACGCGTTTCCTATGGTCCGGCTAGTCCCCGATGTCCGACATGGGCCGAACGGCTGAAGGTCCCTGTATGGACGGATGATGAATAAGTGAATTTTCCCATTTTGATGACACGAAATGGGATAAAGCGGGGCCAGATGTGACGCTCTGTGGGTGAGCCGATACGAATCTAGCTCACCCGACCGGGTGAGCGGTAGCCCACAAAGTCCTCCCAATAACCCATAACGGACACCCCTTCGGAGCGATTCGGTTGCGAAGGGTGACACCCGTTCGGGGGCGCCGAAATTCGGACATCCACGCCAGCCAATGCCCGACGAGGGTCCGCCGCGGGGTGGTCCGCCGGGTGGTTTCCGGGCAGCCGCAAACAAGGCGTTCCCCGTGATCCGGAAGACTTCTTGCCGCTGGAGCGACAAGAACTCTTCCGGATCATGGAAACGGTTGGCTAGTTGCAGCGCTCCAGGAGCTGGACCGCGCGCCAGCGCTCGACCAGCTTTTCGTAGACCTCGGTGGCCTCGTCGGCGTCGCCGCGGGCCACGCTGGACAGGCCTGCCGAGACCAGGCCGGGGGAGTCGTCCTCGACGAGGGTTTCGTCGGGGAGGAGGTTGACCAGGCCGCCGTAGTCCAGCTCGACGATCGAGCGGGAGTGGAACTCCTCCAGCCAGCGTGCGGTCTCCTCGACCGCGACCGTGATGGGCGCGTCGCCGATGGCGCGGCGCAGGACGGCATAGGCGCGGTGGGCGCGGCGGCGGGCCTTGGAGATCTCGGTGCGGTAGCGCAGGACCCGGCGGCCGGGGCGCAGCGACAGCTCCCGCTCCTCCAGGTCGACGAAGACGAACCAGCGCAACGGCACGCCCCACGTGGCGACCTGCTCGTGGACGCGGGGCATGCCGCGCTCCAGGACGTTGTCGCCGCTGCGCCAGTCGTCGACGATCGTCTGGGCGAGGCCGGCGAGGGCCGGTGGGACGAAGGCGTCGGCGATCACGCTCGGCACGCCGTCGCGCGCGGTGAGAGCCGCCTCGGCGACGCGGATGCGCAGGTTCCACGGGCAGACGAGGAGAGTGTCGTCGGCCTCCAGGACATAGGCCTCGTCGGGGAGGTCGGGCAGCCGGGTCCAGCCGGCGCCGAGCGCCTCGATGACCGAGGTCCGCTGCCGGCCGGGGCCGTCGGACAACGCGACAGCCCTGCCCTCCTTCACGTAGCGACGCCAGTACAACTGGTGGTCGCGGTCGAAGGCGGCCAGCGGCTCGTATACCCGCAGGTATGACGCGAAGAGCGACGGCACGGCCCGATCGTCGCACGAAACAGTCGTCTGTCGGTATTAGGGTCGGTATACAGGCGCCGTCTCACGAGGATCGGGCCCCCCACCGACACAGGAGCATCCATGGGTGTCTTCACCACCAGCCACGAGCAGGTCGTCTTCTGTCACGACCGGCCGTCCGGCCTGCGCGCGATCATCGCCATCTACTCGACGGCGCTCGGTCCGGCGTTGGGCGGGACCCGTTTCTATCCGTACGCGTCGGAGGACGACGCCCTGCACGACGTGCTCGAGCTGTCGCGCGGGATGGCGTACAAGAACGCGCTCGCGGGTCTGGACCTCGGCGGCGGCAAGGCCGTCATCTGGGGCGACCCGGAAAAGGACAAGAGCGAGGCGCTGCTGCGCGCCTACGGCAGGTTCGTGCAGTCGCTGGGTGGCCGCTACTTCACCGCGTGCGACGTGGGCACATATGTGCAGGACATGGACGTCGTGGCGAAGGAGACCAAATTCGTCACGGGACGCTCCGAGTCGCACGGCGGCGCGGGCGATTCGTCGGTCCTTACCGCCTACGGGGTCTTCCAGGGCATGCGCGCCGCCGCTGAGCACCGCTGGGGCAGCCCCACGCTCGCCGGCCGGCGGGTCGGCATCGCCGGTCTCGGCAAGGTCGGCAAGCACCTCACCGAGCACCTGATCGAGGACGGCGCGTCGATCGTCGCGACCGACGTCGACGAGCGCGCCGTGGAGTGGGTCCGCGCCACCTATCCCCAGGTGGACCTCGTGGACAGCAGCGAGGCTCTGGTCATGGCCGATCTCGACGTGTACGCGCCGTGTGCGCTCGGCGGTGCGCTCAGCGACGAGACCGTGGCCGTGCTGAAGGCCAAGATCGTCGCCGGCTCGGCGAACAACCAGCTGGCTCACCCGGGGGTGGAGAAGCTGCTCGCCGAGCGCGACGTGCTCTACGCACCCGACTACGTCGTCAACTCGGGCGGGGTCATCCAGGTGGCCGACGAGATCGAGGGCTTCAACTTCGCCCGGGCCCAGCAGCGGGCGTCCCGGATCTTCCACACGACGCGGGAGATTCTGCAGCTCGCAGAGGCCGAGCGGGTCCCACCGGCGGTTGCGGCTGATCGACTCGCCGAACGGCGGATGGCCGATGTCGGAAGGCTCCGTACGATCCTGTTGTAGGACGTGACGACCACGGTACGACGGTGGTGCTTACCCGACCGGTCCGGTCGGGTAAGCAACGCCACCGAATTGGTCGGTAGGGGCGAGATGCCGAAAGGTGCCCTCGACATGTACCGTAAGAGCCACGAGAGATGCCTGACGTTGTCGGGGCCTGCCGGTAATGGCTGCCCCGTAATTCTGTGCGAGGGGGTCGAGCCATGGGGCGCGGCCGTGCGAAGGCCAAGCAGACTAGGGTGGCCAGGGAGTTGAAGTATCACTCCCCAAACACCGACCTCGACGCGTTGCAGCGCGAGCTCGCGGGCAGCCCGAAGTCTTACGACGACTACGCCGGTTCCGGCGAGCAAGTCGACGATGAGGCCGACGACGAGGACGACGGTAACTACGACGACTCCTCCAGCGACAGCGATTGGCGCTCACGGAGTCGTTGATCATCGGTCTACCCGGCTGACGGGCACGTGGCGACCCCACGTGCCCGCGTCATGTCCGAGACACCCGCGCGGTGGCCGTTCTCTCGACGGCTCGCCGCGCGGGTGTTCAGGCATAGCCGGACGGTCCGGGACCGACCCTCGAAGGGGACCGACCCTCCAAAAGGGCCTGACCTCCACAGGGGGCCGATCCCGAAACAGGGGGCCGATCCCGAAACAGGGGGCCGATCCCGAAACAGGGGGCCGATCCCGAAACAGGGGGCCGATCCCGAAACCTGACGCTTGCTGGCAGCAGCCCTCAACGGGGACGGTTGTTCCAGTTGTAGAAGGTAGGGATGTTCTCGAAGTGGTTCCAGGCGCAGACGGCGTTCGCGCCGTCCTCACCACTCGCCTCTGAGCGGGCGGCCCTTGCCACGGCGGCCTCGTCGAGCAGCACACGAAGGCCGTCAGCGGCTCCGTGGACGCGCTCGGTGACCGGGTCAGCGTGCTCCGGCATGGTCCAGCACTCCCTCCAGAAGGCAAATCTTGCTGTTCCGGCAGTGATTCGTCTCCGTACCGTCGAACCTGCCGTGCTCGAAGTAGCGGTTCGCCGCGTGGGCGCCGCCGCAGAAGCCGAAGTACGGGCAGGTCGAGCGGCACGCCTCGACACCGCGCAGGTACTCCGGCACCCATCCGGCCGAGCCCGCCGCGTCGGCCAGGATGACGGACAGCGGCGTCTCCAGGACGCTGCCGGACGAGAAGTCGCCGTAATGGGCGTCGGTGAAGCCCGCCAGCTCGGGTGAGAGCAGGAAGACCCGGCCGTCGGCGGCGATCGTCGGGATCGGGTCGAGCGCGGCGGGCAGGATGCCGTCGGCGCCGCCGGACAGGACCGCGCCCGCGTAGCGCAGCGTCCACTCGATCTCCCGCACGTGGATGCGGGGGTCGCGCCGCCACGCCGCCACGAGCTCGGCCCAGAACGCGCGGACCGCGCCGGCGCCGAAATCGTTGTCGCGCGCGTTGACGCCCTCCTGCTCCTCGATGTTGATCCCGAGGACGTCACAGCCGAGGCCGAGGAAGTAGTCGTAGAGCCGCGTGGCCAGGCCGGGCGCGGGACCCGTCACGACGCACAGCGCCGAGAAGGGGATCTCGTGGCGCCGCAGCGTCTCGATGCCGCGGTGGATCCGCTGGTACGCGGGGGAGCCCGCCCGGTCGATCCGCTCATCATTCAGGTCGGGTGGCCCGTCGACGCTCACACTGATGTGCATCCGGTGCTCGGTGAAGAAGTCGCACCAGTCGTCGTCGATGAGCGTGGCATTCGTCTGCACATGATGCTCGACGCCCTCGAAGGGGGCCATCAGCTCCCGGAGGGCGGCTCGGCCCGCTGCCAGGGGCTCGCCGCCGTGCCAGACCACGGAGAAGCGGTCGTTGCCGGCGGCCCAGCCGTTGACCGACGCTGCCACAGCACTGGCGGTCGAGGGGCTCATCCGGTCGTTGCGGGACCGGAACGGCAGGTAGCAATACGTGCAATCAAGGTTGCACAACGTCGTGGGCTGCATCACGACATAACCTGGGATCTGCGAGATGCCCCGCATGCCGCTCCACGACACCGCCCCGTCCTCCTTTTGGGTGTAGGGACGTGTCGCCTCAGCCTAGGTCTCTTGCACCGTTGCGGTAAGACCCCGGTGACCGGAATAGGCGAGATTTCCCCGATCCCGCCTATTCCGACAGCAGATGGTCAGCCCCGCGTGTGCGAGCCGACCATCTGCACCTGGCCGGTGCCCTCGATGACCTCGCCGACCTGCCAGGCGTCCAGGCCGCGGCCGGCGAGGAACGCCAGGGTGCGGTCGGCGTCCTCGGCGGAGACGACGGTCAGCATGCCGATGCCCATGTTGAAGGTGCTCTCCATCTCCATGTCATCGATGCGCCCCTTGGTGCGCACGAGGTCGAAGATGGGCTGCGGCCGCCAGGTCGAGCGGTCGACGACGGCGTCCACGTTCTCCGGCAGGACGCGGACCAGGTTGCCCGGGATGCCGCCGCCGGTGACGTGGGCATACGCGTGGACCTCGCTCTCGGTGATGAGGTCGAGGCAGTCCTTGGCGTAGATCCGGGTCGGGGTGAGCAGCTCCTCGCCGAGGGTCCGCTGCGAGCCGAACTCGTCGATGACGCTGTCCAGCCGCATCCGGCCGGCGCCGAGCAGCACGTGCCGGACCAGCGAGTAGCCGTTGGAGTGCAGGCCGGTGGAGCGCAGCGCGATGACGACGTCGCCGACCTCGACCCGGTCACGGCCGAGGATCTTGTCCTCTTCCACGACGCCGACGCCCGTGCCGGAGATGTCGTACTCGTCGGGGCGCATGACGCCCGGGTGCTCGGCCGTCTCGCCGCCGAGCAGGGCGCAGCCCGCGTAGCGGCAGCCGTCCGCGATGCCCGCGCCGATCTCGGCGACCCGGTCCGGCACGACCTCGCCGCAGGCGATGTAGTCGAGCAGGAACAGCGGCTCGGCGCCGCAGGCCACCAGGTCGTCGACGACCATCGCGACGAGGTCGATGCCGACCGTGTCGTGGATGCCCATCGCCTGGGCGATGGCGAGCTTCGTGCCGACGCCGTCGGTCGACGAGGCGAGGATCGGGCTCTTGTACTTCTTGAGGTCGAGCCGGAACAGCCCCGCGAACCCGCCGATGTCACCCATGACCTCGGGCCGGTGCGTGCGGTGCACCTTGGTGCGGAGCAGCTCGACGGCCTTCTCGCCGGCGTGGATCGACACGCCCGCGTCCGCATATGTCACGGTGCGCCTGCGGCTCCTGCCGTTACCGGCGGTCCACAACTGCCGCTCGGGGGTGCTGCCCTGGCCGGTCTCACCGGCCTTGTCGGCGCGCTCATCCACGTGCGTCACTTTCTCCCCTTTGATTGCCTTGGCGGCGACCACCGCATGGTGCTACGGGTGGGCGGGTCACGGGCGCAGCAGTGCGCCCGAGCCGCCCGGACTGGCGGCGACGCTGATCGCGCCGCCGTCCGTCGTGGTGGAAGCGGCCCCCGCGGCGCGCGCCACACCTTCCAGGACGTGCTTGCCGATCACGTTGTCGGCCGGCAGTTCAATCGGATACTGACCGTCGAAGCACGCGCTGCACAGCCGGTTGGCCGGCTGCTCGGTCGCGGCGATCAGGCCGGGCAGCGACACGTAGCCGAGCGAGTCGGCGCCGATCGACCGGCGGATCCCTTCGAGGTCGAGCCCGTTGGCGAGCAACTCCGCCCGGGTGGCGAAGTCGATGCCGTAGAAGCAGGGCCATTTGACCGGCGGCGACGAGATGCGGACGTGCACTTCGACTGCGCCAGCTTCTCGCAGCATACGAACGATCGCACGTTGGGTGTTTCCGCGCACGATGGAGTCGTCGACGACGACGAGACGCTTGCCCCGCACGTTGTCGCGCAGCGGGTTGAGCTTGAGCCGGATGCCCAGCTGGCGGATCGTCTGGGACGGCTGGATGAAGGTGCGCCCGACGTAGGCGTTCTTGACCAGGCCGTGGCCGAACGGGATGCCGGACTCGGCCGCGTAGCCGATCGCCGCGGGGGTGCCGGACTCGGGCACCGGGATGACCATGTCGGCCTCGACCGGGTGCTCCTTGGCGAGCGTGCGGCCGATCGCCACGCGCGCGGCGTGGACGTTGCGCCCGACGATCGTCGTGTCGGGGCGGGCCAGGTAGACATACTCGAACAGACAGCCCTTGGGGTCGGGGGTGCCGAAACGCGTCGAGCGCAGGCCGTGCTCGTCGATCGCGATCAGCTCGCCGGGCTCGATCTCCCGCACGACGCTGGCGCCGACGATGTCGAGCGCGGCGGTCTCGCTCGCCACCACCCAGCCGCGCTCGAGCCGGCCGAGGACCAGCGGGCGGACGCCGTTGACGTCGCGCGCCGCATACAGGGTGTCCTCGTCCATGAAGACGAAGCAGAACGCGCCCCGCAGGGTCGGCAGCACGTCCATGGCGGCGGCCTCGACCGACAGGTCGGGGCGGGCCGCGAGCAGCGCCGTCACCAGTGCGGTGTCGTTGGTGGAGTTCATCTGGTCGCGGTCGCCGAGCTCGGCGACGCGGCGGGCCAGCTCGGCGGTGTTGACCAGGTTGCCGTTGTGCGCCAGGGCGATCGTCGTGCCGCCCCGGTCCTCGCCGGGGGCGGTCGAACGCAGCGTGGGCTGCGCGTTCTCCCAGTTGGACCCGCCGGTGGTGGAGTAGCGCGCGTGGCCGATGGCGATGTGGCCGTGAAGGCTCGCCAGGGTCGGCTCGTCGAACACCTGCGACACCAGGCCGAGGTCCTTGTACACCACTACGCCTGAACCGTCGGACACCGCGATGCCGGCCGCTTCCTGACCACGGTGCTGCAGTGCATACAGCCCGTAGTAGGTCATCTTCGCGACCTCTTCGCCCGGCGCCCATACGCCGAACACACCGCATTTGTCCTGTGGACCTGGACGCTGGGGGTCGAGCTCGTGGCTCAACCGGCCATCGCCTCGGGGCACGTTGCCGCTCCTGTCGTCGCAGTTGCTGAGGGTCGTCGGCGGTGTGGGTCGAGGGGAATCCGACCTGATAGGCGCCGGAAATTCGGTCGCCTTCGCGTCCCAAAGTGTACGCGAGGAATTTGACATGACGCACAGCCACAGTTCGCACGCTGTTCGTAACCAGTGTTACGCACGAATTGCGCAGTTACAAGGGCAGATAGGCGGATAAATCCGCGCGAACTCCGCTCGCGCGGATCTTCCCGCTGGTGACTGCTTCATGCCATGATTTCCGACCCGTGGCGATCTCGAGCCAGGTGGCGGGGTCGGTCTCCACGACGTTGGGTGGCGTACCTCTCGTATGGCGCGGACCCTCGACACATTGAATCGCACCGTATGGAGGAACCCGCACCTCCACCGAACGGCCGGGAACACGGGACCGCAGGTCAGCCAGGAGTTCCCGCACCGCGTCACGCAGCGCGAATCTGTCCGGCACGACTCCGGCATCCATCGCATCAAGGACGGTTTGCACCGTTTCGGAATATCGGTGCGGAGTGGACATGCCCGGACAATACGACCGGGTGTGGGCCGGTCGCAACACCCTGCGCCTTTCGCCGACCCCTGTGGACAAGGCATAGTTTGCTGCGGCGCACCATGCAAAGCGAGCCCCGCTCGCATGTTGGACCATCGACAGACATGCTCGGCAGAGACGCTCGGGTGAAGTCAAGATCCGGAGGGGTGTGGACGTGACTACCCACCGACGAGCCTTGCTGCTCCGCGCAGGGGCGGCGGCCGTACTGGTGACGGGCGCGCTGGTCGGCACGGCGGCGACGCCTGCCTTCGCAGCGGTCACTTCGAACGTGACTTCGGGCTCGTTCGACATCAACCCCGGCGAGACCAAGAACATCTCCGTCGCCCTGAGCAGCGACGCGGGACCGGCTGAAACGGTCACCGTGCGTGTCAGCGTCAACAACGCCAACCTGACCGTCAAGGGGATCACCTCGGACAGCGGCTGCGACTCCGGCGGAGCGTCGGCCGAGTGCGCGAACGTCACGGTCCCCGCCAATGGCAACAAGACCGTCACGTTCCAGGTGCAGGCGAAGAGCCCCGGCACGATCCCGGCCGGCACGACCCAGCAGGCCGAGGCGAGCGTGACGGCGCCGGGCCTGACGGGCAGCGGCAAGGTCACCATCAACGCCAAGGGCCCCGCGGCGACGCAGCCCGCGGCCAACACCGTCAACGAGGTCTCGGGCACGGTCAACGACTCGACGACCGGCAAGGCCCTCAAGGGCGCCTCCGTCTCCATGGAGGACGGCGCCGGCAAGAGCCGCACCACGACCACCAACGACGCCGGTGTGTACCGCTTCCTCGGCACCGAGTCGAACCCGATCGCTCCCGGCAACATCTCGCTCGCGGTCACGATGAACGGGTACGACGCCGGCTCGAAGAGCGTCACCGTGCAGGCCGGCAAGTCGGCCACCGGGCAGCGGATCGCCATCGTGCCGGTCGGCTCGACCGCGTCGCCGATCATGCCGCCGAGCGCCGAGGACTCCGCGCCGGCCGGTGAGGAGTCGCAGTCGGCGGCGCCCAACGCGGGCAACACGTCCAGCACCTCCAGCGACGGTGGCAGCGGCCTCTCCTCGTACATCCTGATCGCGCTCGGCGCGCTCCTGGTCGTCTTCGGCATCGTCGCGATCGTGCTGCTCCTGCGCCGTCGCGGTGACGACGACGAAGAGGACCTCGACGAGGAGCCGGGCCCGCGGCGCGGCGGCGGTGGCGGCGCACGCCCCGGCTACCGGCAGGCCCAGGCCGACCCGACGATGGTCGGCGCGATGGGCGGCGCGCCCACGATGATCAACCGGGGCGCCGCCAACGACGCCACCGCGATCGTGCGGCCCGGCCGCGTCACCGACTACGACGTTCCGCCGGACCCCTACGGCGCACCGCTGCCGCGGGCCGGCTCGGGCTACGGCGCGGGTGCCGCGGGTGCGGGCTACGGCGCCGCGAACGGCGGCGGCTACAACGACCAGGCGGGCTACAGCGACCAGGCCGGCTTCGCGCAGCAGGGTGCCCCCTCGGCCGGCGCGGGCTACGGCCCGTCGTCCCGCCCGGCGGTCGACCCCTACAGCCCCGAGTACGGCGCGAACGGCGGCGGCTACAACGACCAGGCCGGCTACGGCCCGGGCGGCGGCGGTGGCGCCGGTGGCGGTGGCGGCGGCGGTTACGCCGACTCCACCCAGCGCTGGGAGCCGAGCGCCGGCAACGGCTACGCGGGCGGCCAGGGCGGCGGCGCGGGCTACGGCTCCGGCGGAGGCGGCGGTGCCAACGGCTACGGCGCCGAGTCCGGTCAGAACGGCTACGGCGGCGGCTCCGGTGGCGGATACAACGGCAACGGCGCGAACGGCTACGGCGCCGACCAGGGCGGCTACGGCGCAGGCGGTCAGGGCGGCTACGCCCAGGGCGGCGGTCAGGGTGGCTACGGGGCGGGCGACGACGGCTACGGTCCGGGCGGCGGCGGCGGCGGCGGCGCGAGCGCGGGCGGTCAGGGCGGTCAGGGTGGTTACGGCCCGAGCGCCGGCAACGGCTACAACGCCCAGGGCGACTACGACGGCCCGTACGCCGGCCGCGGCGGCTACGAGCCGGCCGCCGGATACGAGCGCGACGGCTACGAGCGCGTCCCCGAGCCCCCGCGCGCAGGCAGCGGGTATGACGGCGGCAACGACAACTACGAGCAGCGCGGCGGTTACGGCGACCCCCAGCAGGGTGCCCGCGGCGGCGCGGCCGGCAACAACAACTACGAGCAGCGCGGCGGCTACGGCGACCCCCAGGGTGCCCCCCGCGGTGGCGCGGCCGGCAACAACCGCCGGTCCCTGGACTGGCTGGACGACTGACCTGCCCCGATGCACGAGGAGAACGGCGCCCCCCAGTGGGCGCCGTTTTTCATGTCAGCGGCCGGTGGAAGTGGAGTGCGGCTGACCGGGAAGGCGGAGCCGCCCTCCGCGGTCAGTGCCCTATGTGGTGTGGGTGCGGAGCGCGACCGCCGAGGACCGGGAGACGCACGCGGGATCCATGCTGACGTCCAGGCTCGTCGACGGGCGCGGGTGCATCACCCGGAGCCAGCGCACCTTGCGCAGCATCTTGGCGGCCGGGCCGGGCTCCCGGTGGCGGGGCGTGTGGCCGATCATGCTGCTTCCTCAATGAACCATGTCACGCAACAGAGTGTGCGCGTCCGGCCACGCGATCGTCAGCATGCGAACGGCTCTCCTCCCGCACTGGTCAGCTTCCCCCGGAAGGAGGCGAGTAGGTAAGGCCGGTGCGTTGAGTACCGCTACTGGTAGCGGTGGCCCATCTCGGCGTGGATGGGCTCGCCGGTGGCGAGTGCCGTCAATGCCAACGACAACCGGCGGCGCAGGGACGCGCGGATCGTGGCGGCCTCCAGCGGCAGCCACCGGAAGCCGGTGAGCTCGTCGGCGGCGGGGCGCACCACCTCGGCGGGGTCGAGGACGCCGCCGTCGAAGACGAACTGCACCTGGTCGCTCCAGGGGCCGCGGCCGGGCGTCCAGTCGACGACCAGGAGGCGGCCGACGGGCCGGTCGAGGCCGAGCTCCTCGAGGACTTCCCGCCGGCAGCCGGCGGACGGGGGCTCGCCGGTCTCGACGATGCCGCCGGGCAGGTCGAGATAGGGCTTGTAGTTGGGCACCACGAAGAGGATCCGGTCCGAGGAGTCCCTGATCAGGGCGCCCGCGGCGACCGTCTTGTGAGCCATCCGCCGGGCGATGCCGGGGTTGAACTCGGCCTCGGGCGGGCCTTCCTCGGCGAAGAACGACGTGGTCACGGTATCCATCCAGTGTCCATCCAATGGGGTACGCCGGTCTGCTGATGGTGAACGCATCTTGCGTAATGCAAAGGTAACTGGGCGTCAACCGAGGGGGGAGGTGGTGGCCGATCGGACCGGTCCTCGTCGCAACGGGTCCCGTGCGCTGGGGGTAGTTCGCGGGACTGGGGGTGGTGCCCGCGCGGGGCACCGCCCCCATGAAGCCCCATGAAGCCGGACGACCCGAAAGACAAGGCTAGCCGGACCGGCGCATGTGCAGGCGGACCGTGGTGCCGGCCGGCCCGGTGCGCATCTCCAGCAGGTCGCAGATCTGCCGGGCGATCCACAGGCCGTGCCCGCGCTCGGAGTGCGGGTCGGAGCGCAGGAATCCCAGGAAGTTGCCGGTGGCGGTGCCGGTGTCGGTGATCTCGCAGATGACCCGGCGGTCGGTCGCCCACATGCGGGCCTCGCCGCTGCCCCCGCCGTGGCGCAGGACGTTGGTGGCGATCTCGTTGACGGCGAGGACGAAGTCGTCGATCCGGACCTCGGCGACGCCGAGCCGCAGGGCATGATCGGCGACGAACTGCCGCACCGGCGCGAGGTCGGGATGGATGGGGATCCACTCGACGCCGCCGGTCGGGTACGGCGCGAGCGGCGTGTTCCGGGACGCGTAGTACGACGCGGGATCGGTGAAGTCGGCGCTGAGCTCGCTGGCGGTGCCGACGGCGAGCCGGGGGTGGGTGCGCCGGGCGTCCTCGAGGATGGCGCCGGCGAGGGTGCTGCTGTCGTAGCCGCACATGACCCACGCTCGGGAGTCGGCGAGCGCGACGTTGACGATCGACTCGTACCGGCCCCACTCGGACGTCTCGAGGTCGTCGCGGCCGGCCCAGACGGGCTCGCCGATGACCCGCAGGAAGGCGCTGTCGCCGGCGAGGGCGTCGATGCGGCGGTGGTGCGCGTCGAGGGTGCGTCCGGGGGAGTCGAACCAGCCGGCCGGCTCGAGGAAGGTGACCTGGTCCGCGGCCCCGTTGAGCCGCTCGCGCAGGAGGTGGGTGTTGCCGGTGGAGGTGACGGCGAGGACGGTGTCGCCGCGGTGCACGCCCTCGATGATGAACGGCACGGCCGCCGCGAGGAACTGCTCAGGCGAGTCGAACAGCAACGCCTGGTGGATCAGGGTCATGTCGCCGGCACCCCCGCGTCCCCGATGATCAGGCCCGGCGTGGGGTCCCAGCCGGCGATCCGCAGCACGTTGTGCGGGGTCGAGGCCAGGTGGCGGACGTGCAGCGCGCGGTCCGGCGGGAGCGCCTCAGCGGCGCGGACCAGGGTGCGGATGCCGGCGACGTCGATGAAGCGCAGCTCGGCGAGGTCGATCACGACGATCGGCTCGGGCCAACCGGCGGTGTGGGTGAGCGCCTCGCCGAAGGGCCCGGCGGTCGACTCGTCGACGGTGCCCGCGATGCGCAGGCCGCGGGGCGAGAAGCTGGGCACGATGCGCAGGCGGCGGTCGTCGTGCAGCGGGTCGATCCGCACCACGGCCGGGTGCAGGGCCACCAGGCCGGAGAAGTCGGCCTTGTCGAAGAGGCGCTCGTCGTACTGGCAGATCGCCGCGAGATCGCCGGAGCCGGTGACGGTGGACGCGACCTCCGACTCGTATTCGTGCAGCCGGACCGTGTCGGGCAGGGTGCGCAGCGCCCAGCTCATCTCGCCGGTGAGGCGCAGGCCCTGGAAGCCGGCGGCGCGGGCGTCGCGGACCGCGTCCCTGATGCCGCCGACGACGACGCCGGGGTCGAAGTGGTCGTCGGCCGTCGGGCGGATCTCCAGCTGACCGCGGGCGACCGCGAGGGCGCCGTCGACACCGCGCGGGTCGAGCCACGCGTCGATGGCGCCGGGTGCGGTCCGGTCGGAGAAGTAGAGGACCCGCTCACCGCGGACGAGGCCGTCGGCGATGTAGGCGGACACCACCTCGCGCTGCTCGAGATCGCTCGCGAACGGCAGGCACAGGTGATCGCCCAGGCCGACGTGCCCGGTGTGCTTGGTGGAGACGCTGTCGTCGATGTCCCTCAACTTACCCAGACGCCGCGGAAATGATGTTTCGCAGACCCCTAGG
>NZ_JBEXDG010000006.1:98341-290608 GCF_040605635.1 Dactylosporangium sp. NPDC005555
CGGGACGGATGCAGCAGGTGGAGCAGACCTTCGGGGTGGGCAGGGTGAAGGCCAGGCAGCAGGTGCGGCGCTTGATGTCCAGGCCGCCCCCCTCCCGTTACCCAGACGCCGCGGAAATGATGTTTCGCAGACCCCTAGGGACGGATGCAGCAGGTGGAGCAGACCTTCGGGGTGGGCAGGGTGAAGGCCAGGCAGCAGGTGCGGCGCTTGATGTCCAGGCCGCCCCCCTCCCGCTCGCTGAGGTCGACGAGGTCGTCGGCGCCGAGCGCGGACAGCACGCGGTGCGCGGTGGACAGGACCGTGGGGGCAGGCGCGACATAGCCGCGGGAGATCGCGTAGGCGACGCCGGAGGCGACCGAGCCCCAGAGCGTCCGCCTGCCGAGCCGCGCCTGCTTGCGCACCTCGTCGAGCATCGGGTCCAGGTGCGCGTCGACGAGCGAGCGCCGCATGACGCCCAGCAGCTCGTCCTCGTCCTCGACGATGAGCAGCCCGTGGGTCTCGGTGGCGACGATCGGGTCGGTCGCGAGGACGGCGGTGACCGGGCGGCGCAGTGCGAGGGTCAGGAAGGGCTGCCGGTCGGAGAACCGGACCAGCACGTGGTCCGGGGTCATCAGCGGCACCCGCCGGGAGCCGGTGAAGCCGATCACCGCGGGCAGCGCGAGCCAGTACGAGTAGCACTTCCAGGCCAGGGCGGCGGCCGCGTGCGGCTGGGCGTCCCAGCGCGTGGCGGCGGCGGCGAGCCACTCGCGGACCCCGCCGGGGGTCAGCATCTCCCCGGCGCTACGCCAGCCGGGGGTGTGGGTGAGCAGCCCGGTCGACAGCCCCTGGAGTGATTCTTTTCCGTGCCTGAGCCCCATCTGGGCCAGGGTGGCCACGACCGGCGCGAGGGGATCGACAGCGGTCGGGCTGATCAAGGCGGTCACGTTGGGTCGCCGATCGAGCAGGGGAACACGCTGCGGTGACGCCGCGGAGCGGCGCTCGCCGACTGCGTGTGTGCGGTGCTCACCACCGGTGTGTACCCCCAGACGTGCATGCCAAGCGCTCACGATACAGCGATTAGGTAAGCCTAACCACTCTCTGATTGTCCGACATTCGATGTCACTTTGTGTGACTTCACGGAAGCGTGTTGCTGATCTGAGAACGTTGATCAACGCCGATGAGGTGGTGTTGTCAACCCTTTTGTCGGCAAATTGTCCGCTTGACCTGTTCGGCCGGTGACCCACGGGACACTGATCGGGCAGGGGCCGTCTCCCTGCGGGCTGGGCCGGACATGACAACGAGCGACTCTCCCGTGCAGCGGGCGTCAGAGGCGTTCGTCGCGGAGTTCGCGCGGTGGCGCCTCGACCGTGGCATGTCGAAGAAGCAGCTGGCCGCGGCGATGGGGTTCGACGCCTCCTACGTGAGCCACGTCGAGGCCCGCCGTCACCGTCCCACCGAGGACTTCGCCCGGCGCGCCGAGTCGATCCTGCAGAGCGGTGGGGTCATCTGGCAGCGGTACAAGGAATACGACGAGCTGCGCGCGACCGCCCGGAGCCGGGTCGGGCCGCCCGGGCGTGACCCGCCGGTGCCCGATCAGTGGCTGCCGCCGGGCACGGGGCTGGTCGTGGAGCGGGAGACCGCCCGGCTGTCCTATGTCGACGGCAAATACCGGTGCACGGTCCGCCGTGCGCTCTACAACGCCGGCACCGAGCCGGTCACGCGCTACCTGGTGCGGATCTCCGTGGACCGCTATCCGGACGATCCCGCGCGCTCCAACCGCCATCACCATGACCATCCTTTGTCATTGGACGAATTGCGGCTGGTCGCGTCGTGCGCCGGGGAGCCGATGGAATGGCGGGCGAAGACCGACCGCGACACCTTCAAGGAGTTGTGGCTGCTCTTCGAGAACTCCCAGGGGCGCTTCCCGTTGTATCCGGGTCAGCGGACCACCATCGCCTATTCCTGGCACATCGGCATCGACAAGTGGGGGCACTGGTTCGAAAGGGCCATCAGGCTGCCCACCCGCCAGCTGACCGTGGAGGTGGACTTCCCGGCGCACATGCGTCCGGTCGTCTGGGGTGTCCAGACGTCGCTCACCGCGGAAGAGGTCCCGTTGCGGACCCCGATCACGCAGGAGCTCGGGCCGGGCGACCGGGCGACGTTCTCGTGGCACACCGAGTCGGCGACCCTGCACGACTTCTACCGTCTGGAATGGCGCTTCAGAGGGATCAGGCCGGAAGGGGCGGTCGAGGAGCCGGACGGCTGGGACGACGCCGCCGACAGAATGAGGACGGGACCGGCCGACCATTCGTGAAACCTGCGGGTGACGTGATGTTCAGAATCGCGACGTTAGGATGACCCCCGTCCCGGTTCTCGAAGAGGAGTCGCCTTGGCGCTCGCGATCAGGTCGGATCCCGTCGTGCTTTTCGACCTCGACGGCACATTGATCGACAGTGAGCCGATCTGGGGTGCGGCGAATCGCGGACTCGCGCGTTCCCGGCGGATGGATGTCACCGAGGAGCTGCTGATCAGCCTCAGCGGGCTGGATTCGACGCTGGCGATGCGGCACATCCACGAGCAGCTGGGCTGGGTCGACCATGACATCGAGCGGGATGTGGCGTTCGTCCAGAGAGAGGTCCGCAAGGCCTACACCCTGGGCGTGCACTGGCTGCCGGGGGCCCGGCGGCTGCTCGCCGAGGTGCGCCGCGAAGGGTTCCGGGTCGGGCTGGTCACGTCGACCTATCGCGAGCTCGTCCAGATCGTGATCGACGAGGTCGGTGCGGACGCCTTCGACGTCGTCGTGTGCGGCGACGACGGGCATGCGCCGAAGCCGGATCCCGCGCCGTACCGCAGCGCGATCCGCCAGTTGGGGGTCACCCCGTCGGCCTGCGTCGCGGTCGAGGACTCGCCGCGCGGCGTCGCCAGCGCCGAGGCGGCGGGCTGCCGGGTGCTGAGGGTCTGCGGGGTGGTGCACGGCGACCTGGGGCGGACCCGCACCCAGGTGCGCTCGCTCACCGAGGTCGGCGCCGAAGACCTCCGCCTCCTGCTGCCGGTCGCCGCCCAGGTCGCGGTGGGCTAGCCAGCACTGGCGGCACCACCGCGGACCCGGGCCCTCGGAGCAACGCCCCCCGCTACGCCACGAAGATCGCCGGGCTGCCTGCCTCGACATGGTCCAGGCAGAGCACGCCGTTGAGGTGGTCGATCTCGTGCAGCACGTCGCGGGCCAGCCGGCCCTGGTCGAACGTCGCGACGGCCGGCTCGCCGGTGATCGTCCGGTAGCGGACGACCGCGGTGCGGGGGCGGCGCAGCACGCAGCGGAAGTCGAAGAAACTCAGGCAGCCCTCGCTGGTCTCCTCCCAGTCCTGCCGGTCGGCCGGCTCGACCGTGACCACCTGAGGGTTCACCAGCACCAGCTGCGGTGTCCCGGCGGCGCGGAAGACCGCCATCGAGCGCGGCTCGCCGACCTGCGGCGCCGCCAGGCCCATCGCGCCGGTGGTGAACTCGTGCTCCCGCTCCACCGCGTCGGCCACGCTCGTCAGCCGGTCGAGGATCCGCAGCGCCTCATCGCGATCGCCGGGAAAGCTGAAGGGCCTGGTGCCGGACGTGAGGATCGGGCTGCCGAGCTGGACGATGCCCAGTGCCGCCATCACCTCGCTGGCTCTGCGCCGGCCGGGGCGCAGGCTGTCCGTCGTGTCACGGCCGGAGGCCACGTCGCTGGTCATTTGCTCGCTCCTATGGTTGCCGAGAGGGCGGGTTGCCGAATCGCCACTCAAAGCGGGACCGGTCACCGAACCCCGGAATCCGCGGTTGACCATGATCAAATGGATCGGCCGTCATCCGGTCGTTCATCGATCTGCGAACCCATCGGCCCGAGGAGCCCTCCGGCGGCCGTGGTCTTGCCCCAGACGCGCGGCGGCAGGCGTTGCGGGAAGTCCGCGGCGGCTGGTCGGCAGGCGCGTCCGGCACCGGACCGGCGGATGGGACCGCTCGGCGTCGTGCGGGAAGGTGCCGACGTGGATCCGGAGCCCGGCAGGAGCGGCGGGCGACGCCCGAAGGGCCGGCGGATCAACCCCGCCGGCCCTGGGCCGTGCCTTCTGTGCCTTCTGTGCTTTCCGAGGGTCCTCGAGGTCCCCGCCGCCGGGCAGCACGTCGCCGACGAGCCCGCTCGGGGGAGAGACCTGACCCGTTTCCATCTTCGAGACGAACGTGTGGCTTCGGCCGATGCGCTGCCCCGGCGACTTCCGGGGGAACCCGCCCGGCCGGCGAGGCTTGCGCAGCTCAGCGTCGAAGGCCACGTGTGCGGCCGTGACGTCGGTGTCCACGCGGTCCGCACCGCGGGGAGCCCGGCTCGCACCCATCTACCTAGTGTGAATGACAGTGAACCGGGTGTGAACCCTTGCAGAGCCGGGCGGGAATATGCGACAGCGCGACGCTCCGGCCGGACGATCGAGAAAAAGGCTAGAGCTCGCCCGCGGCGGAGATGTAGGCCGACTCGACGTAGACGGTGATCCAGCGCGCCGGGCGGCGGTCGGCGACCAGGTCCAGCGCCGGGTCGAGGTTGAGGGCGCGGTAGGCGCGGCGCATCGCGTCGTCGTCGAGCACCTTCGCCTTGCCGTTGACGTGCAGGCCGATCGCGCCGCGGGCGAAGTCGACGAAGAGGAGACCGACCCGCGGGTCGCGCTCGATGTCGGTGATCGCCTCGGACAGGCTCGCGTCGTCGAACTCCGGCCACGCGAGCCTGTCCGCGGACAGGATGCGCACGAACCCGGCGCCGCCGGTGACGAAGGTGCAGTCGTGCCCGTCGTCCGGCTCGCCCGTCGCGACGAACAGCATCTCCTGGCGCCGGATGAAGTGCTGCATCCGGTCGTCGAGCTCGGTGGAGACTTCGCGGTTCAGATCGTGATCGGACAGGGTCGGCACGATGCACCTCCATGGGACGGTCGCCTGTGCCCCAGCCAAACACCGGCCGTGTGCGACGGCCGGACAGTCAGTGCGACACAGCCGGACGACCCGCCTGTCCAGTGCCCCCTCGCGGCGCGTCGAGTGGAAACAAGCGGCGAACACGAGACGTCGCACATTCAGTGCGATGCGTGGTCGGCCCTGGTAGCGACGCTGGCTCTCCTACGGCACCTACGTTTGACCGCGAAGGGCACCGATGAGCAATCTGTCGCGATTACTGAAGGAGAGTTGGACCCTCGTCGAGGAGCAGCAGGACAAGCTCGCCAGCTACTTCTACGCGCGCATGTTCCTCAACAACCCGCAGCTGAGGGACCTCTTCCCGGTCCAGATGGACGTGCAGCGCTCCCGGCTTCTCGGCGCGATCGTCACCGCCGTGCAGACCGTCGACGACCCCGACACGTTCGCGGAATACCTGCTGTCGCTCGGCCGGGACCACCGCAAGTTCCACGTCCAGCCCGAACACTACGACGACGTCGGCGAAGCGCTGATGGAGGCCCTGCGCACGTTCGCCGGCGACGAGTGGACCATCGAGTTCGACCAGGCCTGGCGCGACGCTTACGCGGTGATCGCCGCCAAGATGATCGCCGGCGCCGAGGCCGACTCCACGAACCCGCCCTACTGGCACGCCGAGGTGCTCTATCACGAGCGCCGCAACCAGGACATCGCCGTCATCACGTGCCGGCCGCTGCAGCCGCTGGAGTACCGCGCGGGGCAGTACATCAGCGTCGAATGCAAATACCAGCCGCGGCTGTGGCGCGTGTACTCCGCGGCCAACGCCCCCCGCAAGGACGGCTCCATCGACTTCCACGTCCGGGCCGTCGGCGCCGGCTGGGTGTCCTCGGCGCTGGTCAGGAGGGTCCAGCCGGGCGACATGATCCGGCTCGGCGCGCCGATGGGGTCGATGGTGCTGGACCGCCGCTCGACCCGTGACATCGTGTGCGTCGCCGGCGGCACCGGCCTCGCCCCGATCAAGGCGCTGATCGAGGAGATGACCCGGGCCAACCGGACCCGCTGGGTGCACGTCTTCTTCGGCGCCAGGAACCGCGACGACCTGTACGACCTGGCCTGCCTCAACCGGCTCGCGGCCCGCTACCCGTGGCTCTCGGTGGTGGCCGCCACCGCCGACGACCCCGAGTTCCCAGGGGAGCGCGGGAAGATCTCCGACGTGGTCGCCCGCTATGGCCCGTGGAACGACCACGACTTCTTCGTCTCCGGCTCGCCGCAGATGGTGCGTTCGACCCTGCGCACCCTCGCGGAGATGCAGGTCCCCGCAATTCGCATCAAATACGACGCCTTCGGGGACTCGTGATATCGGCGGGGGCGCCGTTCGTGCGGGCGGCGCCCCCGCCGCACTAGAGTTCTGCCCGTGATCGACAGGCGGCTCGTGCGCGTCGAGGTCCTGCTGCTGCTCGGCGTGTCGCTCGGCAGGTCCGCGATCCTGTCCGTCCTGGCGATCATCGACCGGCTCACCTACGTGAAGCCGCTCTCGGAGCAGACCGCCACCCTCAACCCGTCGATCACCCCCGACCGGCCCTGGCTCGATCTGGCGTATCAGCTGGTCTACACCGGTCTGGGCTTCGTCGCTCCATTGCTCGCGGTGTACCTGCTGCGCCGCGACCACCCGACCTGGCGCCTCGACGTGCGGCCGCCTTCCGACCTGGGCTATGGCGCCGGTCTGGCCGCGCTGATCGGCCTGCCGGGGCTCGCACTCGTCTGGGCCGCCAAAGAACTGGGCATCAGCGCGCAGATCGTGCCCGAGGCGCTCGGCACCCACTGGTGGTCGGTGCCGGTGCTGCTCCTTGCCGCACTGCAGAACGGCGTCCTCGAAGAGATCATCATGATCGCCTACCTCCTGACCCGCCTGCGGGACCTGGGGTGGAGCCCGTGGGTGGCGATCGTGACCAGCGCGGCGATCCGCGGGTCGTACCACCTCTACCAGGGCTTCGGCGGGTTCATCGGCAACTTCGTGATGGGCCTGGTCTTCGGCTGGTTCTATCAGCGGACGAAGCGGGTCATGCCGCTCATCGTCGCCCACACGATCCTGGACATCGTCTCCTTCGTGGGGTACGCGCTGCTCAAGGATCATTTGGCGTTCCTGAGATAGGGCAAATCGCCACAATTAGTCTGGCTGTGTGGGCCGAATCCTTCTCGCCGTCACCCTCGTCGCCTCATCCGTCTTCGCGGTGCCGGTCGCGGCCCACGCGAAATCGGACACGTCGCTCTACATCGTGCAGCTGGACGGCGACCCCGCCGGCCGGCAGGAGAGCGCCCGGGCGCCGATCCGGGACCGCCGCGCGGCCGTCCTGCGGCAGGCCGGCATCGGCAGGACCGCCGCCGAATACGAGTCGGCCTTCAACGGCTTCGCCGCCGCCCTGACCCCCGAGCAGAAGGCCCGCGTCGAGCGGACCCCCGGCGTGCGGCACGTCTGGGCGAACGAGAAGCGCACCGTCGACACGATCTCCACACCCGAATTCCTGGGCCTGGCCGGCCCGGCGGGCGCCTGGGCGAGCCGGTTCGGCGACCCGTCCCACGCCGGCGAAGGCATCATCATCGGCGTCATCGACACCGGCTTCTGGCCGGAGAACCCGAGCCTCGCCCCGCTCCCCGAGCCCCGCCCCGACCAGGCGGTCATCGACAAGAAGTGGGCCGCCGGCGGCGCCGACAAGTGCGACGAGGGCACCGGCACCGCCCAGCAGAAGATCACCTGCAACAACAAGGTCATCGGCGCCCGGTTCTACGACGGCAGCGGCTTCGGCGGCTGGGAGTCGGAGTTCCGCTCGCCGCGCGACTACGACGGACACGGCACCCACACCGCGACCACCGCCGCCGGCCTGCACGACATCCCCGCCACCATCAACGGCGACGCCGTCGGCAACGTCTCCGGCATGGCGCCCGCCGCCCGCATCGCCGTCTACAAGGCGCTGTGGCGGCAGGCCGACGGCGAGGGCTCCGGCGGCACCGCCGACCTGCTCGACGCCGTCGACGACGCGGTCAGCGACGGCGTCGACGTCATCAACTACTCCGTCTCCGGCTCCGAGTCGCTGATCGTCGACCCGATCGAGCTCGCCTTCTACAACGCGGCCGCGGCCGGCGTATTCATCGCCACCTCCGCAGGCAACAGCGGCCCCGACCCGTCGACCGTCGCGCACAACGCGCCCTGGGTGACCACCGTCGCCGCCAGCTCCCACGACCGCGGCGCCGACAAGTCGGTGACCCTCGGCAACGGCAGGACCTACCCGGGCGCCGGCCAGGGGCCCGCGGTGCCGTCCGCGCCCCTCGTCGACTCCGTCACCGCCGGCCTCAAGACCGCCGAGGCGGACAAGGTCGAGCTCTGCTACCCAGGTGCGCTCGACCCCGCGCTGGTCAAGGGCAAGATCGTGCTCTGCAAACGCGGCGTCAACCCGCGGACCGACAAGAGCATCGCCGTCCGCGACGCCGGTGGGGTCGGCATGATCCTCTACAACGCCGACGAGAACTCCCTCAACGCCGACTACCACGTCGTGCCCACCGTCCACGTCGACCACGTCGCCGGGGCCGCGATCAAGGCGTACGTGCTCACTTCGAAGCCGACGGCCGCGCTGTCCGCGGTGTCGAAAGTGGTGCCGCGCGCCCCCGCGATGGCCGCGTTCTCCTCCGCCGGGCCCGCCGTCGCCGGCGGCGGCGACCTCATCAAGCCCGACATCACCGCACCCGGCGTCGACATCGTCGCCGGCGTCTCCCCGGCCGGGCACCACGGCAACCTCTTCGACGGCGAATCCGGCACCTCGATGTCCAGCCCGCACATCGCCGGCATCGCCGCCCTGGTCCGCGCCGCCCATCCCACCTGGTCGCCGTCCGCGGTCCAGTCGGCGCTCATGACGACCGCGAGCGTCTTCGACAACAGCGACGGCATGATCCAGCGCGCCGGGAAGATCGCCAGTCCGCTCGACTACGGCGCCGGGCACGTCACCCCGGCCCGCGCCTTCGACCCCGGCCTCGTCTACGAGTCGGGCCCGCAGGACTGGGCCCGCTACGCGTGCGGCCTCGGCCAGCTCCAGCTGGTCAGCGACTGGTGCGCCACCGTCGGCGAGGCCGACCCCAGCGACCTCAACTACCCGTCGATCGCCGTCGCCGCGCTGCCGGGGACGCAGACGGTCACCCGTACCGTCACCAACGTCTCCGACCAGCCCAGCGTCTACGTCGCCTCGGTCACCCAGCCGCAGGGCCTCGCCGTCACCGTCAGCCCCAGCACCATGACCGTCGGCGCCGGCGAGACCGCCACGTTCAAGGTCACCATCAGGCGCACCGACGGCGCCTTCCGCACCTGGACCTTCGGCTCACTGACCTGGACCGACCTGCGCGGGCACGCCGTGCGCAGCCCCATCGGCGCCCGTCCCGTCGCGCTCGCCGGCCCCGGCGAGGTCACCGGCTCCGGTGCGGCCGGCAGCGCCACGATCGACCTCACCGGTGGGTACACCGGCAGCGTCACGACGAAGCTGTTCGGCCTCGCCGCCTCGACGGTCAACCAGCAGAACCTCGTCGGCAGCACGGCCGCCTTCGTGCCCTCCGCGCCCACCACCGGCCCCGCCGTCTTCAAGTTCACCACCACCGTCCCGCCGGGCACCGAGTTCGGCCGCCTGGCGACGTACGCGGCGGACCACGCCCCGGGCACCGACGTCGACCTCTACGTCTACCAGGACGGCGAGCTCGTGGGCCGCAGCGACGGCACCACTGCCGACGAGGAGGTCGCGCTCACGTCACTCGGGGTTTTCGAGGTGTACGTGGTGCGCTTCAACGCACCGGCCGCCGCCGACGGGCAACCGGTGAAGGCGCACACGTTCCTCGTCGGTTCCGCTCCGGCCGGGAACCTCACCGTGACGCCGCCGGTCGCTCCCGTGAAGCCCGACCAGAAGGTCACCTTCACCGCCGCCTGGAAGGGCCTCGACCCCGCGAAGCGCTACCTCGGCATGGTCGAGTTCGGCGACGGCACCACGGCCCGCGCCTGGACCACGATCGCCATCGGCAAGCAGCCCGCCGTGCCTCCGGCTCCTTCGGCTCCGGCCTCTGCCGCCTCGGCTTGGACGGCCCCGGCTCCCGCAGGCTCGGGCGTCGGGGCTCAGTCCTCCACGGCTCGGGTCAGCAGGCCTGACCTGCGGCGGTAGTAGCGGGTGGCACGCATCGCGATCGCCTCGGTCGACCTGGCCGCGGCGACCGCGCCGAGCACCGGCCCGATCCCGGGCACCGCCTTGCGCGCGACCTTGACACCCGCGGCCTGCAGCAGCCCGCCGCCGATCGTCCGCCCCAGCGGACCCGCGAGCCTGGCCACCCCGACCCCTGGCCCGGCCCGCCGCGACCGCTGCGCCTGCTCCGCCGTCATGATGGCGGCTTCTGCGGTGGCGACCTCGGCGTACACCCGCTGCAGCACCAGCAGTTCGGCCGCCCGCTGCCGGTCCAGCGGATCGTGCCCATGCGCCGCGGCGAGGTGCAGCACCAGCTTCGCGTGCAACCAGTTGACCCCGGCCGCCTCGATCAGCAACCCCAGCGACCCGGCCGCCCCCGCCGCGAACCCCTGCCTCCTGGCCCGCCGCACGAACTCCCGCGTGATCGCCCTGGACACCGCATCCCCGCCAGCCCCCGGATAGTTCACCGCATACCATTCGACCCGCTGCCGGGCCCCTTCCCCGAGCCGCGCGACAGCGGCCAGGGCGAGCAGCTCCGGCAGGTACGCGGGATTGATCCCCCGTCCCTGCGCCGCGGCCACCTCGACTTCCCCGAGGTCGGTCGGGTCGGCCTCGACCACCGCAACCGTCCCCTCGACAAGCGGCGCCTCCTGCACCACCTCGACGCGCGTCGCTGTGGTGGGTGCCGGCTCGGGCGTCACGACGTCGGGCTCCGGCTGAGCGATGAGGTTCGCCTGAGGTGTGGGGTTCGTCTGAGCGGGGGGCGTCGGGAAAAGGACCTCTTGGGTCGAGGTTGCCTTGACGGCCGCCTTCTTCGCGGCGGCAGCCTTCGTCGCCTGGGCCTTCTTCACCGGGGCGCTCTTCACGGGAGCAGCCTTCGCCGCCGGTTCGACCTCCACCGAGGGCTCGACGACCGGCGCGGCCGCCTTCTTCGCGGGTGCCTTCTTCGCTACCGCTTTCTTGGCTGCCTTCTTCGCGGGTGCGATCACCTCTGCGCGAGTCACCGCCTCCGCGGGAGTCACCGCCTCCGCGGGTGCGACCGCCTTCGGCGGCGCCACCGGCTCAACGGCGGCCGGTGGTGCGGGCTGCCGAGCCGCTGGAACCTTTTTCGCGGCCGCCTTCTTCGCCGGCGGGGGTGCCTCCACCGGCACGGCCTGCACTGGAGCCACCTTTTTCGCGGGCGGTGGCCCGGCGGGCGCTGCCTTCTTGGCGGGCGCGGGAGCGGGAGCCGGTGGCGGCGGCGGGGTGAAGGGGGTCACCGGCTTCGCCGCCGGGCGCGGGGAGCGGGGTTGCGGAGCCACCTGGCGGGGAGTCTCCAGGACCGGTGGCGGCGGCGGGGCGCCGAACGGGGTGGTCGCCGGGCGTGGTGAAGCCGCCGCCGGGGGTGGCGTGTCCGCGGCGGTCTCCTGCGGCGGAGGTTCGAAGCGCAGGGAGGTGTCACCGAGGACCCGAGGGCGGGAAGGGGTCTCGTCGGAAGCCGGAGGCTCGGTGGACTTGGGATCCTCTTCCATTCGCAAGAGCGTAATGCGCCTGCGGGTTTGGCACCTGTCGTGCGACCGGGCGACCGCCGGACGGGGGCGACGCGCCGGGGGTGTACCCACTTTGCCCGGCCCTTCGCTGTCCCTGTATCCTCGGACGGCGGCTCCTGGTGACGGGGGCTGTTGGAGGCTTCGCCTAGTTCGGTCTATGGCGCCGCACTGCTAATGCGGTTTGGGTCTTAAAGCCCATCCCGGGTTCGAATCCCGGAGCCTCCGCGCAAGACCCGCAAAACCTGGTGTGTACACTAGGCGAGCACCGAGCGCCCGTAGCTCAACGGATAGAGCATCTGACTACGGATCAGAAGGTTAGGGGTTCGAGTCCCTTCGGGCGCACTTGATCGACTGGCGTCTGGCCTGCGGAAACGCGGGCTGGGCGCCATCGTCGTTTGTCCGGTGTGGACGGTGGGTGTCACGTGGATGCGCCGTGGGTGCCGGCGGTTGCCCGGCCTGTTCGGCACGATTCGCTTCCTGACCTGGGCTTCGCCTTCAACTCGGGTGTGGCGGGTGCGGGGGCACCCGTTTTCGGTCCTCGGTCGGGTCGGTTCTTGCGGGCATTTGTCTTGATCTTCTTGCGGTTGCGGCGGGCCGCGGCGAGGACGAGCCGGGCGGTGTCGTCGGCGCATCGGCGTTGGTGCGGGTTTCTTTGGACCTGGGGGTGAGTGGGTCAGGCGGTGATGCGTGCGCTGTCGCCTGCGGTCGCGGCGAAGGAAGTTCCTGACACCATGCAAGCTTGGTCAGAGGCGAGGAAGACGACCAGCGGTGCGACGTCCTCGGGCTCGATCCAGGGCACACGGAGCGGGGACTTGGCGGCGAGGGCGTTCTTGGCGGCCTGCTCGTCGCGGGTGACATCGCCGCTGGGCTGCGCGCCGCCGTCGGACAGGGCTTGAGCGTAGCGGTCCTCGTGCCGGGTGAGTGCGGTGTTGACCAGGCCCGGAATGACGGCGTTGACAGTGATCCCGTGCGGGCCGAGTTCGAGCGCGGCCGACTTCATCAGACCGATGATGCCCCACTTGGAAGCAGAATACGCGGCCCCGTACTGGGTCCCGTGCTGTCCCTGGGTGGAGGACGTGACAATGATGCGCCCGCCGCCGCGCCGTACGAGACGCGGAGCGAAGACGCGCAGGGTGTTCGCGGTGCCGGTGAGGTTGACGTCGATCTGGTCGTGCCAGTCGGCGTCAGCCATCTCCAGGAGCGGCTTGAACGCCTGGATGCCGGCGTTGGCAAACACGATGTCGACCCCGCCCCACAGCTCCTCGATGGAGTCGGCTGCATCGCGGAGCGCGCCGATGTCACGCTGATCGACGACGTACGCCAGCCATCGCGCACCTCGCGAGGACACCAGACGCCCGGTCTCGGCGAGGTCCTCACGGCTGGCGGGTGCGAAGTCGAGGATGGGGCTGACGTGGGCGGCGATGTCGATGCCCGCGATGTCGGCGCCAGCGTTGGCCAAGGCGACTGCGGCAGCCCGTCCGATGCCGCGGGCGCTGCCAGTGACCACGGCGACACGCCCGGCCAGCGGCGCCGGATGGGTCGATGGAGGTGGCATGGGAGTAGTCGGGGTCCTCTCACTGCTGATGGTTCATGACATGGCGACTGGGCGGTGGACGACGCCGTCGTGCATGACGAAGTCGATGGTGCTGGTGGCGTTGATGTCGTCGAACGGGTTGCCGGGCAGGGCGATCAGGTCTGCGGTGGCGCCTGGCTGGATTCGGCCGAGGTCGGGCCGTTGCAGGAGGTCGGCGGCGGTGCTGGTGGCGGCACGCAGCGCCCGTAGCGGGGTGATGCCGGTGTGCACCATGGCGGGGAACTCTTTCCAGTTCTGGTGATGGGGGAACATGCCGGCGTCGGTACCGAAGGCGATCTGCACGTCGCTGGCGGCGACGTTGCGGGCGCTGTCACGCAGCTGGTCCGCATAGCGTCGGAACTTCTCCCGCTCGTCGGGGTCTTTGCCCTGCCAGTAGTCATCGTCGTCGAGGTGGTCCAGCGCGTCGGCGACCATGAACTGGGTGGGAACGAGAAACACCCCGCGCCGCTGCATCAACGACAGGGTCTCGGCAGAGGCGAGGTTGCCGTGCTCGACGGAGCGCACTCCGGCCCGCACCGCGCGGGCGACGCCTTCGTCGCCGTAGGCGTGCGGGGTGCACGGCACGCCCAGGTCGGTGGCGGCGGCCACCAGGGCGTCCATCTCGCGCTGGGTATAGGTGGCTTGCCCGGGGTCGTCGGTGGGTGTGCCGAACCCGCCGGTGGCACCGAACTTGATCCAGTCCGCGCCGGCGCGGATCTCCTCGCGCACGGCGCGGGTGACGGCGTCCGGCCCGTCGGCGACTACGCCGGTCTCGCGGCCGTACTCGGGTGCGAGCAGGGTGGAGATGTCACCGTGGGCGCCGCGGGCTGAGATCAGGTGCGGGGCCACGAGCATCCGCGGCCCGGCGATCAGGCCGTTGGCCAGGGCGTTGCGGAGGTAGATCGTGATCGGTTCAGCGGCGAAGGTGGCCAGGTCACGCACGGTGGTGAACCCGCGGTCGAGCAGATCCCGCAGCACCGGCAGGGCCCGCAGGGCGATGACCGTGGCCGGGTCGGCCACGAACGCGGTGAGCAGCGCCGACGGATCCACCGTGGTGTGGATGTGGCAGTCGATGAAGCCCGGCAGCAGCATGCGGTCGCCCAGGTCGACCACCTGCCCGACGCCACGCCCGGCCCGGTTGCTGACCTCGACGATGCGCCCGCCGCGAACCAGGATCTCGGTGTGGCCGGACGGTGTTTCAGCCAGCCCGTCCCAGCACCGCTCAGCTACCACCAGGGTGTCGGTCGAGGTGTTTGCGGTCATGGCCTCTCCATGGTTCGCGCGCTGGTGCGGTACTTCCCGCCCGCTCGCTGGGTATGCGGGCCGGTGTGACTTTTGAACTGCCGGTGTTGCTCGCCCTGGATCTGACCGGCACCTTCGCCTTCGGGCTCAACGGAGCGCTGACCGCGGTACGCGCCGCACGGCTCGACATGGTCGGCGTCGTCGCCCTCGGCATGATCACCGCACTGGGTGGCGGCATCATCCGCGATGTCCTCATCGGCTCCATACCACCTGCCGCCTTCCGCGACTGGCGCTACTTCATCCTTGCCGCCTCCGGCGGGCTGATCGCGTTCGCCCTCAGCAGGTGGCTGCATCGGCTGGAAACGCCGATCTTGGTGCTCGACGCGATCGGGTTGAGCACGTTCGCGGTCATCGGCACGACCAAGGCACTGGCATTCGGACTCGGGGCTGTACCCGCCGTCCTGCTGGGGGTGGTCACCGGGGTCGGCGGGGGCACGATCCGCGACACTCTGGTGCGGCGGATCCCGTCGGTGCTGCACAGCGACCTGTACGCCATTCCCGCCCTCGTCGGCGCCGCAATCACTGCCGCCACCGTCCGGGCAGGCGTCTACGGCCTGCCGGCCGCGCTGGGAGCCGTGGTGGTGTGTTTCCTGATCCGCATGATCGGCGTGCGCTACGACCTCAACGCACCCCAACCACCCGGGGGCTCCGGCCGTCGGGGCTCGCCCCGCGACGATGCCTAGTGTGCTTTTGCTTCCGGACATGAGCCAATGCCCAGACCGAGCCGTGGGCACTGACCTGCGGATATGCGCCGCACGGTTCCAGTACGGGGCCTTGCGAAACGGCACAGGTGCGGCACTACCCGGTGGATTACTGGTCGCGGGTGAACAGCAGTCCACCGGGTAGTGCCCGCGGTCGGGCTCGGCGCGCGGCCGACGTGATCGCCGGGGGGTGATGAGCGCGTAGGGGGCTTGCGAAAACGACTCGCCGGTCGGAATAGAATTCAGGGGGTCAGGGGTTCGAATCCCTTCGGGCTTACGGCAGAAGAGGCCCCCCACCGCAGGTGGGGGGCCTCTGCCATTGAGTTGGGTGACGGAAGAGTGGGCGATCGTGGCGAGTGAGACAGACAACGACTGGGTCGACCGGTTCGCGGACGAGGTCATCGCGGCATCGGAGCGCCGGGCGCCGGGTAAGCCCGTGGTCTGCGCGTCGGGGCTGAGCCCGTCGGGTCCGGTCCACCTCGGCAACCTTCGCGAGGTGATGACGCCGCACCTGGTCGCGGACGAGATCCGGCGGCGCGGGCACGACGTGGTGCACATCATCTCGTGGGACGACTTCGACCGGTTCCGGAAGGTGCCGGCTGACATCGACCCGTCGTGGGCGCAGCACATCGGCAAGCCGCTCAGTGCCGTGCCCGCGCCGGAGGGCAGCTCGCACGCCAACTGGGCCGAGCACTTCAAGGCCGCGATGATCGCGTCGCTGGCGGAGCTCGGTGTGGAATACCGCGGCATCAGCCAGACCGAGATGTACACCTCCGGCGCCTACCGTGAGCAGATCCTGCTCGCCATGCGCGAGCGCGCCAAGATCGATGCCGTCCTCGACCGGTACCGGACGAAGAAGAAGGCAGCCAAGGAGGTCAGCGCGGAAGAGGCCGAGGCCGCGGAGGGCTCCGGCGCCGCGAGCGAGGACGACGGCACCGCCGCGACCGGCTACTACCCGTACAAGCCCTACTGCGGCGGCTGCGGCACCGACCTCACCACCGTCGTGGCCTACGACGACGACACGACCGAGCTGACCTACACCTGCGTCTGCGGCTTCACCGAGACCGTGCTGCTGTCGGAGTTCAACCGCGGCAAGCTGGTGTGGAAGGTCGACTGGCCGATGCGCTGGGCGTTCGAGGGAGTGATCTTCGAGCCGTCCGGCGTCGACCACTCGTCGCCCGGGTCGTCGTTCCAGGTCGGCGGGCAGATCGTGACCGAGGTGTTCGACGGCGAGCAGCCGATCGGCCCGATGTATGCGTTCGTCGGCATCAGCGGCATGGCGAAGATGAGCAGCTCGCGCGGCGCCGTGCCGACCCCGGCCGACGCGCTGGAGATCATGGAGGCGCCGCTGCTGCGGTGGCTGTACGCCCGGCGCCGGCCCAACCAGTCGTTCCAGGTCGCGTTCGACCAGGAGATCCAGCGCATCTACGACGAGTGGGACACCCTGGAGAAGCGGTTCGCCGCCGGCACCGCCGTGCCCGCCGACCGTTCGGCCTACCTGCGGGCGTCGCGGACGGCGACCGTCGAGCTGCCCCGCACGCCGCGGACGGTGCCGTTCCGGACACTCGCCTCGATCGTCGACATCACCACCGGTCAGGCGGAGCAGACCCTGCGCATCCTGCGGGACCTCGACGCCGAGCAGCCGATCACCTCACTGGACGAGGTCCGGCCGCGGCTCGACCGGGCGCAGCACTGGGTGAACACGCAGGTGCCCGCCGAGTCGCGGACGAAGGTGCGCGACGAGCCGGACAAGACCCTGCTCGACTCGCTGACCGACGACCAGCGCGAGTCGCTGCGCCTGCTGCTCGCCGGCCTGGATGACCACTGGTCGCTCGATCGCCTGACGACGCTGCTGTACGGCGTGCCGAAGGTCATGGCGGGCCTGCCGCTGGACACCAAGCCGACGGCGGAGCTGAAGGTCGCCCAGCGCAACTTCTTCGCCCTGCTGTATCACCTGCTCGTCGGCCGCGACACCGGCCCGCGCCTGCCCACCCTGCTCCTCGCAGTCGGCGCCGACCGCGTCCGGGCCCTGCTCTCCTGAGGCGAAGGCTCCTGCAACGAAGCTGCTGTTGGCGCGCCGGTCCCCGCGCGTCACAGCAGCGCCGGGATCGCGGAGAAGGCGCGGCCGTCGCGCCGCCCTGCACCTGGACGGTGCGGGCACCCGGGTGGGCGGTGGCCCTTGGCGCCGTCACGAACACGGCACGCGAACATTGGGCCGCGACCGCCGGCTCAGGGAAGCCTGCGGTCAGTTGCCGTTCATCGAGGCGCCCATGCCGTTGCCGGTGGTGAGGAACGTCGTGGCGGGCAGGGTGCCGGAAGCGGGGCGGGGGCCCTGGGCGGCCGCCGGGTCGGTCGAGCGGAACATCGACCTGGTCCAGGTGCCTTCGTCCCAGGTGTTGCGGCTGGTCTGCAGGGCGGTGTTGGCGCTGACCGCGGTGGGGTTGTCGATCGCCACGGAGCTGCGGAGGGTGGCGGGGGCGGTGGCGACGGCGAAGCCCGTGGCGCCGTTGCGGTAGGCGGTGTTGTTGGTGAACTGGAGGGCGGCGTTGTTGCCGCTGTCGGCGAAGCCGTGGTGGATGTTGTCCCAGGCGGCGTTGTGGCGCAGCTTGTGCGCGGCCGCGGCGGGTGGGCTGCCGCCGCCGAGGGTGAAGCCGTTGCCGTTGCTCTGCCAGTCGCGGACGCTCCATCGGTTGACGCCGTTGCCGTAGGCCCAGTTGTATTCGAGGGTCACGGGGCTGTGGAAGTCGCCGAGGTCGAAGCCGTCGTCGGCGTTGTCGAAGGCGCGGCAGCCGCGCACGACGTTGCCGTCGCCGGTGCCGAACTTGATGCCCAGGCCGATGCCGGTCTGACCCCGGTCGGCGGGGTTGCGGTTGCGGTAGAAGTCGCTGTCGAGGACCTGGTTGTCGACGGTGCCGTCGTCGCGCAGGGTGAGCCCCGACTCGACGTTGTCGTGCACCGACAGGCGCCGGAAGACATTGTGTTTGCAGGCGAGGCAGACGTACGCGTGACTGCGCGAACCCTTGATCTCCAGCCCCTGCACGGTCCAGTGGTCCGCCTGCTGGGTGACGGCCCACTTGTCGGCGGGGATGCGGGACGCGTCGATGACGGGCAGCTCGTCGCGGTAGTTGGTGAGCGTGATCCGCTGCTCGGCGGTGCCGCTGGTGGTGATGGTGACCGGATCCACCGGACGGTAGGTCCCGCCCCGCAGGGCGATGGTCTGCCCTGGTCGTACCACCGCCGCCGCCTTGGAGAGGGTCGCGAACGGTCGATCGACGGAGCCGTCGCCGGTGTCGGCGCCGGAGGGGGACACGACGATGGTGCCGGCGACGGCGCTCTGGACCGGCGGCGTGGTGGTCGACGTCACGGGTGCCGCGGGAGAGGCCGGCGCGAAGGGTGCCGCCGGCGCCGCCTGTCCCGGCGACGAGGGCGGATCCGGGGTCTCGTGGACCGCGAACGCGAAACCCCCACCCGCCACCACGGCGACGGTCGCGACCGCGGCGGTCTTGTGCTGGAACGCCTGCAGCAGCGACGTGGACGGGGCGAGCAGCGGCGACTTCAGCGCGACCCGGGCCGCCGCCGCGAGCGCCGCCGCGGGCAGGGCGACCAGGCCGATGCCGAGCAGCAGCCGCTCCGGCGCGATGAGCCCGCTGCGATGGCCGCCGCAGGCCGCGCAGTCGCGCACGTGCCGGGCCAGCCGCTTGCGCCACAGCGGCCGGGCGACGCCGTCCCAGCCGTGGGCGACCGTTTCGAGGCCGGCGCACCGCGGCGTTTCCCGCAGCGATCGTACGATCGTGCGAGCCACCTCGAGCTGCGCCTTCATGCGCTGGAGCCGGACGGCGGCGTGCGGCTGGCCGATGCCGAGCGCGGTCGCCAGCTCCGTGCGGGTCAGGTCGCCGGCGGCCTCGTGCCACCACAGGGCGAGCAGGTGCCGGTCGCCGTCGTCGAGCCAGCGGGTCGCCTCGACCAGCTCGCGGCGCTGGCCGGTGAGGACCAGCTCGGTGACGGTGCGCTCGGCGAAGTCCGCGGCCGGGTCCGGCACGTCGGGCAGCGCACTGCGCGGCGGCGCGCCACGGGCGGCCTTCCTCAGGTGGAGCTGGATCTCGCGGTACGCGATGGCGACGACCCACGAGCGGAAGCGCTCCGGCTCACGCAGCCCACGGATGCCGCGCACGACCCGCTCCATCGTCTCCTGCACGAGGTCGTCCACGTCGGCGTGGCCGTTCAGGGCGCGCCCGATCACGTTGTACAGCAGCGGCAGATGCGAGGCGGTCAGCTCGTGCAGCGCGTCCCGGTCGCCGGACTTCGCGGCCACGACGAGTGCGGCCGTGCGGCTGGTGAGATTGACAGTTGTCTCCGTCACCGCGGGTCTCCCGTGCCTCGTGTGAGCGCTCTCATCGGCGTGCCGCATGGTGCCACGCCGTCTGATACGTGTAAAGGGAGCACCCTCGTACACCCGCCGCCGCCTCGAACGGCGAGCGCAAGTTTCATCGGGGGAAACGGCGATGGGCCGGAGCTCGAGAGCTCCGGCCCACCGTGGTGGTGCTGTGCGGGTGTTACGCGACCGGGTAGTCCGCCAGGTAGATCGGCGAGCCGATCATGCTGGTGTCGGCCGGGTTGCCCACGCCGTTGACGACGTGGTCGATGACGCCGGCGCTCAGGTTGACCGTCATGATGTGGTGCAGCTTGACGCCGGGGGTGTTCGGGACCTCGAAGCCGTTCTCGGTGTGGATCGTCGGGTTGTTCTGGTTGAACACGTAGACGCCCGCGCCGTAGAGGTTGTGCTGCTTGACCTTGTTGTTGACCTTGTAACCGGCGTAGCCCTCGACGGTGCCGTTCATCCAGTCGGCCTGCGTCGGCGGGTCGTAGGGCAGCTCGTTCTGGTACAGGACCGTCGTGCCGCGCTCGCCGTTCCAGACGGTGTTGTACTTCTGGAAGTGCTCGACGAAGAGGCCGGTCGCGGTCACGTTGTCGCCGTTGATGACGGCGCCGTAGCGGCCGGTGTTGGTGACCCAGCGCTGGTTGTCGCCGTTGACGCCGCCGGTGAAGCCCTCGACGCCGTGGTCGCCGCGCCACACCCAGGTGTGGTCGATGAGCACGTTGTCGCTGTTGACCTCGAGCGCGGTGTCGGTCTTGCCGATGTGCGGGCCGCCGACGCGGAAGTACACGTCGGACAGCGTGGTCGGGTTCTTCGGGTCGCTGATGCGCAGCCAGTTGTGCTCGCGGCCGACGCGCAGCAGGACGTCGGACTCCTTGAGGCCGGCGTCGATGGTGACACCGGCGACGACGATGCCGGGGACGTCGGCGATCTCCAGCGGGGTCGCGCCGTTGACCGCGGTCAGGGTGGCGTGGCCGATGCCGAGGACCACCTGGTTGGGCCAGCGGACCTGGATGCTGTTGGCGATGTCGTACACGCCGGGGGTCAGCAGCAGGTGCTTGCCGGCGAGCAGGGCCAGGTTGATCTTCGCGACCGAGTCACCGGGCTTGGCGACGTAGAAGTCCGACAGCGGGATGTTGCGGCCCGCGGTCTGCGCGTTCGCCCAGGTGACGCCGCTGGTGTTCTTCGCGGCGGACGGCACGCGGACCTGGTACTTGCCCTTGCTGTCCACGAAGAGGTACGGCTTCTCGCGGCTGACCGGGGTCTGCGCGAGGGTGGTGTAGGGCGGGTTCGGGAACGCCGAGTCGTCCGGGGCGCCGACGACGCCCGAGAAGACCTGGTTCCATACGCCGTTGGACCAGTTGTCGACCTGGCTGTTGCGGGTCAGCCACTGCTGCTGCGAGCCGTTGACGATCGTCCCGGCCTTCGAGTCGGCGATGAAGCCGCCGCTGGCGTACTGCGGGCCGGCGGTGCAGTAGTCCATCAGCGACAGGTTGCCGCCGGTGACGTTGAGGCGCCGCAGCGAGACGGCCTGCGACACGGCCCAGAAGTTGGCCGAGCCGCGGCAGCCGTCCTGGCCCTTGCCGTTGACGTTGATCGACAGGTTGGACAGCGTGCGCCAGAAGTTGACCAGCGCGAGGCAGTTGCTGGTGCCGCCGTTCTCGAGGCAGCGGTTGTACACCTCGACCTTGCCGTTGATGACGACGTCGTTGGGGGACGCGCCCAGACCGGCGATCTCGGTGTAGTACCCGACCTTGAACTGCAGCGGCTGGTCGGCCGTGCCGTACGTGCCGGGCTTGAAGTAGTAGGCGTAGCGGGCGGTGCCCATCTCGTTGTCGACCTGCTTGGCGTAGGTCGCGTCGAGCTTCGCCTGGATCTCGCTGACCGGCGTGCTCGGGTCGAACACGGTGACGTTGGGGCCCAGGTCCTGCGAGCCGCCCTGCGACGGGTGAGCGCCGGCCGCCGTCCCCATCGTGGCGGTGGCGGTCGTCAGCGCAACGCCGAGCACGAATGCCCTGCCGATGTTGCGACGGCTGTACCACCGCCTCACGGAATGCTCGGACTGGATCGTCATAGGGGTGCGTCCTCTCGATCGTGCGGGCGGGTGAGGTACACGGTGATGGGGTGTAGGAGGAGCTCGCGGTCCTCGCCGGGCGCCGCGTGAGAGCGCTCTCTCCAGCGTGTTGTTTCTACCGTGTAAATCGGCCGTGCGCTACGTTCTCGCGCCCCCGATTTCGCCGAAACGGCGCTCCGGACCCGCGAAATACGGACGTTTCCGTGCGATCCATCCGGCGGTACTTCGGCGGCCGCGGCTGTGAAAGCGCTCCAACGCACCGGGTGAGGCGGAGGGTGATTCTTCAGTTCACCCTGGTAGGACGGGATCGGTCGGCGCTGATGGCCGTTACGTTCGCTGCATGTCTCCGGTCCTGGTCCGCCCTTATGTGCGCGTCATCGCGCACCACCAGATACCGCCACCCACGCACCTGAACAACACGCCCGTCGTGGCGCGGCCCGAGCCGCCGGAATACCACCCGCGGCATTCCTGGATGACCTTCGTGAATCCGGCATCACCGCCTGGGCCACGGTCGCGCCGCGGCGTGTCGCCGTCGCGGCGGAGCGCGTCGGCCCTGCGTCGCGGGGTGTCCCCGTCCCGGCGTGGGGCCGCGCTGTCGCGTCGCGAGGCCGCGCTGTCGCGTCGCGAGGCCGCGCTGTCGCGTCGCGGGGTGTCCCCGTCGCGGCGCCGGGTGCAGTTCCGGCGGGGGGCCCGGTCGCGGCACTATCCGGCATTCGCCTGGACGGTGCTGGTCCTGACGCTGTCCATGACGGGTGCCGCGCTGGTCGCCGGCGACCGGGCCGCCACGTCCGCGCCGTCCGGCGACCCGGTCGTCGCCGCTGAGGCGGGTCGCCTGCAGACCGCCCTGGTGCCGGCGCCGGGCGAGGCCGGTCTCGCGCCGGGCTCGGCGCCGGCCGCCGCCGCGTCCGTGGTGGTCTCCGGTCCGCTGGTCGGCCCTTCCGGTCTCTGCCTGGACGCCCGCGCCGGGGTGCAGCTGCGCCGCTGCACCGGCGGGGAGAGCCAGGCCTGGACCGCTCCGGCCGACGGCACCCTGCGCACCGCCGGCCGCTGCCTGCAGCCGGTCGCCGGCCGGCTCAGCCTGGTCCGCTGCACCGGCGCCGCCGCGCAGCAGTGGGACACGGCCGGCGGCACGCTGGTCGCCCGCGCGTCGAAGCAGTGCCTGACCGGCCGCGGCGACTGGCTGGTCCTGACCCGCTGCGGGGGCGGCACCAGCCAGCGCTGGCAGCTGCCCTAGGCCTCTCCCTCGGCGGGCGGCGCCCCTCAGGGCACGGTGTAGCCGTCCACCGGCGCGGGATCGCTCGCCGGTCGCTGCTCCCCGGGCGTCCACGAGTCCCAGGTCTGGTGGAGCGGTCGCTGCGGCGCGAGGAAGCGTGCGGTGCGCGGGTCGGCCAGCCCGGCGAACCCGCCGAGCGTCGCCACCATGCCGATCACGACGGCCGCGATCAGCAGCCCGCCGGTCCAGAAGGCGTCGGTCACGCCCTACCCACGGCCAGCAGCCCGCCGATGGTGCCGATCCACTCCGGCGGGCCGATCCACACGTCGAAGTCCCGGTTGCGCAGCAGCGACATGTGCGCGAGGTACAGCAGCAGCGCCACCACCGTGCCGGTGCCACAGAGCCAGACCAGCGCGCTGCGCCCCGCGTCCCTGCGCGCGAGGACCAGCACCGAGCCGGTCAGCAGCCCGGCCATCAGCAGGATCGCGGGCACCATGAAGACGAGCGCGTCGGCGGTGAGCGTCGTATAGAGATGCCGGACGACGTGCGCGTCACGGATCCCGACGTACGAGGCGTAGAGCAGGATCGACAGGCCGATGACGGCCAGCCCGACCAGGGTCGGTCCGACGACGACCGCGGTGCGCGGCGAACGTGGCATCCGCGCACGGTACAAGCAGCGAAGAAGATCGTCACGCCGTCGGACCTGGTTGCCCGGCGAAACGCTGCTGAGCTGGGAAGACGCGGACGGCAACGCGGTGGATCGGCCGGATCGCGGCGCCTGGGGCGAACGTCCTCACTAGCACGTCCAGGGCCGTCGCCACCTGTCAAAAGGCCTTATTACCCAATTTGCTCCGAAAAGTACAGGACCGCCATACATTGCTAGGAGATGGCGCGTCGGCACCGTAGCTGGCGCCTCGCAACGGGGGGTTGGACGCAATGATTCAAGTGAGCAAACCGCGCGACCGCCGGGCAGGGCCCAGACGCGGCCTGCTCGGCACGGCGGCGGTTTTGACAATGACCGCGGGCTCCCTGTTGGTCGCCCAGCAGCCCGCCTCGGCGGCGGTCCTGGGCAGTCTTACCGCGGTTTCCGCGGCGGGCGCGGAGTCGCTGACCGTGACCGTGACCCCGGACGTCCCCGCGGCGACCGACGTCACCCCGGCCCCGGCGTACATCGTCAGCGCCGACGGTCCGGACGCCGGCTCGACGGCCGACCAGACCTGCAACGTCGCCGCGGTCGCCGGTGGCTCGTGCGTGCTCACAGGCCTGGTCGCCGGCACGACGTACACCGTCACCGTCGACCCGCAGGGCGCCACGGCCGTCGCCGACGCGACCGCGACCGGTGTCACCGTGCCGGTGCTGAGCCCGCCCACCATCGGCACCCCGCTCGCCACCGGCGTGAGCGGCGAGGTCAACGTGGTGTGGACGGGTGTGGCGAACACGCTCGCCACCATCGCCAACTACACCGCGACGGCCTACCTCGGTGGCGCCCCGACGGGCAAGACCTGCACGAGCACGACCAACGCGCTCAGCAACAGCTGCAAGATCAGCGGCCTGACCAACGGCACGCAGTACACGTTCAAGGTCGTCGCCAACGGCGCGAACTCGATCCCCAACTCGGCCGCCAGCAGCGCCTCGGCCGCCGTGGCGCCCGCCGTGACGCCGGGTGCGCCGACCGCCGTGACCGCGCGTGCGACCGGCACCACGACCGCGACGGTGTCGTGGACCGCGCCGACCGCTGCCGACGGTCAGGCGTTCACCTACACGGTGGACGACAAGAACCCTGACGGCACCGCCGCCAGCGCCACGTGCACCCCGGTGGGTTCGACCACCACCGCCACGTGCACCGGCCTGACGCTCAACGCCGGCATCTACTTCACGGTCACGGCCACGAGCAGCGGCCTCACCTCGGACCCCGCGCAGTCATCGCTGATCATCCCGACCACGCCGCCGAACGCGGTGACCGGTGTGACCGGCGCTGTGGGCGACAAGCAGATCGAGGTCAGCTGGACCGCTCCGGTCGGTGGCCCGACGGTCGCCAGCTACAAGGTGACGGCGCTGCAGGGTGGCGTCGCGACCGAGCAGACCTGCACCTCGCCCAGCACCGCGACGAAGTGCACGGTCACCGGCCTGACGAACGGCACCGCGTACACCTTCTCCGTGGTGGCCATCGGTCTGGCCGGCTACGGCCCGGACTCGACCCCGGCCGTGTCCAGCGCCGTGACCCCGATCGAGGCGCCGAAGCCGACCGCCCCGGTCGTCACGCCGCCGGCCGACGAGGACGTCACCGCGACCTCGGCGACCATCTCCTGGACGCCCGCGGCCAACCCGACCACGCCGGTCCTGTACTTCGTCGCGACGGCAGTCGCGAAGACCCCGGCCGCCGCCGCTGCGGACGACGAGCTCAGCTGCACCACCACCGGTAACAGCTGCAAGATCACGGGGCTGAAGGCCAACACCGAGTACGACGTCACGGTCATGGCCCACGCCGCCAACTCGGTCAGCGTCGCCGCGACCACGTCCATCACCACCGACGCCGGCGCTCCCGGCACCGACGGTGCGATGAAGGGCCCGATCGTCAACAACCACGACGGTCTGGCGCAGATCTTCGCCCGTGGCGGCGACAACAACCTCTACACCAGCGTCCAGGCCGCCAACGGCACCTGGGGTGCCTGGACCAACCTGAGCGGCCTCATCTACAGCGAGCCGGTCGCGGTGAAGAACGCCAACGGCTGGCTCACGGTCTACGCCATCGGTGGCGACCACTCGATCTGGTACCGGCTGCAGAAGGCCGACGGATCGTTCAACTGGTGGACCCGCCTCGGCAGCGAGCGCTACGCCTCGAAGATCGAGACCGCGGTGAACGCCAACGGCACCGTCGCGGTGTTCGTCAAGGGCACGGACGGCAACCTGTACTCGAACTGGCAGACCGACGCCGCCGACCCGAGCCAGTGGAGCGGCTGGACCAACCTCAGCGGCCTGATCTACAGCGAACCCACCGCATTCACCCGGGCGGACGGGATCATGGAGGTCTTCGCCGTCGGCGGCGACGGCCAGGTCTGGCACCGCGTCCAGTCCGCGCCGAACTCCGGCACCTGGAACTGGTGGTCGCACGTCTCCTGAACCACCGTAACCACGAGTAGCGGCGAACGCCCCGGGGCCCTCCCCCGGGGCGTTCGTCTGTCCGCAACCCGGCATGATCGGACCATGCGCGTCACGACCCTCGGGGAGCTGGCCGTCGACGGCCGGCCCGTGAAGGGCGCGCGGCTGGCCGCGGTGGTGCGCTCCCTCGTCGACGCGCGCGGCAGGGCGGTCTCCGTCGGCGCGCTGGTCGACGCCGTCTGGGACGCGGACCCGCCGGACGACGCGCCCGGCGCGGTGCAGGCACTGGTGTCCCGCGCCCGGCGGCTGGGGCTGCCCGTGGCCGCGGCTCCCGGCGGATACCTGCTGCCCGCCGACGCGGTCGAGGTCGACGCCGTCGTCGCGAGGACACTGCTGGACCGCGGGCGCCGGGCGCTCGACGGCGGCGACCACGAGCAGGCGCGCGAAGCGGCCCGGCAGGCCCGGGCGCTCTTCCCCGAGGTGCCCGACGCCGCCACGAACCTGCTCGCGGACGTCGCCGCGCTCGCCGCGGAGGCCGCGCTCGGCGCCGGCCGGACCGCCGACGAGACCGACCTGCGCCGCCTGGTCGCGCACCGGCCGCCGCACGAGCCGTCGGCGGTCCTGCTGGTGCGGGTCCTCGCCGCGCAGGGCCGCGACGCCGAGGCCCTCGACGTGGTCGAGCGGCTGCGCGCCGCGCTCGCCGACGACTACGGCGCCGACCTGTCCGCGCCGGTCGCGGCCGTCCACGTCGCGCTGCTGCGAGGCGAGCTCACCCCGCGGCCCGAGCCGAGGACCACGCTGCCGGCGGGCTGGCGACGGGCGATGACCGCCCTGGTCGGCCGGGAGGGGGACGTGACGGCCGTCCGTGCCGCCCTCGGCGCCGCACCCCTCGTCACCGTCGTCGCCACGGGCGGGGCCGGCAAGACGCGGCTCGCCGCCGAGGTCGCCCGCCGGGCCGTGGCCGACGGGCGGGCCGTCCACGTCGTCGAGCTCGCCGGCCTGCGCACCTCCGCGGAGGTGGTCCCCGCGGTGCTGGCCGCGGTCGGTGCCGCGGACCCCGGTGCGGCCCGGGCGGAGTGGCGGGGGCTCGGCGCCGACGAGCGGCTCCGGCTGGCCGTGCCGGACCTGCACGGGCTCGTCGTGCTCGACAACTGCGAACACGTCCTGGAGGGCGCGGCCGACGCGGTCGCGGAGCTGTTCGCGGCGCCGGACCTCGCCGTGCTCGCCACCAGCCGGGCGCCGCTGAGCCTGCCCGGCGAGGTCGTGCACCGGCTCGGGACGCTGCCCGACGCCGCCGCGCTCGGCCTCCTCGACGCCCGGATCCGGGCCGGCGGGGCGACCCCGGGCGACCCGGCGCGCGCCCTGGAGCTGTGCCACCGGCTCGACAACCTGCCGCTCGCGCTGGAGCTCGCCGCGGCCCGGCTGCGGCACATGCCGATCGACGACGTCCTGGCCGGCCTCGCCGACCGGTTCGGGCTGCTCGACGACGCGCTGCGCGGCCTGCCGGACCGGCACGCGAGCCTGTGGGCGATGGTCGACTGGAGCCGCGAGCTGCTCGGCGACCCCGACCGGGAGCTGCTGGAGCGGCTGGCGGTGATCCCGGCGCCGTTCACCGCCGCGCTCGCCGGGGCCGTCGCCGGCGGCCGGGACGTCCGCCGCGGGCTGGCGACGCTGGTCGAGCAGTCGCTGCTGTCCCTGGCCGCCGGTGAGGACGGCGCACCGCGGTACCGCATGCTGGAGACGGTCCGCGAATACGGCGAGGTCCGGCTCGACGGCGCGGGCACCCGCGACGCGGCGATGGCCGGCCTGGTGCGCTGGGCGGCGGAGCTGTCCGCGCGGCTCGGCGCGGACTTCCGCGGCCCGGGCCAGCTGCCCGCCTTCCGCCAGGCCGCCGCCGAACAGGACAACCTGGTCGCGGCCCTGCGGTGGGCGCTGCAGCGCGAGGACGACGGCGCGACCGTCGACGTCATGACGGCGCTCGCGCACCTGTGGACGGTCCGCGGCCTGCACCAGGAGGTCGTCGTCTGGGCGCTGCGGGTGTTCCGGGCCGCGGACCCGGCGGCCCGGCGGCGCTCGGCGCTGCGGCGCGCGGGCCCGGCCGTCGACGCCGAACGCGCCACCTGGCTGTGCCTGTTCACCGGGCTCAACGCGTTCGTCGACGACTCGTCCCGCATTTTCGCGCTGGTACTGCACACGCTGCGATCCCTCACGGCCCGGCGTGCCGAGGTGTCCGCACGGGCGTGGACGCTCGCTTCGGCGCTGCGGGCGCTCGGCTCACCGGACCTCGCCGCTGCCGTGGACGCCGCGGGAAGGCTGGTCGCCGACTCCGACCCGTACGTGCAGGGCTTCGGGCTCTTCTTCCGGGCCATCATCAACGAGAACCGCGGCGCGCTCGCCGAGTCCGTCGCCGACGCGACGCGCGCCTACCGGCGGTTCGAGGAGGTCGGCGACCACTGGGGGATGGGGGCGGCCGCGCAGAGCATCGGCACCCGCGGCGGCCCCGGCGCGCACGAGTGGCTGCGGCACAGCGAGCGGCACATGGACCTGCTCGGCGCCGAGCTCGACCTGGGCGCGATCCGGGTGATGCTGGACGCGCGGGCGGCGTTCGAGGGCGACGACACCGCGGTCGGCCGGCTCCGGGCGGTGACCCGCTCGCCGGACGCGCAGGACGCGGACATCGGCCTGGCGCACCTCGTGCTCGGCCAGCTCGCGCTGTCCCGCGGCGACCAGGACGTGGCGGCGGCGCACGCGGCGCGGGTCCTGGCCGTCGTCGAAGGAACCACCGTCGGGGTGGCGCAGGCGCGGGTGCTGTACCGCAGCGCCGTCGCCGTCATGTTCCTGCGGATCGGGGCCGTGGACCGGGCCGCCCAGCTGCTGCTGCAGGCGCGCGACGAGGCGCTGACCGCCTACGACATCCCGGTCATCGGTGCCTGGGCCCTGGCCGGCGGAGCGCTCGCCGCGCACCGTGGCGACCCGGCGGCCGGCGAGCTGTGGACGATCGGGCTGCGCATCGGCGGCAACGCCGAGCACCTGTTCCCCGACGGCAGCGGGGCCCTCGCGCCGGTCGCGGACAGCTGGAAATGGCACGAGCGGCCGGTGACCGAAGCCACCGACCGCGTTCGCGCGCTCATGTCAGACCTTCTTGCGGTAGGCGGCGAGCGCTAGTGGCATGAACACCACCACGAAGCCGGCACACCAGGCGAGGGTCCACCACACGTGGTTGCCGACGGGCGTGCCGAGGAACAGCCCGCGCATCGACTCGACCAGGTGCGTCAGCGGGTTGACCTTCACGAACCCCTGCATCCAGCCCGGCAGCGTCATCGTGCCGACGAACACGTTGGAGGCGAACGTCAGCGGCATCATCACCAGGAAGCCGATGCCCTGCACCGCGCCGGACGTGCGCACGAGCATGCCGACGAAGACCAGCGCCCAGCTCAGGCACAGCCCGAACAGCACCGCGAGCAGCGCGCCGGCCACCGCGTGCAGCGGGTTCGCGTGGATGCGGAAGCCCATCAGGTACGCGAAGCCGAACGTCGAGATGGTGACGATGACGTACCGGACGACATCGCCGAGCACCGCGCCGATGAGCGGTGCCGAGCGGGCGATCGGCAGCGACCGGAACCGGTCGAAGATGCCCTTCTCCAGGTCGCTGTTGAGGTTGACGCCGATCGAGATGGCCCCCATCGCGACCGTCTGGGCGAGGATGCCCGGCATCAGGAACTGCAGGTACTGGTGCGTGCCGCCGGCGACCGCGCCACCGAAGATGTAGACGAAGATGAGCAGGAACAGCGCCGGCTGCACCGTGACGTCGATCAACGCCTCCGGGGTCCGCCACGTCTTGATCAGGCTGCGTTTCGTGAGCTCCAGCGAGTGGCGTACGAGCCGCAGCGGCTTGAACTGGCTCTTGAGCTGTGGCTGGACGGCGATGGTGGTCACACCGTCACCTCCTGTTCTTTGCGGCCCGTCAGGGTGAAGAAGACCTCGTCGAGGCTCGGCAGGTGCATGGAGAGCTCGGTGACGGCGATCCCCGCCGTGGCGAGCCGGGCGACGGCCTCGGTGAGCGCCTCGTCGCCGCTGACCGGCACCGACAGGACGCCCTTGCGGGTCTCCTCGGCGGCCTTCTGGTTCGTCGCGACGGAGGCGAGGATCAGCCCGGTCTTCTCCAGGTCGGCCGGGTCGGCCGGGCGGACCTCGAGGGTCTGCCCGCCGACGATCCGCTTGAGCCGGTCCGGGGTGTCGTTCGCGATGACCCGGCCGTGGTCGATGACGGTGATCTCGTCGGCGAGCGCCTCGGCCTCCTCCAGGTACTGCGTGGTCAGCAGCACCGTCGAGCCGTCCCGCACGAGGGTCCGCACGACGCCCCACATGTCATCGCGCTTCGACGGGTCCAGCCCGGTCGTCGGCTCGTCCAGGAAGATCACGTCCGGCCGCCCCACCAGGCTCGCGGCCAGGTCGAGCCGCCGGCGCATGCCACCGGAGTAGGTCTTCGCGGGCCGGTCCGCGGCCTCGGTCAGGTCGAACCAGTCGAGCAGCTCCCTGGCGCGCTCCTTCGCGTCCCGCTTGCGCAGGTCGAGCAGCGTGCCGAAGAGCACCAGGTTCTGCCGGCCGGTCAGGTCCTCGTCGACACTGGCGTACTGACCGGTCAGCCCGATCCGGGACCGGACCTTCTCGGCGTCGCGGACCACGTCGAAGCCCGCGATACGGGCCTGCCCGGCGTCCGGCCGCAGCAGCGTCGACAGGATGCGCACGGCGGTCGTCTTGCCGGCGCCGTTGGGGCCGAGCACGCCGTGCACGGTGCCCCTGGGGACCTTGAGGTCGACGCCCTGCAGCGCCCTCGTCTCCCCGAATCGTTTGACGAGGCCCTCGGCCTCGACCATCAGATCTGTCATGCGACCACCGTGCGCGCCCCCGCTGACACGGCACCGACACGGCGCCGACACGGCGCCGCTCACTACGCTTGCCCGCATGTATGTGCCCGCGCATTTCGCCGCCCCGTCCGACGCCGCCGTCCACGAGCTGCTGTCCAACGCCGGCGCGAGCGATCTGGTCACATGGGACGGCCAGGGCATGGTGGCCACCACGCTGCCGCTGCTGTTCTCCGCGCCCGGCTCCCTGCTCGGGCACGTGGCGCGCAACAACACCCAGTGGCGGCACACCGCCGGCGAGGCGCTCGTCATCGTCCGCGGCCCCGACGCGTACGTGTCGCCGTCGTCCTACGCCACGAAACGCGAACACGGCCGGGTCGTGCCGACCTGGAACTACATCACCGCCCACGTCTACGGCACGCTCGTCGCCCACGACGACCCCGCGTGGACCGAGGACCTCGTGCGCCGCCTCACCGACCGCCACGAGTCGGCCCGCCCGGCCCCATGGTCCGTCGACGACGCGCCCCGCCCCTTCATCGAGGGCCAGCTCCGCGCCATCGTCGGCATCGAGCTCGCGATCACCCGCATCGAGGCGAAGTGGAAACTCAGCCAGAACCGCAGCGCCGAAGACATCTCCGGCGTCAGCGCCTCCCTGCGCACCGGCACCGCCGCCGAACGCGCCGTCGCCGCCGCGATGGACCCCTTCCTGACGGTCCCCCCGGAACACCCGTGACGCCGAGCTGACCTCGGTCGAGGCCGGGCCAAGCGGCAGAGTCCGGATCGGACGAGTGCACATGCTCTTTTGCGCGGCACGCACGCGGAACCGAGTCCGCCGCGCGAGATCGAATGCAGGACCGGCTCTGGACCGGATACCGCCCGCGACCCCGACCGGATACAGCCCACGACGATCCGTCGGCCGCGACCGGATGCCACCGCGACCGAGTGCCGACCCCGGTCGAACGCTGGCCCCCACTTGATGATCCGGAAGAGTTTGTGCTGCTCTGGAGCCTGTTGCGAAATGGCCGTCTCACGTTCCGTGCTGAGAAAAACACGGCTGTGCGAGCCGGTCGCGGCCGATCGGTAGCCGTCGAGGGTCGCGACGACCGTCGACGAGACAGTTTTCCGCCAAAACGCAACAGGCTCTCTGGCGACATAAAGTCTTCACAGATCATGAGAAAGTGGCCAGTGTCGACGGCGCGAATGCGCGGAGCCGAGCCGCATGCAGGCTAAGAGGCGGGCAGGTGGCAGACGGCCTCGATGTTGTTGCCGTCCGGGTCGCGGAGGAAGGCGCCGAAATAGTCGGGGTGGTATTCAGGGAAGACGCGCGGGGCGTGCAGCACCTCGGCGCCGAGTGCGACGCCCGCATCGTGGAACGCGACCACCGTCGCACGGTCCGGGGCGGAGAACGCGACATGCACCTCGCGCTGGACGACGTCGGCGGTCATCGGGCCGAGCCAGAAGTCGGGCTTGGCGGCGCCGTAGCCGCAGACGCCGGGGAACTCCATCATGCGCTTCGCGCCGAGCGGAGCGAGGACGGCGTCATAGAAGGCCTTGCTGGCGGTCAGGTCGGCGACCTGGATCCCAAGATGGTCGAGCATGCCTCCATTTTATGAACCCGACCGACATTTTCCGCCGGGGCTCAGCCGATGCGCTCGACCACGTTGCCGTCGCTGTCGCGGATGAGGGACTGGCGGACGTCCACGATCAGGCCGGGGGCCTCCGGCACGGGGGACACGCCGGACAGGGGGACCAGGACGCCGGTCAGGTGGTCCAGCGCCTCGTCGGTGAGGACGATGCGAAGGATGTGGGAGTCGTTGCCGGCGCCGAGGCCGTAACTGCCCGACGAGAACTCGACGCTGCTGTCGGGTCCGTCGACGACGAAGGTGCGGCCGAAGCGGAGACGGCCGCGCAGGATCGCGGCGATGCGCTCGACCGCGTGGGCGCCGACGATCAGGCGATACCCGTCGCCGTCAGGAAGCCAGGCGAACTCGGCGACCGCCAGGCTGCCGGTCGAGGAGCCGTCGCGGCGGCGGCCGGCGGCGACCTTGTCGGCGAAGTCGCGGATCCCGGTGAACGACTTGCGGCGCAGGTCGGTGACGAACAGCGGCGCGTATGCCGCGGCGAGCTTGAGCACCGCTTCCACGCTCCACGTCTGGGTCGCCGCGTGCTCGTCCAGCGTCAGGCCGAACACCTGCAGGAACCGCACCCTGCCGAAGGGCGTGTCGATGGTGCCGAGCTCAGGGTCCTCGACGAACGCGACGGCGCGGATCAGCGTCTGGTACCCCAGCGCGATCGGCCCGTTGAGGTCCACCTGAAGGTTGGCCGCGAAACCGTTGCCGCTGCTGAAGTTGTACCTGGCAAGGTTCTGCAGGAAGTTGGCGGCCCAGACGGGCGGCTCGGTCTCACCCGGTGAACGCCGCACCCGGAACGTGAACTCGTAACCCCAGCCGGACCACTCCGCGTCAGGATTGGGCGCCGAATAGAGCTCGCTCATGCCGTAGCTGACGATGTGCCAGTGCGGGACAGGCGTCTCACGGGCGTAGAAGCTGATCCCGTCGAGCGGATCCGCGCCGCCGAGTGACCATTTCCGCAGCGTGGCGTAGTGCTTGGGCTCGACGCCGGGGTAGAGGCGTTCGAGCGCGGCGTCGATGGCGTCCCAGCCAGGTGCGTCGGAGGTCACCAGCCGACCTAACCACAGTTCGGAAATCCTTCAACCCTTGCTGGGACTAGGGTTGGGGCATGGGTCGTACCATCGCGACGAACACAGACGTGGATCGCTCCGCACTGATCGAGTTCCTTTCCAGCAGGCACCGGGCGCTGGTCATCACCACCCGGGCCGACGGCCGGCCGCAGGCCTCACCGGTCACCAGCGGTGTCGACGCCGAGGGGCGGATCGTCATCTCGACGTATCCGGAGCGCGCGAAGATCCGCAACGCCCGCCGCGACAGCCGGGTCTCGGTCGTCGTGCTCTCCGACGAGTGGAACGGGCCCTGGGTCCAGGTCGACGGGGTTGCCGAGGTGCTGGATCTGCCCGAGGCGTTGGAGCCGCTGGTGGAGTACTTCCGCTGCATCTCCGGCGAGCACTCCGACTGGGACGAATACCGTGAAGCGATGCGCCAGCAGGGCAAGTCCCTGCTGCGCGTCACCATCGAGTCGTGGGGCCCGATCGCAACGGGCGGCTTCCCCGCGCGGCTGGCCTAGTCAGACGGCGTGCGTGTCGACGGCGGTGAGGCCGTCGGCGAGGACGGTGAGCGCCTCTTCGGGGCGGCGCATCGCGGTCAGCAGGTCGGCCAGGTCGAGCGAGAGCTGGGCAAGCTCCCGCCGCGGCCCGGTCCTGCGATGGATGGCGATCGCTGCGCGCAGATGCCCCTCAGCCGCACCGAGATCGCCGGCGTCCTGACTCAGCAGCGCATGTACGCGATGCGCACGCCCCCGCCGGACCTCAACCGCCGTCGCCCCACCGCCACCGAGCCCGCCGGCAGCGTCGCCCGTCGAAAAGCCGGCGTGAGCGTCGCCCGTCGAAGAGCCGGCGGGGCCGCCAGCCCGGACGTCAAAGCCGGCCTGGACGTCGAAACCGGCCTGGACGTCAAAGTCGGCCTGGACGTCAAAACCGGCGGGACCGCCGGCCCGGATGTCGGAGTCGGCGGGAGCGTCGGACCGGCCGTCGATCAGCTGGAGCAGGGCGCGCGCCGTCGACGGGTCGCCCAGCGCACGGTGTACCTCCGCCAGGTCCACCAACGCGTCCAGCGCGGCGGGCCCCGCTGACCGCCCCCGCGCCGCCGTCAGATCCGTCAACGCCCCCGCGAGGTCACCGCCCGAAAGCCGCGCCCGCGCCCGGATCCGGTACGCCCCCGCGATCTCGTCCGCCAGCCACGCCTCCAGCCGAGCCGAGGAAGCCGCCGCCAGCGCCGCCCGCGCCTCCGGCAGATGGCTCGACGCGGCCAGTACGCGAGCCGTCGCCACCTGCGCGGCGACCACCCCGCCGGCAGCCCCGGCCAGCGCCAGCGCCGTCTCCGCGGCCGGCGTCGCGTCCTCGCCCAGGTCGTGCTGACACAGCGCCAGCAGCGCGTGGACCGCCAGCATCGCAGCGGGATCCGGCAGCCCGGCCCGCTGCAGCTCGTCGCGGAACCCGGTCAGCAGATACGCCGCATACCCCGGGTCCCCCTGCAGCCGGGCGCACAGGGCGAGCCCGGCGACGGCCGGCGCCCGCAGGTGGGCAAGCGTCGACGGAATGAGCCGGCGGGCACGGTCGAAGCAGACAACGGCGTCGTCGGGCGCGCCGGCCGCCAGCCGCAGGCGGCCCAGCACGACCTCCGCCGTCGCGCGCCGGACGCTGTGCTCGGCGGGGTCGGCGGCGCGTTGCTCGAACCAGAGCGGGGGCCGCACCTCCTCCAGCAGGTCGATCTCGATGGACAGGGCGTCGCCGGGATGGCGGCCGGTGGTGAGCTGCGTGACGTCGACGGACAGTCGGGCGGCGAAGTGGGCGAGGGCGTCGCTGGAGGGGACGCGGTGACCGTTTTCGACGGACGAGACATAGGCGGCGGTGTAGTTGGGCTCGGCGAGGTCGCGCTGCGTCAGCCCTTTGCCGGTGCGCAGGGCCAGGATCCTGCCCCCGACGTCAGCAGCCGTCATGGGGAGCCCGCCTCGGGCAGCCGCGCGGCGGCGAGAAGGCCTCGCCGGAAGCTCTCCGCCGCGCCCTCGACGTTACCCCCGGCCCGCCGCTGCTCGCCCAACAAGCGGCTCGTCGTCACGAGTTCGGCAACGAGCCCTGACTCCGCGTAACGATCGGCTGCCCTGCTGAGCAGCTGATCGGCGTCTGATGAACCGGGAGTCCGGGCCCCGGCGATCCTGCCGAGGATGCGGTCCGCCTCAGCCATGCATTCCTGATGGCGGGTGCGGTGACAGATGCCGGCGGCCTCCGTCGCGAGCCGCTCCGCCTCGTCCAGCTCGCCGTCGAGCCGCAGGGCCTCGGCGAGTTCGAGGGTCGCCCCGGCGAGGTCCTGCACCGCGCCGACCTCGAGCAGGATCGTCCGGGCCTGCTCGAAGCGGTCGGCGGCCTCGCGGACCCGCCCGACGCGCCGTAGCACGTACCCGTGCGCCCACTGGCAGATGCCGATCTCCCGGGTGAGCCCGAGCGAGGTGTAGATGGCGAGGGCCTCGCCGAGGAGCCGCTCGGTGTCGGCGAGATCGTGGTCGCGCCGCAGCTGGGCGACGGTGACGCTGAACTGTGCGAGCCACTCGCGGTTGCGCACCCGGGGCAGGAGCGGCAGGGCCTCCCGTTCGAGACGGCGGGCGCGCTCCCGCCAGTCGAGCTCCAGGAACGTGTACACCAGCGCGCTCGTCAACCGGACCAGCGCGTCGGGATCGGGGTCCGGCGCGGCGCGGACGGCGCGCAACTCGGTCTCCAGCAGCGCGATGGCGTCGCCGGTGGCGCCGGCGATCTGCAGGCAGTAGGCCTCCCGCGCGACCACGGCGGCCCGCAGGGTGACCTCGTCGTCCCCGAGCAGGGTTTTCGCCGTCCTGTACTGCTCGATCGCCGCACCCACGTCGCCGGTGTGCAGGGCGACGTCCCCGGCCAGGTGGACGGCCCGGCACTGCAGCTCGGGCAGCGCGTACCGCCGGGCCCGCAGCGCCACGGAGGACGCCTTCTCCGCCGCCTCGGCCGTCCGGCCGCGGGACAGCTCGCGGCGCGCCTCGGCGAGCACGTCGGACAGTGTGCCGGCGGCGTCCGCGGGCCGGCCGTGCCGCAGGTCGCCGGGGTCGACGCCGAGCGCGCCCGCGATGTGGGCGAGCGTCTCATCCGCCGGGACGCGGACGCCCGCCTCGATCGCGGCCAGGAAGGCGCGGGTGTACCGCGGCTCCGCCAGGTCCCGCTGCGTCAGCCCGCGGTCGAGGCGCAGCCGCTTGATCCGCGCGCCGAGCGGCTCGTCGTCCGTCACCGCGTCACCTTCCCACATCAACACGACGACCCCGCCGCAGGGCGGAACGTGGGCGCCGAACACCGTCTACGCGACCGGCGCGACCGTCACCTACGGCGGCCGGTCCTACCGCTGCCTGCAAGGACACACCTCGCAGGTCGGCTGGGAGCCGCCGAACGTCCCGGCGCTGTGGTCATGACAACGGCCTAGTTCGCGGGTATGGGGAGGAGCGGGCCCGACAGCGTTGTCGGGCCCGCTCCGCGGTCCTGCAGTTTCGTGCGCACCTCACCCGCCTTCGGATGCGCGAGCACGTCCAACGTCCGTAACGACCGCGTCCACGCGGCCCGCGCCTTGTCCCACCGTCCCGTGGCGGCCCAGGTGTCACCGAGCCGGATCGACGCGTCGGCCTCGTTGAAGCGGTCGCCCTGCTCGGCGTACCGCAGCAGCGCGTCCTGATAGCGCTCGATCGCCTGGTCGTGCTCGCCGAGCCGGTGGTGGATGTAGCCCAGGCTGTCCAGCGTCGCCGCGACCCCGGGCGCGTCGCCGAGCGCCCGCTGCAGCTCAAGGGCCTCCTCGCAGCACTCCAGGGCCAGATCGTGATGCCCGAGCCGGGCGTGGTGCCAGCCCACCGAGTTGAGCGCCCTGGCCTGGCCGACCGGGTCGTCCGCCAGCCGGAAGAGCTCCAGCGCCAGCTCGTCGTGCGTGACCGCCTCCGCGAATCTGTCCTGCGTCTCCAGCAGCCACGCCAGCGCATGCACACAGCGCGCCGCCCCGGCGTGGTCGGCCAGCTCGACGAACAGTTCGAACGCCACCCGCAGATGCCGCCGCGCCTCCTCGTGCCGTCCGCTGCGGATGCACCCGCCGGACAGGCTGCGGTGCGCCAGCGCCAGCGCCGCCCGGTCCCCGAGCCGCTCGGCCGCACCGACGGCGGCCCGCTGCGTGGAGATCCAGTCACCCCAGTGCCCACCCCGGTCGAGATGGTCGGCCATCGCCCACGCCAGCCGCCAAGCCTCCCGGTCGAGCCCGCCGGCCACCGCGAGCTGCACGGTCGCGATCAGCGCCGGCCGCTGCTCCTCGAACCACGCCACCGCCCACGCCCAGTGCTCCGGTGTCGGCTGCGGCTTGGTGAGCCGCTGCCCGGCGGTGTTCCGCGACGGGTTGAGGGCCGTCGCCGCGCCCGTCGCCGCCTCGACGTAATACGCGACGAGGCGCCCCCGCGCGGCGACCCGCTCCGCCGCGGGCTCCACGGCACGGGCGAGGTCCGACGCATACGCACACAGCAGGTCGTGCATCCCGAACCTCCCCGGCCGCGCCTCGATCACCAGCTGCGCCCGCACGAGCTCTGCCATCAACGGCCGCACCTCGTCCGGCGGCAGGTCCGCGAGCGCCGCCGCGGCCGCGATCCCCAGCTGCGGGCTGGGATGCAGCCCGATCAGCCTGAAGAGGCGTTGCGTCTGTTCATCGAGGCGTTGGTACGACCAGGAGAACACCGTCTCGACGTCGGCCCTCGGATCGTCGGACCGCAACGCGTCGAGCCGGCTGTGCGCCCCGGTGAGATCCGCGGCGATCGCGGCGAGACTGAAGTCCGGATGCAGCGCCGCCCGCGCCGCGACGACGGACAATGCCAGCGGCAACCGCGCGCAGGCCGCGACGATCGCCCCGACCGCCTCCGGCTCCCGGTCCGTCCGCTCGGTGCCGATCCGCCCGGCGAGCAGCGTCCTCGCGTCGTCGGCGTCGAGCAGGTCGAGCGTCACCGGGTGCGCCCCGTCGGCACTCACCAGATCCGTGAGCTCCGCCCTGCTCGTGACCAGCGCCAGTGCCGCCCCGGTCCCCGGCAGCAACGGCCTGACCTGCGCCGCCGTCGAGGCGTTGTCCAGCACGATCAGCATCCTCTTGTCGCGCACGAGTTGCCGGTACCGCCGGGCCCGCGCCCCCGCTTCGGCCGGCACCTGCGCGGGAGGTACACCCAGCAACCCCAACGCGACGCCGAGCGCGTCGAACGGACTGACCGGATCGCGGCTGCTCGACCCGCGCAGATCCAGGAACAGCTGCCCGTCGGGGAACTGCCCGGCGACCCGATGTGCCCAGTGCACGGCGAGCGCCGTCTTGCCCACCCCCGCGGTCCCCGACACCACGATCGGCCGCCGGCGCCGGGCGAGCAGCTCGTCGAGGTGGTCGAGCTGCCCCTTCCGCCCGGCGAACATCCCCAGATCCGCCGGCAACTGCCGCGGCGGGTCCCCACCCTGCTCCGTCTCCGCCGGCTCCTTGTCCCGTGCGCTGTCCCGCGTGCTGTCCCCGCGCAGGTCCTTGTCGCGGCGTGGCTCTTCTCCCCGCGCCGCCGCCCGCAGCTCCTCGACCCGATCGCGCGCCGCGGCGAGGGCCCGCTGCTCGCCAGGGTCCGCCCCGAGCAGCCGCACGAAGTCGTCGAACCGGTCCGTCGGCGGCAACACCCGCCCGGCGAGGTATTCCCCGACGATCCCGTGCGACCACCCGGTCCGCGCCGCGATCCGCCTGTACGTCAGCCGCGGATGCCCCTCCCGCCCGGACTGCCGCAGCCGCAGATCCCGCAAGAGCCGAGCAAGCTGCTCCATGGTGCCGACCGCCACCGCGTCCTCGCGCATGTCGTCCACTACTGCGATTCCTAACGTCCCGCCCGTGCCGCGAATGCCAGTGTCCCCCGCGCCCGCAACCACCCACCCCTGCAATCACCCGGAAGTGCCACACTCGCGCACGTCGATCTCGGCGAACCGGACGAAGCCACCACACAACCCGGACGTTCACCCCCGTCGGTCTCGAGGCGGGCGGAGTTTTCCATGATCCGGAAGAGTTTGTGCTGCTCTGGAGCCTGTTGCGAAATGGCCGTCTCACGTTCCGTGCTGAGAAAAACACGGCTGTGCGAGCCGGTCGCGGCCGATCGGTAGCCGTCGAGGGTCGCGACGACCGTCGACGAGACAGTTTTCCGCCAAAACGCAACAGGCTCTCTGGCGACACAAAGTCTTCCGGATCATGGAAAACAGGTCAGCGGCGGGGCGGGGTCACTGGAGGCGGCGGATCTCCCGGGGCAGGCCGCGCATCCAGGCTCGCAGCAGCGGAGTGACCGTGCGGGCCAGCGGGCTGGGCGGGGCGTCGTCGATGGGGGAGGTGAGGTGGTCGCCGGCGAAGACGAACGGGTCGATGAGCGGGGTCGGGCGGTGGCGGTCGTGGGAGTCGCTGCGCTCCAGGGCGTCCTCGACCAGGGTGCGGAAGTCGGCGGGTGCGACATCTTCACGGATGGCGCGGATGGCCTCGTGGAGGTGGCGGCGGACGCCGGACTGCTGCTCGTGGGCGGGGGAGCCGACGCCGACGAGGAACGTCAGGTAGGTGCGGGTGAGGCGGCCGTCGGAGCGGTCGAGATAGCACTCGACGGAGCGGGTCCAGCCAGCGCGGGAGACGGAGAAGCCGAGGCCGACCGTGGTGCCGTCGGCGGCGAGGAGGCGGTGGCAGCCGCTGGCACGCTGGGGGCCGGCGAGCTCGGGGGACCACACCGGGCGGCGGGCCCCGGCGGCGACCATGCGCTCGACGGCGGCGGCCGCGGCGGCGCCGACCCGGCCGCCGGCGATGCTGCCCAGGCCGAGGACCACGGCGGGGGCCATCGGGGTGGTGGCGCGCTCGAAGCTGGGCAGGACGTCGGAGAGCAGGACGGCCTCGAGGGTGCCGCCGGCGGTGACGTGGGCCATGGGGTCGCCGATGGTGAGGGCGGCCATGGACACGAAGGCGGCGCCGGCGAACTCGGCGTCGGTGGGGTCGTCGTCGGGGACGAGCGCCGCCGGGCCGCCGAGGATGCGCCGCAGGAGGGGGTCGACGTCGCCGACGACCGCGGCGAACAGGCCCGGTGGGCCGGCCGCGGTCGAAGGCGAGCGCCGGTGCGGCGTGCGGCGGTGGACAGACTGCTGGCGGTGCCTGCGCTTGTGGCTACGACCACGACTCCCCGGACCCATGCCTGCAGTCTGCACCCACCCCCCGACAAAAAATCGGCGTACACACCGTCAATACGTGCCCGGACCAGCGGAAAGAAGAATCATGAAAGGCGGATCAGCAGCTCCGCCAGGTCGGCCGGGCGGCTGAACATGGCCCAGTGCCCGGTGGGGAGTTCGTGGACGCGGTAGTCACTGCGGTCCAGGCCGGCGAAGAAGGGATGGTCGCTGTCGATCATCTGGCGGACGAGCTCCAACGGAAAGGTCGTGCAGATCAGCTCGGTCGGCGGCTGCGAGGCGGACGAGAGCCGCAGCGGCGACAACGCGCTGGCCAGGGGATGCGGCACCGCGCGCCGGAGCAGGGCGGGGATCAGGCCGGCGAACTGCACCGGGTCGTCGGCCGGGTCGAACGACGGCGGCGGGATGAAGACGCCGTCGGTGTCGCCGGGCGGTGACACGTCGGCCTGCGCGACGCCGTCGGGCAGGGGACCACTGTCCACATAGATCACGCGCGCGACCTTGACCCGATCGGCCGCACCGCGGACCGGCAGCCCGCCGTAGCTGTGCCCGACCAGTACCACATCCGCGGCGTCACCAACGGCGGCCGTCACCTGCGAGATGTGCGTGTCGAGGGTGGCGCCGGCGGAGAGGTCGAGGTCCAGGGCGGTCACGTCGTGGCCGGCGGCCCGCAGCGGCGCGGCGACCGCGTCCCAGGCCCAACCGCCGAGCCACATACCGGGAACCAGGATGAAGTGCGTCATGCCACGACCGTAGAACCAAAACAGGGCGGATCCCGCCCTGATAAAAAGAGCACATGTCGACGGGCAAAGTCCTCGCGCTGCTGGAGCTGCTCCAGGCGCAGCCCGGCCTGACCGGCCCGGAGCTCGCCCGCAGGCTGGAGGTCGACGGCCGCACCGTCCGCAGGTACGCCACCACGCTCGTCGACCTCGGCGTGCCCGTACAGGCGGACCGCGGCCGATACGGCGGCTACCGGCTGATGCCCGGCTACAAGCTGCCGCCCCTGATGCTGACCGACGACGAGGCCGTGTCGGTGGTGTTCGGCCTGCTCACCGCCGCTCGGCAAGGCATGCCGGCGCCGGCGGCGCTCGCGAAGGTCGAGCGGGTCCTGCCGGCCAGACTGCGCGAGCGGGTCCGGGCGGTCCGCGAGACGCTCGGCTTCACCAGCCTGGAGAAGACAGCGGTGATGCCGCCGGCCGGGCACCTGCTCACGCTCGGCGAGGCCACCCGCGCGCATCGGCGGGTCCGGGTCACCTACCGGTCGTGGAAGGCCGAGGACACGGAGCGGGAGTTCGACCCGTACGGCGTCGTCGTCCACAACGGACGGTGGTACACCGCCGGCCACGACCACCGCAGTGGCGAGCTCCGCACGCTGCGGATCGACCGGATCCAGAGCATCACGGGCCTGGACGCGCACTTCGAGCCGCCAGAGGATTTCGACCCCGTCGAACACATCCTCCGCGGCCTCGCGGCGACACCCTTCCAGCATGAGGTCGAGGTCGTGTTCCGGGCCGAGCTCGCCGAGGTCGCCCGACGCGTCCCGCCGGCGGTCGGCACCCTCGCCGTGCACCCCGGCGGGGTCCTGCTCACGTGCCGCGCCGAGCGGCTCGACGGGATGGCGCGGATGCTGGCCGGGCTCGGCTGGGACTTCACGATCGAGCGCCCCGACGCGCTGCGGGAGGAGGTGACGGCGCTGGCGCGAAGGCTGGAACGCAACGTCAGTCGTGGTTGAGGGTCGTGCTCAGCACCACGGTCGCGACCAACGAGCCGATCGTGAGCCAGACCAGCCGCCACGTGTACCGGTGGCCGAAGTTGAGCGTCCACCCCGAGCCCTGCCGCTTCGGCACGAACATCGCCGGGTCGTCCGGGTTGACGTAGAAGCCGCCGCGCCACGCGCGTGGATCGGCGCTCATCCCGCGTCCGTCGCCGCCGTCGCGACGCTTCGGAGCCGGGACCGCGACGATCGCTAGAGCGAGGACGGCGACCATGAAGGCGATCGCGAGGAGCTCGGCCAGGGCTGCGTGGTTCACCATTCGAGCGTGCCACCGCTTGTCACGGTTCTTCAAGTGGAACGTGTCAGAAGGTGCGCCCGCTGCACGTCGTTGCCGGAGAGATCGGCCGCCCGGCGGAACGCCTCCCGCGCCTCCTGCTCCCGGCCGAGCCGCCGCAGCAGCTCGCCGCGGACGACGTGGAACACGTGGTAGCCGGGCAGATCGAGGGCGTCGACGAGGTCCAGCGCGGCGGCCGGACCGGACACCTCGGCCACGGCCACCGCCCGGTTGAGCGCCACGACGGGTGACGGAGCAAGGTGCAGGAGCTGGTCGTACAGGCGGAGCACCTGCGGCCAGTCGGTGCTGGGTCCATCGGTGTGGACGGCGTTGATCGCGGCCTGCAGCTGATAGACGCCGGGCCGGTCGAGGGTGAGGCACTGCCTGACGAGCAGATGGCCCTCGGCGACAAGGCCGGCGTCCCACCGGCTACGGTCCTGGTCGCGCAGCAGGACGAGCTCGCCGCCGGGACCGGTCCGGGCCGGCCGCCGCGCCTCGATGAGCAGCATCAGTGCGAGCAGGCCGTTGACCTCGGGCTCGGCGGGCATCAGGCCGTGCAGCAGGCGGCCGAGCCGGATCGCCTCCGCGCACAGGTCGGCGCGGATCAGCTGTTCTCCGGAGCTCGCGGTGTACCCCTCGTTGAAGATCAGATAGATGACCGCGAGGACGGGCCGCAGTCGTTCGTGGAGCCGTTCGTCCGGTGGCACCCGGTAGGGGATCCCGGCGTCGCGGATCTTCTGTTTGGCCCGCACGACCCTTTGCGCGATGGTCTTCTCCGGTACGAGCAACGCGTGCGCGATCTCCGCGGTGCTGAGCCCGCCGAGCAGCCGGAGTGTCAGCGGCACCTGAGCGTTGATCGACAGTGCCGGATGGCAGCAGGTGAAGATCAGCCGGAGGAGGTCTGGCCCGTCCTCACCGGGAGCGTGCAGCAGCGCCGCCTCCCGGTGCCGGTCCTCGCGCTTGGCCTCGCGGCGCAGCCGGTCGACGGCGCGGTTGCGGGCGGTGGTGATGATCCAGCCGGCAGGGCTCGGCGGCGGACCCTGCGCGGCCCAGTGGGTGACCGCCGCGGCGAACGCCTCCTGCACCGCCTCCTCGGCGAGGTCGATGTCGCCGAGCATCCTGACCAGGACGGCGACCGCGCGCCCGTACTCCTGCCGGAACGCCGACTCCACGGGTGTCATCGAAACGGCCGTACCTCGATCGGCAGCCGCGTGGCGCGCATCGCCCTGCCCGCCCATTCGAGGGCCTGGTCGAGGTCCTCGACCGCGATGACGCAGATGCCGCCGAGGTGCTCCTTGCCCTCGGCGAACGGGCCGTCACTGACGAGCCCGGGCCGCATCGTGGTCGCGGTCGAGGGCGGCAGCAGCCCGCCGGAGAACACCCAGACGCCCGCGTCACGCATCGCCTGGTCGAAGGCGGCGACGTCCGCGGCGATGACGGCCATCTCGTCCGGCGACGGCGGCTCGCCCTCGCTCGGTTCGATCACGCTGAGCAGGTACCGCGTCATGGTCACCTTTCTACCCGAGGGTCCACGTATCCTTTTCTGCGGCATCTTCACGGAAGGGGTTTCACGTGAGCAGCGAAACGCTGGAGTTTCAGGCCGAGACGCGGCAGCTTCTGCAATTGATGGTCCACTCGATCTACTCGAACAAGGACATCTTCCTGCGGGAACTGATCTCCAATGCATCCGATGCTCTGGACAAGCTTCGCATCGAGTCGCTGATCGACAAGGATCTGGAGGCCGACACCTCCGACCTGCACATCACGCTCGCTGTCTCGGCCGAGGACCGGACGCTGACCGTCCGGGACAACGGGATCGGGATGTCCCGCGACGACGTCGTCCAGCTCATCGGCACGATCGCGAAGTCGGGCACGGCCGAGATGCTGCGCAAGATGCGCGAGTCGAAGGACGCCGCCGCGAAGCAGGAGCTGATCGGGCAGTTCGGCGTCGGGTTCTACTCGACGTTCATGGTCGCCGACAAGGTCACGCTGGTGACCCGGCGGGCCGGCGAGACCGGCGGCACCCGCTGGGAGTCCACCGGCGAGGGCACGTATGAGATCGAGGCCGTGCAGGACGTGCCGCAGGGCACCTCCGTGACGCTGCACCTCAAGCCCGAGGACACCGACGACCAGCTGCACGACTACGCCGCGGACCACAAGATCCGCGAGATCGTCAAGCGCTACTCCGACTTCATCGCGTGGCCCATCCGCGTGGAGGGCAAGGACGAGCCGCTCAACTCGATGAAGGCGCTCTGGGCACGGCCCCGCAACGAAGTCAGCGACGAGGAGTACCACGAGTTCTACAAGCACGTCTCGCACGACTGGACCGACCCGCTCGAGACGATCCACATGAAGGCCGAGGGCGCGTTCGAATACGAGGCCCTGCTCTTCATCCCGTCGCGGGCACCGTTCGACCTGTTCAGCCGCGACGGCAAGCACGGCGTGCAGCTGTACGTGAAGCGCGTCTTCATCATGGACGACTGTGCGGCGCTGACCCCGCAGTACCTGCGATTCGTCAAAGGCGTCGTCGACGCGCACGACCTGTCGCTCAACATCTCCCGCGAGATCCTGCAGCAGGACCGGCAGATCCAGGTGGTACGGCGGCGGCTCGTCAAGAAGGTGCTGTCGACGCTGACGGAGCTGCGGGAGTCCGAGAAGTACAGCACCTTCTGGGCCGAGTTCGGCCGGGCGCTCAAGGAAGGCCTGATCGACGACACCGACAACCGTGACACCCTGCTCGACCTGCTCCTCCTGCCGTCGACGGCGTCCGGCGAGCTGACCTCGCTGCGCGACTACGTGTCGCGGATGAAGGAGGACCAGAAGGACATCTACTTCATGACCGGCGAGTCGCGCGCGATGGTCGAGCACTCGCCGCACATGGAGGCCTTCCTCGCCAAGGGCTACGAGGTGCTGATCCTCACCGACCCCGTCGACGAGGTGTGGGTCGAGCGGATCACCGAGTTCGACGGCCACCCGCTGCAGTCGATCGCCAAGGGCCAGGTCGACCTCGGCGTCTCGGAGACGCCCGCCGAGCAGCGGGAGGAGTTCGCGCCGCTGCTCACCTGGCTCGGCGAGCAGCTCGAGAGCGACGTGAAGGAGGTCCGGCTCTCCTCGCGGCTCACCACGTCGGCGGCGTGCATCGTCGGCGACGAGCACGACATCACGCCGACGCTGGAGAAGATGTACCGCGCGATGGGCCAGGAGATGCCGCACACCAAGCGGATCCTGGAGCTGAACCCGTCGCATCCGCTGGTGACGGGCCTGCGTTCGGCGCTCGCGGCCGGCGCTTCCGATCTCACGGAGACCGCGGAGCTGCTCTACGGGGTCGCGCTGCTCGCGGAGGGCGGGGAGCTGAAGGACCCGGCCCACTTCACCCGCCTGGTCGCCGACCGCCTGGCACGGACGTTGTGACGGAGGGGTATCGAATTCTGTAGATGGCGTTGCCGCGTTCAGGTGTCCCTGAGCTGCCTGAACGCGGCCGTCGGAAATTTTGTCGTACCGATGCTGTAGAACTACCGGCGTCAAGGATCATCCGACGCTGGAGGTCATGGCTGTGGACCCTGTGGATGCCGAGCGGCGCTCGGTAATGCCCATCATCCCGCCGGTGAAGCCCCGCAAGCTGGCCAAGGTGCCGTTCGTCGAGCTGGCCGACGGGCGGTTGCAGGGGGTCGTGTCGAGCGGCTCCGACGTGGAGCGGGTCTATGTCTCCTCGATCGGGGCCGGCAGCCACGGGCTGAGCTGCAGCACCAACAACAACCGGCCCTGCGGCGGGCTGCGCGGCTCCTATCCGTGCAAGCACCTGCAAGCGCTGCTCGACGAGGCGGTGCTGCAATATGGCGCCGACCGGGTCACCCGCTATCTGCGCATCGAGGTCGAGCCGGGCGTGAGCCCGGCCGCCGGGCTCCGCGCGCACCATGAGCCGTCCCCGGCGGCGACCGTGTTCAGCAGTTTCCTGCGGCACCTCGCCTATCTGGAGCTGCCCGACACCACGCTGCCCGTGCCCGAGCTGCACTGGTTCCCGTCGGTCGGGGTGGCCCGCTGATGCTTCCCACCCAGCTCAGCGCGCTCCTCGCCGATCCCGCTGCCGGGGTCTGTGAGGCACTGGACCTCGTCTCCTGCGTCGACCAGGGTCTTGTCGACGGACTGGCCCGCGTCGCACCGTCGGCGTTCGACGGACTCGCCGACGCGTTCTCCGGCAGCCCGCTGCGCGACCGGGTCGCCGAGGCCGTCGACAAGATCGCGGCCGGGTCGATCTCCGACGAGCACCTGCTCGCGCTGGCCGGGGCCCGGTCGGCGCTGTTCGGTGCCGTCCACGACGCCCTGCTGAGCCAGGCCGACACGGCACTCGGCCGCACCCGGCTGCCGTGGCCCGGTCGCGTGGGGGACGCCGCCACCGCCGGCAACCTGCTGGCGGGCAGCCGGTCCTGGCTGCGCGAGCTCGCCATCACCGGCTGGCGCGGCGTCGACCACGACCTGGTCACCGCCGCCGGGCAGATCATCGCCGCGGCCCTTGCCGAGCCGCGGTTGCGGCGCCTCGCGACCCTGCTCGACGGGCTCGCCGCCGAGCTGCGCGCGTGCAGCCCGATCGCGACGATGGACCGGCCGCCGGTCCGCCGCTGGGGCGACCTGTGGAGCCGCGCGATGCTCCTCACCCAGGACGGCGGGCGGACCACCCCGTCCGAGCCGGTCACCGGCCGCCTGCTGCTGCTCGGCGCCGACGTCCACGAGCACGCCACCGCCGTGCAGGTCCAGATCCACGGCATCCTCGAAACGCCGGGCACCGCCCCGCGGCTGGTGCGCACCAGCGTCGCCGCACCGAAGGTCGACACCATCGTCGGCCCCGCCGTGTGGCGGCTGTTCGCGGCGCATCCGGTGCTGCTCGGCGCCCTCGCGGAGCGGCTCGCCCTCGACGTCACCGACATGCCGCTGCTCGACAGCGGCGACCTCGTCTGGAGCGACGCGCGGGCCAAGGCCGGCCCGCCGGCGGACCCCTTCGCCACCGCCCGGGTCCTGCTGCCCACCGCCGCCGCACCCGCGGTGCCGCCGCTGGAGCGCCACCCGGCCCGCCTTGCCGAGCCCGTCCTCGTCGAGGGCTACAAGGCCACCGACGGCGCGTTCACGATCGGCGAGGCGACGATCGCCGTCGACACCACCCGGCTGCCGTCGTGTGGCCCGCTGACCCCCCAGCTCGTCACCGCCTCGCAGGCCTGCATCGGTCTGCTCCGCTGGGACGCGGGCGCCTGGTCGCTGCAACCGGTCGCGGTCCTCACCACGGCCAAACGCCAGCCCGTGGCCGTGCACACCACCGACTGGGCCCTCGGCCCCACCGACCCGAAGGTGGTCAAGGCGGCCGCGGCCGCGGGCGACGCGGTCGCCGTCCTGCGTGAGCGGGCCGGAAGGTTGCTGCGCAAATGAGCGACGAAAACCGCCGCCAGGTCCTCTACTGGCGCATGCTGGCCCGCGTTTTCGAGGCCGACGAGCAGCACGCCCTGGAGTCGGCGAGCCTTGCCATCGTCGAGGACATCGGCCTGCCCGCAGCCCTGCTCGACCCGGGCGTCTCGGTCGACAACCTCGTCCAGCGCCACCCCGGCCTCGCCACCGCCTTCGACGGCCTCCTGACCCCCACGGACCACGCCCACCCGACCCCCGACACGGACAGCCACGGCACCGGCAACAGCGGCAACGGCGTTGCCGACGGCGGCACCGGCGGCAGTGGCGGGGCTCCTGAGGGCGGTCTCCCCATCGGTGGTGGCGGACCTGCCGGCGGCGGACCTGCCGCTGGCGGGCTTCCCGGCGGCGTCCCGCCGAGCGGTGTCGCCGGTGGTAACGGTCGGAGTGACGAGGTGCGGCGGGCGGCGCTGGTGTCGAAGCTGCTCATCAATGTGTTCGCCACCGGCAGCGGCAACGTGAGTGCCACCCAGCTGGCCAACTGGCAGGCTGACGCGGGATGGTTCGAGCGGGCGCTCGGGATGGAGCCGGGTGAGCTGCGGGGCAGGCCCAACTCGGGCGGGCTCGCCGGGGCGCTCGGTGGCCTCGAGGGTGACCTGGTCAAGCGGATGCACCTGCGGGAAGTGCTCGCCAACCCGGCCCTCGCCAAGCAGCTCACCCCGAGCATGTCGCTCATCGAGCAGCTGCTGCGTGACAAGGACAACCTGTCTGGCGTCGCGCTCGCCAATGCGAAGGCGCTGATCCGCAGGTTCGTGGACGAGGTCGCCGAGGTGCTGCGCACGCAGGTGCAGCAGAGCAGCGCCGGGGTCATCGACCGGTCGGTGCCGCCGAAGCGGGTCTATCGCAACCTCGACCTCGAGCGCACCATCTGGAAGAACCTGACCAACTGGAGCCCTGAGGACGAGCGGCTCTATGTGGACCGGCTCTTCTACAAGCAGACCGCGAAGCGCACCACGCCGGCGCGGCTCATCGTGGTGGTCGACCAGTCGGGCTCGATGGTCAACGCGATGGTGAACTGCACCATCCTCGCCTCGATCTTCGCCGGGCTGCCGAAGGTGGATGTACATCTCATCGCGTATGACACGCGGGCGCTGGACCTGACGCCGTGGGTGCACGACCCGTTCGAGGTGCTGCTGCGCACGCGGCTCGGGGGCGGCACCGACGGCACGGTCGCCATGGCGCTCGCGCAGCCGAAGGTCGCCGACCCGCGCAACACGGTCGTCGTGTGGATCTCGGACTTCTACGAGTCGCAGTCGCAGCCGTTGTTCGACTCGATGCAGGCGATGCACCGCTCGGGGGTCAGGTTCATCCCGGTCGGCTCGGTCAGCAGCGGCGGCCAGCAGAGCGTCAACCCGTGGTTCCGCCAGCGGTTCAAGGATCTCGGTGCGCCGGTGCTGTCCGGCCACATCCGCAAGCTCGTCACCGAACTCAAGAACTTCCTCGCATAGGAGACCGACATGACCGACGACATGCTGCGCGCCCCCGCCGAGGTCAAGTACGCCGAGGAGCTCGACTGGCTCGAGTCGATCGACGACGGGCCGAAGCCGTTCTCGTGGCGGCTCAGCCCCAAGATGGTCCGCCTGTTCGTGCTGGGCTCGGAGAGGGCCGACGGCCTGGACCGGGTGGTGCCGCAGAAGTGGTTCGGCGACCGCAGTTTCGTCGAGCGCAGCATCGTGACGCTCGCCTCCGACCGCGGTCTGCTGCTCATCGGCGATCCCGGCACGGGCAAGAGCTGGCTCGCCGAGCTGCTGTCCGCCGCCGTCTCCCGCAACTCGACGCTCGTCGTGCAGGGCACCGCGGGCACCACCGAGGACCACATCAAGTATTCGTGGAACGTCTCAATGGTCATCGCGAAGGGCCAGTCCCGGGCGTCGATGATCCCGTCGCCGATCATGACGGCGATGGAGCGCGGCGTCATCGGCCGGTTCGAGGAGCTGACCCGCTCGACCAGCGACGTGCAGGACGCGCTGATCTCGATCCTGTCCGAGAAGTACGTGTCGATCCCCGAGCTCGACGACGACAACATCGTGTTCGCGCAGCCCGGCTTCTCGATCATCGCGACGGCCAACAGCCGCGACCGCGGCGTCAACGACCTGTCGTCGGCGCTGAAGCGGCGGTTCAACTTCGTGCGCATCCCGGTCGTGACCAACAAGCGCAGCGAGGCGGAGATCGTCCGGTTCCGCACGACCGAGCTGCTGCGGCGGCACCGCATCGAGCTCGACGTGCCGCCCAACCTGCTCGACATCCTGCTGCAGAGCTTCGCGGACCTGCGCACCGCGGCGGCGTCGGCGACCAGCGACGACGAGAAGCTCGAGTCGGCGCTGTCGACCGCCGAGCAGATCGGCGTGCTGGAGGACGCGATCCTGCACAGCACGTTCTTCGGCGACAGGACCCTTCGCGCCCAGACACTCGCCGGTTCGCTTGTCGGCTCGCTCGCCCGGCGTACCCCCGAAGACCTCGCGATCCTGAACAAGTACTGGCACGGCGTGGTCGAGCCGCGCAGCAAGCAGGACGGTGGGGAGTGGCCGGCCTTCCTCGAGGGCGGCCGCGAGGCGATCGCCACCTTGTCATGAGTGAGCCGTTCGGGGCGCTGCGGCAGCAGCTCGTCGAGGCGGCGACCGCGTTCGCCGGCTCGCCGGGTGCCGTGCCCGACATCCTCGCCGGGATCGTCGACGACGTCGACCGGGCGCTGCGCGAGGAGCTGGAGATCTTCCCGGTCTGCCACCACTCGCCGGCGTCCGCCCTCGCCATGGTCCGCAGGCTGCGCGAGAAGCAGCCCAAGGTGATCTACCTGGAGCTGTGCGAGGACCTCACCCCGCTGCTGACGGAGCTGCGCAACTGCCGGCTGCCGGTGGCGCTGCAGGCGTTCGCGTCCGAGCTGGACACGTTCCCCAAGGACTGGGGGCCGCTCAGCGTCATCGCGCCCATCACGGAGGCGTCGGCCGAGTATCAGGCCATCGCGTACGCGCTGGACACGCCCGGCGTCGAGCTCGTGCTCGTCGACCGCTCCACCGACCACGTCTTCCAGTGGCAGCCGCGCACAGACAACGCCGCGGCCGAGGGCGAGCCGGCGGACGCCGACGCGGCGGACGAGGACGACGCAGGGGAGCTGCACGGCGACGCGGTCGGCATCGAGATCGGCGACCTTCGGCCGCGCTTCGCCGAGCTCGAGGCGCACCTGCTGCACCACGGCAAGGTGCGGCACTGGTCGGAGTGGTGGGACCAGTATGTCGAGCAGCCGCTCGTCGAGGCCGACTACGCGACGTATCGGCAGGTCATGGTGCTCATCGGCAGCCTCTTCCGGCGGCTGGCGCCCAGCAGCGCCGAGCGGGTCACCGTCGACGAGGACCGTGAGCGCTACATGTGGACCCGCATGCGGGAGCACCTCGCCACGTCCGGCGTCGACCGGGCTGACTGCCTGTATGTGTGCGGCGCCTTCCACGCCGCGAGCAGGGTCGAGCAGTTCGGCACCGGGCCGGACGCGGCGCCGTTCGTGATCACCCCGCGCACCGCGACGAAGTGGCTCTACGGTCTGATCCCGTCCAGCCACTCCGCCATCGAGGGCCAGTTCGGGCTCGCCTCGGGCTCGGTGTCGATCGCCGCGGCGACGTGGGCGAAGGCGGTCAGCCGGTCCAAGCTCGCCACCTTCCAGCTCGAAGGCCAGCGGGGCAGCCGGAAGCGGGCCGCGCAACCGGCTGCGGCGGTGGCCGGGGCCGGCCCGGTCGCCGACCAGCTGACCCAGTTCCTGGCCAGCCCGCCCGACCTGCACGGGTTCGACGAGGAGGAGCTGCTCGGCTGGTGCGTCGACATCGTCCGGCTGGCCCGCCGCAACGGCTACCTGGCCAGCACCGCGGACGCGATCGCCGTCTTCGAGACCTCGATCCTGCTCGCCGGGATGCGCAACCGGGCCCGGCCCACGCCGTACGACTTCCAGGACGCGGCGGTCACCTGCATCGAGAAGGACGTGACGCCGGGCAGGCGGGACGTGCGCCGGCTCTGCGAGATCCTGCTCGGCGGCGACCGCGTCGGCCAGGTCGGCTATGACGCCCTGCCGCCGCTGGCCCGCGACGTCTACGACCGGCTCACCCCGATCGGTCTCGACCTGCGCAAGAGCACGGTCCAGCGGGCATTGCTCGACCTGAACGGCCGGCTCGAGCTCGTGCCCTGCTCGCATCTGCTGTGGATGCTGCGGTATCTGCTACCCGACGGCGCCGTCCGGCCGATCATGGGCTCGCGGCGGCTCGGCGAGCACTCCATCCAGGAGAGCTGGGATCTTGCGATCGGCAGGCACCAGCGGTACATCATCGAGCTCGGCTATGAGGGTGTCACCGTCGAGCAGGTCGTGGAGCGCAGGCTCCGGCGGTCCGTCTACGCACCCGACGCGACCGCGGCCGTCGCTCTGCGCGCGGTCGAGGACTCGATCCTGTTCCTCGGCAGCCGCAGGTTCACCGACGAGCTCGGCGCGCGGGCGGTCGAGCTGCTCGCCGGCGAGCGCACCGTCGACGACGCGCCCGACGTCCTGCGCCGCATCCGCCGGCTCCTCGCGCACTACCGCGCCACCGAGCCGGAGCTGCCCGCGTGGTGCGGCTCGTTCGTCACCGCCGGCTATGCGCACTACTGCACCCTGCTGCCGACGGCGTTCGTGGACGACGAGACCGGCGTACGGCAGGTCGGCGCGATGCTCGGCTTCCTCTTCACCATGGAGGGCCTGGCGCTGTCGCTGGGCTGCGACCGGGCCCAGCTCGAGCTCGCCGTCCGGCAGTCGCACCCCGAGTCGCCGGCGAAGGTCGCGCTGCTGTGGGCCGCGCAGCACCAGCTCGGCCTGCTGCCGCTGGCGGACCTGCGGGCCAGGTGTGCCGAGCTGCTGCGCAATCCGCTCGTCGTGCCGACGTTCCCGCAGTACCTGAGCGGCTTCGTCCAAGCGCTGGAGCCGGTGCCGAAGCTGGCCGCGTTCGTGGTCGAGGTGATGTCGGACGCGTTCGCCCACCTGCCCGACCCGGTTCTGCTGCCGTGGCTCCCGACGCTCATCACGACGCTGCGCGACCAGGCGGGAGAGCTGGTCCCGCTGCTGATCCGCGAGGCGGGCCGCACCTTCCCCGCCACCCTGCCGGCCGTCGACGCCTGGGTCCCGCCATGGGCCGCCGGCGCAGGAGGAGCGGGCGCACCGGCCGGCCGCGGTGGCGCGGGAGCCAGGTCCGGAGGCGTGAGTGGCTCAGGCGCCGGGTCCGGAGGCCTGAGTCGCGCGGGCGCCGGGTCGGGCGGCTTGGGCGGAGCGGCCGGTGGGTTCGCCGGCGTGGGCGGTGGCGTTGCCGGGGAAGGGGACGGGTCCGAGTGGTGGGCTGCGGCGGTGCCGGTCATGCGGCTCCTGGCCGGGCACCCCTCGACCTGCGACGGAGTGACCGAGCTGCTGGGAATCGCCGGCGATGGTGTGGCGGGCCCTGGCTGGCTCGACCTCGATGTGCCTGTGGCGCCCGCCGGCTCCGGGCAGTCCACGGTGCGGAGCCTGCTCGCAGGCCACCCTGAGACGGCGGAAGCCCTGGAGGCGCTGCTGGCGGTGGGATAGGCGGCGCGGGGCCAGGTGTTCCGCATGGGGGTCGGATCCTTCATGCGGAGCACCGCCGGGGGCGTCGCCGTGGCCAGGCGGCGCCGAGGTCGCGGCGGTGGAGACCAGGCTGTGCCGAGGTCGCGGCGGCGGGGTCAGGCGGTCTCCAGGTAGCGGCGGGCGGTGGTGAAGCGGCCGGCGGCGAGGTCGGCTTCGGGAAGCCAGAAGGAGACGTTGACGACCTCGCCCCAGGCGGTGCCCGGCTCGGCTTCGAGCTGCAGCAGTGGGCGGAGGCCGGGCAGGTGCAGGAACGCGTCGCGCTGCCAGCCGAGGACCTGGTGGCGGGGTGGCCGGCCGGCGGCGTCCTCGGCGAGCTCGCGGGCGTTCATCGCGCCGACCGGATCGGTGGTGAAGACGTCGTGGAGGGCGGGGGCGTCGTACGGCGGGACCGAGGCGACCCGGTCGGCGGCGAGGTGCAGGGGCGGGACGACCTGCACGCCGGGCGGGGCCGGGCGCGGGGGCAGGCCGGCGGGGACGTGCAGGACGCGGCAGCCGCTGTCGGGCGACTCGCCGGTGGTGAAGGACTCCTCGTGGAAGAAGAGCAACTCACCGGTACGCGGCAGGGTCCACGTCTCGGGCAGCAGGTCGGCGAGGTCGGCGCAGTCGAGGCGGGCGAGCAGGGCCATGGGGCTGCCGCCGTATGAGGGCCAGTCGGTCCCGTCGGGCAGCCCGGGCAGCCCGCCGTAGCGGTGCGACCGTGTGGCGGCCGCCGCCGGGATCACGGTGAGCGCGGCCGCCGGCTCGATCAGGGACTCGAACAGGTGCATGCGTGATCCTCGACAAGACACAGATAACGACCCAGACAACGACGCAGACAGAGACACAGACAGAGACACAGGCGGAGACAGCGGCGGAGGCAGAGACACAGACAAGGGCGACAGCGAAAAAAGCAGAGGTGGCATCGGGACTTTAGCGTGGGAGGCATGGAGCCCTCGGCGATTGTGGTGAGCGTCGTCGTCTGTTTCGGGGCGGCCGTCGCGCTGATCATCGTCGCGGTGGTGGTGTCGGCGCGCCGGGAGCGGGCGCGGCGGGACGCGCTGCGGCTCTGGGCGAAGCACAACGGCTGGCAGGTGGTGGACAAGCCGCAGGTCGACTGGGGCCGGCGGATGCCGGGCAGGAACCGGCGGGGCGTGTCGCTCGCGCTGTTCGGCACGGTCGGCGGGCACCCGGTGAGCATCGCGGACTACTCGTATACGACGTCGTCGACCTCGACGGACGCCAACGGGGCGACGCAGACGACCACGACCACCCATCACCACGTCGCGGTGGTGGTGCGGTTACGGATGCCGCGGCCGACGGTGGCCGTGCACCGGCGGGGTGGCGGGTCGAAGCTGTGGCGGTCGCTGTTCGGCGACAAGGCGACCGCGATCGGCTATGAGGCCTTCGACAGCGCGTACCGGGTGAACGCGAGCGACCCGAGCCTGGTCAGAGCGGTGATCGGCGGCCCGCTGGTCGCGGAGCACGTCGCCGGGCGGCTGCCGGACTGGAGCGTCGAGGGCAACGAGCTGCTGACCTTCCACCAGGGCCGGATCGGCGCGCCGGAGCGGATCCCCGCGCAGGTCGGCCCCCTGCTGCGGGTCGCCGACCTCCTGGAACAGCACGCGAGCACTTAAGCCGAGTGGAACAGCACGCGAGCACTTAGTCGAGTGGAACAGCACGCGAGCAGTTAAGCCGAGTCGTAGCGGGCCTGCGCGGCGGAGATCGCGGGCATCTCGGCCTCCACGAGGTCGATCAGCTCCATCAGCTTGGTGGCCACCCTGCGGCCCGGGTCGGTGAGGCTGTATTCGACGCGGGGCGGGATCGTGCTCTGCACCGTGCGCACGACCAGGCCGTCGCGCTCCAGGGCGTGCAGCGTCTGCGACAGCATCTTCTCGCTCACGCCGTCGACACGGCGGCGCAGCTCATTGAACCGGTGGGTGCCGTCCAGCAGCGCGGCCATCGACAGGATGCCCCAGCGCCCCGCCACGGTGTCCATGACCGGGCGCGACGTGCAGTTCCTGGCGAAGACGTCGAAGATCAGCCCCTCGTACGACATGAGACAACGGTAACTCAAGGTTTGCACTTTCTAGAAGTTAGTGCTTACTGTGAGAGAGTAACCAGGACGAGGGAGTTCTCATGACCATCACCGTCACCGGCGCCACCGGCCACCTGGGCCGCCTGGTCGTCGACGGGCTCCAGCAGCACGGCATCACCGCGGTCGCCGCGGTCCGCGACACCACGAAGGCCACCACGAAAAGCGTGCACGCCGACTACGACCGGCCGGAGACGCTCGTGCCGGCGTTCGAGGGCACCGACAAGCTGCTGCTCATCTCGGGCAACGAGGCCGGCAGGCGGGTCGAGCAGCACCGGGCCGTCGTCGACGCCGCCGTCAAGGCCGGGGTCGGTCACATCGTCTACACGAGCATCACCAGTGCCGACGCGTCGACCAACCCGCTCGCACCCGAGCACAAGGCGACGGAGGACCTCATCGTCGCGTCGGGACTGCCGTACACCTTCCTGCGCAACAACTGGTATTTCGAGAACTACACGGGCGGCCTGCCGGCCGCGCTGGAGCACGGGGTGATCCTCGGCGCCGCCGGTGAGGGCCGGGTCGCCGCCGCGACCCGCGAGGACTTCGCCGCCGGTGCGGTGGCGGTGCTCACCGGTGAGGGGCACGCCGGGAAGATCTACGAGGTCGGCGGCGACTCGACCATGTCGCTGGCGGACCTGGCCGCCGAGGTGACCGCACAGTCGGGCACGAAGGTCGCCTACCAGGACCTTCCCGCGGACGACTACGCGCAGGCCCTGATCGGGTTCGGGCTGCCCGAGGGGTTCGCGCGCCTGCTCGCCGCGGCCGACGTGTCGATCGCGCAGGGCAGCCTCGACGTCGTCACCGGTGACCTGTCCCGGCTGATCGGGCGCCCGACCACCACCCTCGCCGAGGTCATCGCCAGGGCGCTCAAGCAGTAGAGAGCGCCGGAAACAGCTGATACGAGCATCCACGAGCGCGACCGACGGTGTCCTCCGGCCGGTGGACACCGACCGGTCGCGCTTTGCGGCACCCCTCATGCCGCCGCTCACGAGGTCGATGGCAGCACGTCGCGGTCACCGACCTTGAGGAGCACGGATGCGCCCTGGACCAAGAAAGATCGTCCGCACGGCCTTCGGCCTGCTGATGGCGGCGGGCGGCACGCTGGTCGCGGTGACGCCGGCGGCAGCGGCCGCGACCACCCCCACCGTGCTGCCGCACGCCGTCGGCGGGTTCGCGGCGCCGACCACCCGAGTCGACGCGAAGTCGAAGATCGGCGCGGCCGCCGCGCTTCCGGACAGCGCGACGCTGAAGGCCAACCTGCCGGCCGTCGGCGACCAGGGCCAGATCGGCTCGTGCGTGGCCTGGACCATCGCCCACTCGCTCATGGGCTACTACGCGAAGCGCGACGGCGCCGTCGGTGCCCCGTACGCGCCGCTGTACCTCTACATGCGCACGGTGCAGAAGGGTGGCGCGCCGAACGCGGGTCTGGTGGCGGAGAAGGCGCTCACGGAGGCCACCACCAACGGCGTCGACACGCAGGACGACTACGTCCAGGGCACCAGCAACTACTCGGTCCCGCCGACCGCCGCGGAGATCGAGAACGCCAGGAACTACAAGGTCTCCAAGTGGACGACACTGTGGACCGGCGCCAACCAGGGCGTCGCCGGGCAGATCGCGGTGGAGACGGCGATCGCCGCCGGTTCGCCGGTCGCGATCGGCATGCCGGTCTTCAAGGACTTCATGTACCTGACCGGCAGCAGCCTCTACAAGACGACCTCCGGCAGCAACCTCGGCGGCCACATGGTCACGGCGTACGCGTACGACGCCGAGGGCGTGTGGATCCGTAACCAGTGGGGCACCGCGTGGGGCGCCGCCGGCGACGCGCACCTCGCGTGGGCGTTCGTCAACACCAACGTGCAGGCCGCCTACACCGTCAGCGGCGTGACCACCCCGTCGAAGGTCACCGTGCCCCGGCCCTCGGTGTCGACGCTGTCGCAGGTCCGCGGCCCGATCACGGGCGGCACCGAGGTCACGATCACCGGCGGGAACCTGGCCGGCGCGACGGCGGTGAGGTTCGGCGAGACCGTGGCCCAGTTCCGCAAGGTGGAGGCGAACGGGGTCACCACCCTGGTCGCCACGTCGCCGCCGCGCGCCAAGGGCGCCGTCGACGTGACGGTGGTCAACGCCGCCGGGGTCAGCACGCTGAACTCGCAGGCGCGCTTCCTGTACCAGCCGCCGCTGCCGGTCGTGACCAGCCTCAGCGCCGAGAGCGCCACCACGGTCGGTGGCGACGTGCTCACCGTCACCGGCGCGAACCTCGACGGCGCGACCGCGGTCCGTATCGGCGCCAACGCCGCCACCAACGTCAAGGTCATGTCGCCGACCTCGATCGCGTTCACCGTGCCGCCGAAGCTCCCGCCCGGCATCTACGACGTCACGGTGGTGACGTCGTCCGGCACCAGCGCGACCGTCGCGGCCGACAAGCTGGCGATCGTCAACCCGCCCGCGCCGACCATCGCCTCGCTGAGCGTGAGCAGCGGGCCGACCTACACGACCACCCCGGTCGTCGTCACCGGCACCAACCTCGGCGGCGTCACGGCGGTCAGCGTCGGCGGCGTGAGCGCCCTGTACCAGCGGGTCTCCAACACCCAGTTGAAGGTGACGATGCCGGTGCACGCGGCCGGTCAGGCGACCGTGCGGATCACCACCGCAGGCGGCACCGTCGAGGGCACCGCCGCGCCGTTCACCTACGTCGCGCCGCCGGCGCCGGCCGTGGGCGCGGTGACCCCGTCGACCGGCGGCACGAAGGCGTGGACGACGGTCGAGGTCTCCGGCACCAACTTCGTGACCGTGGACAGGGTGCTCTCCAACGGCGCGAGCGTCTCCTTCGTCAAGCTCTCGGACACCAAGCTCAAGGTGTACCTGCCGCCGCGCCCCGCCGGCAGCGTGCAGCTCCAGGTCATCACGAAGGGTGGCACCAGCGCGGCTGCCACGGCGTCGACCTTCACCTACAAGGTCTGACGCGATCGGGGGGAGGGCGCGAGCCCTCCCCCCGACCACCGAACCGAACAGTTGAAAAATCAGATACGCGAGGTGAACGTCGACAGCCAGCGGTCGCTGATCGGCGCTCCGGCGTTGGTGAAGCAGGCGATGCTGACCAGCGCGGTCCCGGCGGAGTCGCTCCACAGCTTCTCCAGGCCGCAGTAGCTCGACGTGTCGCCGAACGCGGTCACCTGCGAATGCGTCTCCTTCTGGTGCAGGTCCGGATACTTGATGACCATGCCGCCGATGGAGTTGAACCCGAAGCCATGGACGCTGTTGAAGTTGGTCTGCCCGGCGAACGCGTTGGAGACGTAGCCGAAGTACATCGGCACGTTCGCGGTCACCGCCCGCTGCCGGTGGAACGAGGCGACGAACTCGGAGTCCATCAGGGCGCCGGTGGCGGGGTTGTAGCAGGCGACCAACGCGATGACGTCGGTGCCCGACCAGGTCCAGCGGGCCACCTTGCAGCGGCGGGGCTGCGCGTTGGGCTGGACCGCGGTCACCTGGATGTTCCCGGACTGCACCCCGGGCGAGCCGACGCCGGAGAAGCGCACCGTGTAGTAGCCGGGCGACGACGGCCCGATCGTGACCGGTCCGCCGGTCGAGTTGTACTGCTGCACGATCGCGCCCAGCGAAGAAGACTGCACGGACGCGTAGGTGTTCGCGGCGGGCACCACGCCTGAGCTCAGCGTCCAGAGCACCGTGAACGGCGAGTCGATGGCCACGCCGCCGGGCTTGAAGCACTGCACGTCGACGATCTCGTCGGCGCCCGAGATGTACCAGCGGACCGCCTCACAGAAGCGGCCGTCGGGGTTCACCGCGGTGACGTGCGGGATGCCACGGGCGCCGGCGACGCCGATCTGCGGGAAGCGCACCAGGTAGCGGCCGGTGGCAACCTTGATCCCGTCGGCCCAGGCGGCCGGGGCGAACGCCTTCCAGCTGCCCCACTGGTAGGTGGTGGGCAGCGTGTTCCACACCGTGATGGTGGGGTCCTTCACGTACGCGAAGCCCCAGCGGTCAGGAGTGGCGGCCTGCGCGGGGGCGGAGGGGAGGAGGAAGGCTGCCGTCACCATGGCGGTGGCGACGGCGAGCAGTCTTCTGAGCATCCGTGCTCCAATCGATGTTGGTCAATGCTGACGTAAGCACTGTGCCGGTGGTTGCACGGAAACGCTGTCGTGTTCAGTACATTTCCTCACCCGGGTGAATCGCTTGACGGGGCATCGCCTCACCCGAACGACCGCTACCCTTTGCCGGACTTCGATCCTTGCTGGGGGTGAACCCGGATGCGACGAATCCTTTTCGCGGTGACCGCCGCCGGTGTACTGAGTGCACTGGGTGCCTGCACGGCGTCGGGCGCGGGGGAGGTGAGCACTCCCGGCCTCGCCGACCGGGGCGTCACGATGACGACGGTGAAGCCGACCCGCCAGGACCTTGCCAACAAGGTGAGCCTGAGCGGCAAGGTGCAGCTGAGTCCCACGTTCGGCCTGGTCGCCCCGATCGACGGGGAGATCCGCTACCTCGACGTCAAGGCGTCGACGAGCACACCGACCAAGCCCACCAAGGTCGCCAACATCTGGGTCAGCGGCAAGGCCACGCCCATCGAGGTGCCCGCCGGCGCCACGTTCAGCGGCCGGCTCGTCGACGACCGGTCCAAGGTGACCGCCGGCATGCCGATCGTCTCGGCGAAGCAGGCGGGCTACGGCGTCGTCGCGGACATCGACGGATCTCAGGCGTACCAGATCTCGGACAAGCTCGAGTCGGTGCAGGCACAGATCAAGAGCGGCCCCGGACCGTTCCCGTGCACGGTCCTCGGCACGCTCGCCGCGCTGCCCGCCGGCACGATCCCGGAGCCGGTCACCCCGACACCCAACCCGTCGGCGCCGCCCACCGCACCGCAGCGGAACCCCGGCCAGCAGCAGCAGCCGTCGGAGCCGACCGGCATGCGGCTGGTCTGCATCCCACCGGGCGACGTCAAGGCGATCAACGGCGCCGCCGCGACCGTCGAGGTGATCACCGCCCGTGCCGCGAACGCGCTCGTCCTGCCCGTGGAGGCGGTCGCCGGCGCGCAGGGCAAGGGCAAGGTCGACGTCGTCAAGGCCGACCAGACGAAGGAGACCGTCGAGGTCACGCTCGGCCTCAGCGACGGCAAGGTCATCGAGATCAAGAGCGGCCTCTCCGGCGGCGAGACGATCGCGGTGCCAGGGCCCAATCTGCCCGCCGCGAAGAACAACGGCGGCGAGCCGATGCCCGGATTCAGCAAATGAGCCCGCTGATCGAGCTGGTGGGGATCACCAAGACGCTCAAGGGCCAGCAAGAGCCCCGGGTGATCCTCGACGGCGTCGACCTGACCGTCGACCGCGGTGAGAGCGTTGCGATCCTCGGCCGTTCCGGCTCCGGCAAGAGCACGCTGCTGAGCCTCCTCGGTCTGTTCGACCGGCCCGACGCGGGGCATTACTTCATGGACGGCCGGGACCTGGCCCGCATCCCCGAGCGCAAGGCCGCCGCCCTGCGCAGCGCCCAGTTCGGCTTCGTCTTCCAACGCTTCTTCCTGCTCAAGCACCTCACCGCCGCGCAGAACGTGGCGATGGCCCTGGTCAACGGTCAGGGCTGGCTGCCGCGCCGGCACCGCCGGGCCCGCGTGCTGGAGGCGCTCGACCTGGTCGGTATCGCGCACCTGGCCAAGCAGCGCCCGGCCAAGCTCTCCGGCGGCGAGCAGCAGCGCGTCGCCGTCGCCCGCGCCCTGGTGCGCAACCCGAGCCTGCTGCTCGCCGACGAGCCCACCGGCGCGCTGGACACCGAGACCGGCAACCTCGTCATCGAGGTCATGCGCGCCGCGACCGACCGCGGCTGCGGCCTGATCCTCGTCACCCACGACCACGCCCACGCGGCGAAGATGCAGCGCGTGCTGTCGTTGAGCGATGGGGTACTGACATGATCAGACTGTCGGGCCGGTTCCGCTCCGCGCTCATCATCGGCGGGCAGGGCATCCGCTCGCGCAAGCTGCGCACCTTCCTGTCGATGATCAGCTTGTTCCTGGGCGTCCTGGCCGTCGTCACCGTCCAGGCCGGCGCGGAGACGTTGAAGACGATGCAACTCGCCGACCTGGAGCTGCGCGCAGGCAAGGACGGCACCCGGCAGATGTACCTGCCGCCGATGCCCGACGCGATGGACGCCGCCCTCACCACCGTGGCCGGCAAGCCCGGCGCCGTCGGGGTCATGGGATATCAGGCGATCATCGGCGAGCCGAACGTCCTGCCGATCAACCAGGGCGCCGCGCCGTTCGACAACGACAGCGGCAACTACTACGGGCCGGGCATGCAGATGTACTGCGACCCGATGACTCACGAGTGCCGGCCGCTGGAGCCCGACCCGGCCGCGCAGCCCCGCGGCCAGGCGATCGAGCTCGTGCTGCAAGGCCTGACCGGCGACATCCGGCAGTTCCGCCCCTTCCGGCCCGTCACCGGCGACTGGCTCGACTTCGGCGGCGACCCGTCCTACTCGCCGCGCCTGGTGCTCAACAAGGAGGCCGCGAAGGGCTTCACCCGCTACCAGGTTCCCGCGGAGATGCGGGTGGAGGGCGCGACCGCCAACCCGACACCGCGCATCATCGGCGTCGTCGACGACGGCAACCCCCAGCCGACCGCCTATGTGCGGGTCGACGAGATGCGCAACTGGATGCCGAAGCCCGTGGCGAACCAGATGTACGGCCCCGGCCTGCAGCTGATGTTCTCGCCCGACGCCGGGGAGACCGAGGCCCTCGTCGTGCGCAAGCTGACCGCGCTCGGCATATCCGGGGGCATGATCCAGATCCAGACCGTCAACGAGCGCAAGAACATCGCGAACCAGCTGGCGATCGTGCGCTGGATCTTCCTGGGGATGGCCGCGCTGGTGCTGCTCATCGGCGTCGCCGGCATCCTCAACGTCGGGCTGGCCACCGTCGGCGAGCGGATCGAGGAGTTCGCGCTGCGCCGGGCCGTCGGCACGCCGCGCTCGCTGCTGGCCGGCATCGTCCTTGCCGAGACACTGCTGACCGGCCTGCTGACCGCGGCCGCCGCGATCGGCTTCGGGGTGGCCGCCTTCAACGTCGTCGCGGACCTGCTCTCCTCGCGGGCGCCGCAGCTGGCTGATGTGAGCTTCCCCTGGCAGGCCGGCCTCGCCGGCGTCATCGCCGGCCTGGTGGCGGGCCTGCTCGGCGGCCTGATCCCGGCCGTCCGCGCGGCCCGGATCCCCATCGCCACCGTGATGCGGGCATAGCAAAGGGGGCGCCCGTCCAGGCGCCCCCTTGCTGTCAGCGATCTACGGGGCCCAGGGGTTGTCCACGGACCACGTGGTGTCCTCGGTGAAGCTGGTGGGGTTGTCCCACGCGTTCGGGCCGCCCGGCGTCGCCAGCCACAGCTCCGACGCCCGGTGGCGCAGGAACTGGCCCGGGAAGTTCCAGGCGGTCAGCCGCACCCCGCCGCTGCCCTGCTGGGCGCACCAGGTGGCGTCGGCCTTGAACAGCGCGGAGTTGTCGTTCGCCGCGAGCTTCACCCGGAAGGCCTGGTGGCGCAGGTACTGGCCGGGGTAGTTGCGCGACTCGAGCGAGTAGCACGACGAGTCGGCCAGGCCCGGCACGATCCGCCAGGTCGCGTCCTGCTTGAGCAGGGTGCTGCTGTTGGCGTCGACGACCTCGGTGTAGCCGAGGCTGTTCTGGTGCCGGATGTAGCGGGTGGTGCAGCACGGCGTCACGACCCGGAACGACTTGTACACGTTGGTCGGCAGCGTGGCCGGCGGCGGCGGGTTCGTCGAGGCGTCGATGAGCGCCTGGTTCGCGGCCCTGAAGCGGGCCACGTCGACCTTCACCACCTGCCGGTCGTAGGTGAGGAAGCCGTTGCTCTCGTTCTCCACGTCGGTGATCTCGGTGTAGACCGACGCGGACAGGCCCGCCGGCATGCCGCCGGTGCGGATCTGGTCGTACAGGCCGACGACGCGGTTGTTGAGCGCCGTGGCGTTGGCCTGGTCCTCGTAGCTGAAGCCGTTGCCCGGCGACCATTCGTGGCCGGCCACGCGCAGGCCGAGCCCGCCGAACTCGCCCAGGACCGCGGCCCGGGTCGCGGTCGGCAGAGTGGAGCCGGGACCGACGTAGATGTGGTTGTCGATCACGTCGCCGTTGCCGCCGTCGACGGAGCCGCAGCAGTTGACGCCGCTCATGTTGTTGACGAGGCGGGACGGGTCGTAGGCCTTGACCTCGTTGGCGATGCGGGCCTGGTCGTACTGGCCCCAGCCCTCGTTCTGGTTGACCCACATGACCAGCGACGGCGAGCTGCGGTGCTGGTCGATGATGCGGTCGTACTCGGCCTCCCACTGGGTGCGGGCGGCGGTGGTCGGGTTCTTGCCGGTCGGCATGGCGGGCATGTCCTGCCACACCAGCAGGCCGAGCTGGTCCGCGTGGTAGAACCAGCGCTGCGGCTCGACCTTGATGTGCTTGCGGACCATGTTGAAGCCGAGGTCCTTGTGCGCCTGCAGGTCGGAGCGCAGGGCGGCGTCGGTCGGCGCGGTGTAGATGCCGTCGGGCCAGTAGCCCTGGTCCAGGGTGCCGGACTGGAAGACGAACTGGCCGTTGAGCAGGATGCGCAGCTTGCCGTTGACGTTGCCGATCGAGATCGAGCGCATGCCGGCGTAGCTGCCGACCGAGTCCACGACGGTCGAGCCGCTCTTGAGGTCGACCCGGACGTTGTACAGGAACGGGTCACTGGGCGACCAGCGGTGCGCGTTGGGCACCGGGACGCTGAACGCCGCGCCCGTGTTGCCGTTGGCCGTGCCGACCTGGGTCGAGCCGGACAGGACGGTCGCGGTCACGGTCTGCCCGGACAGTCCGGCGCCCTGCACGTTGACCGACAGGGTGTTGCCGGCCAGGTTCGGGACCAGGTCCACGCGGGTGATCCTGGCCGTCGGGGTCGGCTCCAGCCAGACCGTCTGCCAGATGCCGGAGGCGCCGGTGTAGAAGATGCCGCCGCCCGCGTGCGGGAGCACGTCGTTGCGGCGCTGCTTGCCGACCGCCTGGCTGCCCGCGTCCGTCGGGTCGTAGACGCCGACGATGATCGTGTTGGTGCCGCCGTTGAGCAGGCCCGTGATGTCGTAGGTGAAGGCGTCGTAGCCTCCACTGTGGACCGCGCCGGCCTGGGTGCCGTTGACCCACACGGTGGTCTGCCAGTCGACCGCGCCGAAGTTGAGCTGGACCCGGCGGCCCGACCAGTTCGACGGGATCGTGAAGGTCCGCTTGTACCAGAGCTTGTCGTTCTCCGTGACCTTGCGCTGGATGCCGGACAGCGCCGACTCCACCGGGTAGGGCACCCGGATCTGCTCACCGAACGTGGCCGGCGGGCTGGTCTGGCCGCTGCCGGTGACGGCGAAGTCCCAGATGCCGTTGAGGTTCTGCCAGTCGGTGCGGGTCAGCTGCGGGCGGGGGTACTCGGGCAGCGGGTTCGCCGTGGGCACCGAGTTGGTCCACGGGGTGGTCATCGGGGGAGTCTTGGGGGTCCATGCGCTCGCGGGGCTCGCCGTGGCGATCACGGTGCCCGCCGTGGCCAGCAACGGTGCCAGTGCCAGCGCGAACCATCTGGAGAGCTTCACAGAGGGGCTCCTCGAGGTATGCGTCAGCCCCGGTGGCGGCCGAGGCTGATCCGTGGGGACGACTAACGTCCCCACGGACCAACACATAACCTCACGATCCAACGAGAAGTGTCAAGAGTCACACATCAATATCCCGCACAAGGGCGGCATTGGACCGCACATTTTCCAACATCAGGCGCCGATGAGATCGAACCTCTCCCAGGGCCCGATCGCCGTCCGGTTCGCGATGAGCGAGCCGGCGCCGTTGTTCTCCGCGGTGACGTAGTTGCTGTTCACCGTCGCCTGCAGGCTCTCGCTGCCGTCGGCGTTGCGGATCAGGTTGAACGTCTCCCACGACCCGGCCGTCGGCCGGTTGGCGAGCAGCGGGTTGGCGCCGCCGTTCTCCGCGCAGACGAACTGGCCGTTCGCCTTCGACTTCAGCGCCACCTTGCCGCCGCCGAGGTCGACGAGCTCGAACTGCTGCGCGGTGCCGATCGTCGCCGAGTTGGCGATGAGCGCCGTGGTCGCGTTCGCCGCCGTCACGTACTGGTTGTTCGTCAGCGACCGGAGGCTGACCGTCGGCCCGGTCGTGGAGGTCCCAGTCGTGAACGTGAACGCGTCGACGTCGAACAGGTAGCCCGTGCCGCCCTTGAACACCAGGTAGAGCGTGGTGGCGGTGGCCGGCCCGGCGACGAGGTTCGCCGAGACGTTGGCGAAGGTCTCCCAGCCGCCCGTCGGGGCGACGGTGGCGGTGCCGAGCAGGGTGCCGGTCGGCGAGCCGGCCCGGACCTCGATCGTGCCGCCGGCACCCGCCGAGGAGACCCGCGCGGTGAACTGGGTGGCGTTGTTCAGCAGGTACGGCGTGTAGGCGATCCAGTCGCCGTTCTCGATGAAGCCTGCGGTGTTGCCACCCTCGGCCGCCGCGTGCGGGGCGATCTGCACGCCCGACTGGGTGCCGTAGTGCTCACCCTGGCGGTGCTTCGGCTGCAGCGTGCGGATCACGTGCGTGGTCAGCCCGCCGTTGTCGGTGTACGCCGCGTCGAAGACGCCGTAGATGTTCGCCGACGCGTCGTGCTCGCCGTCCACCGGCACCGTGATCGAGCCGGTGCAGCCGGTCTTCGAGGTGATCTGGTGAGCGTGGCTGTCGTGGCCCAGCGAGTAGGTCATCGACACCCGGCTGCAGTTGATCGTGCCGTCCTCCGGGTCGGTGACGTTGATCGTGAAGGGCACCGTGTCACCGAAGTTGAACAGCTGGCCCTGCGCCGGGATCGACACACTCACCTGCGGCGCGGTGTTGCCGACGGTGATCACCGTGCTCGCCGAACCGGTGAGGTTCGTCGGGTCCTTCACGGTCAGCGTCGGGGTCTTCGTGCCGTTGGTGGTGTAGGTGTACGTGGGGTTCGCGGCCGTCGAGTCGGTGGTGCCGTTGCCGTCGAAGTCCCAGGCGTAGGTGAGCGCGCCGCCCTCCGGGTCCGAGCTGCCGGACGAGGAGAAGTTCACGGTCAGCGGGGCGGGGCCGGAGGTCACCGAAGCGGTGATCTTCGCGATCGGGGCGCGGTTGCCGCCGCCGATGTACTCCACCCGGTACAACGCCTGGTTGTTGCTGCCGGTGCCGTAGTCGAGCACGTACAGCGCGCCGTCCGGGCCGAACGCCATGTCCATGACCTGGGTGCCGGCCCACGGGAAGGTGGAGATCTCACCGGGGGAGCCGTCGGCGTTGACCTTGACCGGCTTGATCCAGCGGCGGCCGTACTCGCCGGCGAAGAACTGCCCGTCGAGGGTCTGCGGGAACTTCACGGCCGAGTTGAGACCGGCGTTGTAGCGGTACACCGGGCCGCCCATCGGCGACTCCGAACCGCCGCCGAACTCCGGCGGGCTGCCGGCGTCGCCGCCGTAACGGATCCAGCTCGCCTTGGCGGCGGGCAGGGTGGTGAGACCGGTGTTGCGGAACGAGTTGTTCGTCGGACCGCCGGCGCAGTTGTACTTGGGCCCGGTGGTGTTGTTGGCGAAGTTCCACTCGTTGTAGGTCTCGGCCGTGGTGTTCGTGCCGGTGCAGTACGGCCAGCCGTAGTTGCCGGGGCCGGTGATCCGGTTGAACTCGACCTGACCGCCGGGGCCGCGGTTGGGATCGGACGCACCCGCGTCGGGGCCGTAGTCGCCCAGGTAGACGATGCCGGTCGGCTTGTCCACGGTCATCCGGAACGGGTTGCGCAGGCCCATCGCGTAGATCTCGGGACGGGTCTTCGCGGTGCCGGGGGCGAAGAGGTTGCCCGACGGGATGGCGTACGTGCCGTCGGTGTTGGGCTTGATCCGCAGGACCTTGCCCCGCAGGTCGTTGGTGTTGGCCGAGGACCGCTGCGCGTCGAACTGCGGGTTGCGGTTGGTCACCTCGTCGATCGGCGCGTAGGAGCCGGACTCGAACGGGTTGGTGTCGTCGCCCGTGGTCAGGTACAGGTTGCCGGCCGCGTCGAAGTCGATGTCGCCGCCGACGTGGCAGCACTGGCCACGGTCGTTGTTCACGGTCATGACGATCTTCTCGCTGGCCACGTCCAGCGTGTTGTCGGCCTTCATGGTGAAGCGGGACAGGTTGAGGTGCCCCTGCCACGGCGCGAAGTCCGCCGCGGTGCCCGTCTTCGGCGCGTCGCCGGCCGGGGTGGACAGCGTCGGCGAGTAGTACAGCCACACCCAGCGGTTGGTGGCGAAGCCGGGGTCGACGGCGACGCCCTGCAGGCCTTCCTCGTCGTGGGTGTAGACCGACAGCTTGGCGGCCTGCTTGGTGTTGCCGGCGGCGTCGGTGACGCGGACTGTGCCGTCACGGGCGGTGTGGATCACCGTGCGGTCGGGCATGACGGCCAGGGACATCGGCTCGCCGAGCTCGGCGCTGCCGAGGGCCAGCTGGACGTGCTGGTAGTCGGAGGCGGGAAGAGGGATGGCGGAGGCCGCGGGCGCGTGGACGATCGCGGCCACGACCGAGCTGCCGGCGGCAAGGGAGGCTGCGGCGAGCAGCCGTTTCCACCGGCGGGGGGATGGTGCCATTGCGGGGGTGTCCTTCCTGGGCTGATGGGGGTTCCAGCCAGGCAAGACGCGCGCCGATCGCGCTTCCTGTGACCTGCTCGCGGTGGGGCGCCGACCCTTCGCGCGCGCGGGCGGTGACAACTGTGGCGATGGATGGCGGCCACCGTGTTAGTTATCAGAGCTAACTAACCACCGCGCAGGCCAAACGGCAATGCTGAGTTTTTCGAGATGCGGCTTTTCTGCCGTTGTACGGAAAACTCATGGCAGTCGATGTGCACATTGAGAACCTCTGAGGTTTGTCGTTATAAAACCGTTACCCTTTGCAAGATTGCTCACATGTGGTAACCATCACAGTCGATGTTTGTCCGTCTTTGCGGGCTTTGAAGCGCGGACATCTCGTGGAAACGCTCCGGTAACCGGTCACGGAGCGTCAGAATTCTCGTCCCGTGCCGTTACCGGCGAGTAACTACGGGCCTTGTCCGCGCACGACGCAAGCGGCAACATCGTCCGCACGCCCCACCCCCCGGTTCCACCCCCTGCAGGCGCAGGGCCGGCGAAGGGGCGGCGAGACACCGACACACCGGTGCGAGCGCCCGTCGTGACAGGAAGCGCCGCACCGCATGCACCCCCGCGACCCAAGAGGAGCTTCACGTGTCCGTAGCTCAGGGCAGCGCGGTGAAGGGCCGCACGCGATGGAAGCGTTTCGCTACCGTCGTCGTGCCCGCCACCTTCATCGCCGGCGCCATCGTCTTCGGCCAGGCGACAGGCGCGATCGCCGCGTCGTTCAGCGTCTCCGGCCAGCAGTTCAAGGTCTCCGCCGACAAGCTCGAGGGCACCGGCTTCGTCCAGTACGGCGGCCTCGCCACGGAGAAGGGCGGCAACCCCGCCAACCCGGCCGACCCGAAGAACCACTTCGTCGCGGTCTCGGGCATCAAGTCGGCCAAGCTCTACAACCTGTGCCAGTCGGTCAAGGTCCCCGGGCTGCCCGTCAGCATGGTGATCCACGCCGGTCAGGCCGCGGGTGCCCCCGCCGAGGCGACCGACCTGCTGATCGACCTGACGTCGCTCAAGGGTGACGCCACGTTCCAGAACATCCAGATCGGCATCGACGCGTCCGACCTGACCAAGGGTGGCCCCAACGCCAGGAGCCTGCAGCAGGGCAGCTTCGCCCAGCAGGCGGACAGCGTGGTCATCACCAACCTCAAGCAGGTCGCCTGGTCGACCACGGCCGGCACGTTCAAGCTGACCGGTCTCGACCTCAGCCTCTCCACCGGTGGCACCCCCTTCGAGTGCTTCTAGCCCCACCGCCTGGGCCCGCGGAGTTCCAACCGCGGGCCCAGTTGCTTGTCGACAGTTACTAGCTCCACGGGCTGGCGCCCGCAGCCGGTGGGGGTTCCCACCCCACACCCCCCATGCGACGCAAGCGCCGAACTAGTGCCTAGTTCTTTCAGCTGGAGGATTCCGTGACCACTCCCCACCCTTCGCACGTCAAGCGCCGTGCCGGTGGCTTCAGCAAGTGGCGCGACTCGCGCCCCTTCTGGGGTGGGTTGTTCCTGATCCTGTCGGGACTGGAACTGTTCCTCAGCGCCAACCTGCAACTCGCCCTGGAGGTCCACTTCGGACCGACGGGCTTCCTGTCCTACGTGATCCCCGCGATGCTGCTGCTGTGCGGCGTGCTGACCTGGCTGTCGCCGGCGCAGCGGCTGTTCTACGGCATCCTGGGCACCCTCACCGCGCTGTACTCGATCATCGGGCTCAACCTGGGCGGCTTCTTCCTCGGCATGGTCCTCGGCGTCGTCGGCGGTGGCCTGGCCGCCTCCTGGTCGTCCGGAACGGCCCCCGCGCCTTCGGAAGAGGAGGCGGAGGAGACCGCTTCGTACGAGCGGGCGGAACTCGACGACCTGCTCGACGACGACTCGCCGTCGCAGTACGAGCGGCCGTCGCTGCGCAAGTCGTACGACTCGTACGACGAGCCCACCACGGAGCAGCCGCCGCCCCGGCACTCGTCGGGTGTGCTGACGGACTCGCTGCCGATCTCGCAGCGCAGCCCGTTGCACGACACGCCCTCGTACGGTGGCGCGGGCAGCGCCGACGACGAGCGGCCGCCGAACGGCGACGACGGCCTGCCCAGGCGGCGGGGGCTCGGCATCCCGCTGTTCGCGCTGCTGCTCACGGGCACGGTCGCGGGCGCCTCGGTGTTCGGCGCGACCCACGGGTCCGCTCCGGCGTTCGCGGCGCCGGCCACCTGCGCCGGCCCTTCGGCTTCGGGTTCGGCCTCGGCGAAGACCACGCAGCCGGCGCCGGGCGGTGGTGCGACGTCCGCGGCACCGAGCCCCAGCCCATCGCCGACGACGACCGAGGAGGACAAGCCGGGCCTGCTCGACTGGCTCGGTGGCCTCTTCGGCGGCGGCAAGAAGGCCGACCCGGTCCCCTCGGCGTCGACCAGTTCCGCGCCGGCGGCCCTCGCGCCCACGACCGGCCCCTCGGTGCCGTTGCCCGGCACGGCGAAGACCCCCTCGAAGGTGGCGTGCCCGAGCACCTCGGCCACGCCGAACGACAAGAAAGCCAAGATCGCCGAGGGGCAGCCGTTCGTGGCGGCCGCGCCGTCCATCCTCATCGCCGATGAGATGACCATGGACAGCCTCGTCTACGACGGGGTCGCGGAACTGACGAAGAAGGACGGCAGCAAGGTCAAGGTGCTGGCGTTCAGCATGAAGAACTCGGTGTCCACGCCGTTCGAGCTGCGGACCCCGGGCGCGCCGAGGCTGCTGCTCACCAAGAGCACGTCGCTGACGGTGGAGGGCAACGTGAAGTTCTACACGTCGAAGTTCTCCGCAAACGTGCTGGGCATCCTGCCGCTGACCTTCACCCCGTCGTTCCCGCCGCCGCCGATCCCGCTGCCGGGGTACTACACCGACTGCAACATCGAGCTCGTGTACGTGCAGTCCAACGTCCTGCGGGCGCCAGGGCTGAGCATCGCGTACGCCTCCTAAGGGGGTGGAAGTCGATAGGTGACCGGCGTCTCCGACAGCCTGATCGGGGACGCCACGGACCTGGCACCGTCGACTTCCACCACCGGCGCGAGCCCCAGCCGCTGCGCCAGCGCGATCCCCTCCGCCACGGTGTTGACCGGCCCGCACGGCACGCCCGCTCCGGTGAGCGCCTCGATCCAGTGCGCCTTCGGCTGTCGCAGCGTCACCGCCTCGATCGCTTCCAGGAGCGCCCCGCGGTGCGCGACCCGGCCGGCGTTCGTGGCGAAGCGGTCGTCCCCGGCCAGCCCCAGCACCGTGCTGAGCTCGGCGAACTGGCGGTCGTTGCCCACCGCCAGTGCGAAGTCGCCGTCGCTCGCCCGGAGCGTCTCGTACGGCGCGATGCTCGGATGCCGGTTGCCCATCCGCTGCGGGACCACGCCGGCGTTGAGGTGGGCCGAGGCCTGGTTGACCAGCCCGGCGAGCAGGCTGCTGAGCAGGTCGACCTCCACGCGCTGGCCGCGGCCGTTGCGCTCCCGGGCGTAGAGCGCCGCCAGGACGCCCGCGGTCAGCTGCTGGCCCGCCAGGACGTCGACGAGCGCGACGCCGACTTTCGTGGGTGCGCCGTCCGGGTCGCCGGTGATGGACATGAGGCCGCCGACCGCCTGCACGAGGAAGTCGTAGCCGGGGGAGTGGTGCTGCCGGCCGAAGCCGGTGACGCTGGCGTAGACGAGCCGGGGGTTGTCGATCTGCCCGTAGCCCAGGCCGAAGCGCTCCATCGTGCCGGGGGCGAAGTTCTCCACCAGTACATCCGCCGCCTGAGCCAACCGGAGCGCCTCCCGCTGCCCGTCGGCGGTGCCCAGATCGAGCCTCAGGCCGCGCTTGTTGCGGTTGACCGACAGGAAGTAGGTGGAGCGGCCGTCGGCGGCGAAGGGCGGGCCCCACGCTCGGGTGTCGTCGCCCGCGCCGGGCCGCTCCACCTTGACGACGTCGGCGCCGAGGTCGCCGAGCGTCATCGTGGCGATCGGCCCGGCGAGGACTCTGGAGAAGTCCGCGACGAGGATCCCGTCGAGCGCGCCCAATTCAGATTCGCTGGAGGGCGGCCCGCAGCGGGTCGAGACCCAGCGAGCCGAGGTTGAGCGCGTCGCGGTGGAAGGCCTTGAGGTCGAAGTCGGCGCCCTTGCGGGCCCGGGCGTCGTCGCGGGCGGCCAGCCAGGCGCGTTCGCCGAGCTTGTAGGCCGGGGCCTGGCCGGGCCAGCCGAGGTAGCGGTTGAGCTCGAAGCGGAGGCTCTTCTCCTCGACCCGGCAGTGCGCGCGCAGGAACTCCCAGCCCAGCTCCGGCGTCCACCGCTCGCCCGGCGCGAAGCCGAACGGGTTGTCGCGGGGGACTTCGAGCTCCAGGTGCATGCCGATGTCGATGATCACGCGGGTGGCGCGGAACGCCTGCCCGTCGAGCATGCCGAGCTTGTCGCCGGGGTCGGCGAGGTAGCCCAGCTCGTCCATCAGCCGCTCGGCGTAGAGCGCCCAGCCCTCGCCGTGGCCCGAGGACCACGCCAGGACGCGGCGCCACCGGTTGAGCAGCTCCGCCCGCACGTACGTCTGCCCGATCTGCAGGTGATGGCCGGGGACGCCCTCGTGGAAGACCGTGGTGACCTCGCGCCAGGTGGAGAAGTCCTCGATGCCCTGCGGCACCGCCCACCACATGCGGCCGGGGCGGGAGAAGTCCTCGCTCGGCCCGGTGTAGTAGATGCCGCCGTCGGACGTCGGCGCCAGCATGCACTCGATCTGCTGCACCTGCTCGGGGATGTCGAAGTGCCGCCCGTTGAGCTCCTGCACGGTCGCGTCCGCCAGGGACTGCATCCAGTCGCGGAATGCCTCCTTGCCGCGGATCGTGCGGGCCGGGTCGGCGTCGAGCGCGGCGACCGCGTCGTCGATCGTGCCACCGGGCACGATCTTGTCCGCGACGGCGCGCATCTCGCTCTCCAAGCGGGCGAGCTCCTCGAAGCCCCACGCATAGGCCTCGTCGAGGTCGACGGTGGCGCCGAGGAAGTAGCGGGAGGCGAGCTGGTAGCGCTCGCGTCCGGCGGCCTCCTTCTCCCGGCCCCGCGGCGTCAGCTCGCGGCGCAGGAACTCCGCGTGCGCGACGGTCGCGGCGCGGGCCGCCTCCGCGTTGCGCATCAGCTCGTCGGCCAGCGTGGCGCTGACCCCGGTGCCGACCTTCGTGGCCAGGTCCGGGTAGAAGTTGTCGCCCTCGGGGTCGGCCCAGACGTCGCACTGCTTGGCGACCTCGATGATCTGCCGGGCCGGCGCCACGTGCCCCTGCTGCGCGGCGTGCAGCAGGGAGCGCTGCCACTGCTCCAGCGCGACCGGCACGCCCGCGAGACGGTCATTGATGTTGGACACGGCCTCCTCGCCCTCGGTGGGCATGAGATCGAACGAGCTCCGCACTCCGTGCAGCGGGCTGGAGATCACGTTGACGTCGCTGGTGATGTCCCCGGCCTCGAAGCGCTCCAGGGCGAGCCCCAGGCGCTCCTGCATGGCCTCCTTGGCCACCCGGTCCGTCTCGCCGGCCGGCGTCTGCGCCGAGAGCGCGGCGAGGGTGCGCCGGTCGAGGTCGGCGAGGGCGGCGAAGCCGTCGGGCGAGAGGTCGGTCAACGTGTCGTCATACCCGGCCACTCCGACGAAGGTCGCCCCGATCGGGTCGAGGGGCGCCCACTGCTCGACATAGCTGTTGGCGATGTCATCGATAGATCCCACGGGCCGACCCTACGGGACTTTTTCATGCGCTGTCGCTCACGTGCAGGCCAATTCGAAAACCGTGGACTGACCTGGGCTCAGACGTCCGAAATCCGCGCGACTACCGGCGTCCGGAGGGCGCAGAGTAAGGCCCATGACGTCCCCCGCTCCTGACGCGTCCCGCTGGCTCCCGGCCTTTCTGGCCGTGGCGTTCATCTGGGGCACCAGCTTCATGTTCATCAAGGACGCGTTGGTCGAGCTCGAGCCGGTCTACGTCGCCGGCTACCGGATCCTCCTCGGCGCGCTCACCCTGCTGATCTTCCTGTTCGCCCGCGGGCTGCGGCCGCCGCGCGGCACGCGGCTGTGGATCCACCTCTTCGTCTACGCGTTCGTCGCCACGTCGGTGCCCTTCACGCTCTTCGGCTACGCCGAGCAACGGGTCCCCTCGGTGCTCGCCGGTATCTGGAACGGCACCGCCCCGCTCACCACACTCGTCGTGACCCTGGTCGCGATGCGGTCGGAGCGCCCGTCGCGCCGCCAGATCGCCGGTCTGCTCGCCGGTTTCGCCGGTGTACTGGTCGTCCTCGGCGTCTGGAACGGTGTGGGCGGCAGCAGTCTCGCCGGGCAGCTCATGCTCCTCGGCGCGGTCACCTGTTACGGCATCGCCTTCAACTACACCCGCTGGCTCATGAAGAACTTCGAGCTGTCGCCGCTGCAACTGTCCGTCGGCCAGCTGAGCATGTCGACGCTGCAGCTGCTGGTCGCGGCGCCGCTGATCGCGGGTGCGCCGCCGTCGCCGCTGTCGCACTCGCCGCGGGTCTACCTGGCGGTCGTCGCGCTCGGTGTCTTCGGCACCGGTATCGCGTTCGCCCTGAACAACCACGTGGTGCGCACCGCCGGCATCACGACCGGCTCGATGGTGACCTACCTGCCGCCGTTCGTCGGCGCGGTCGCGGGCGTCGTCGTGCTGCACGAGCACCTGACCTGGAACCAGCCGGTGGGCGGCATCATCGTCCTGTGCGGCGTCGGCATCTCCCAGGGGCTATTTGTGCGATTCGGCCCAGCGCTTCAGCTCGGCGGCCGGAAGCGTGTTGACGATCCGGTCGAGCGGGACACCGCAGGCGACGGCGCGCGCGCAACCGTTTGACAGCCAGTCGAGCTGCCCCGGAGCGTGCGCGTCGGTGTCGATCGAAAACCGGCAGCCTTGTTCGAGGGCGACCCGCAGCAGCCGCTTCGGCGGGTCGAGCCGCTCCGGCCGCGAGTTGATCTCGATCGCCTTGTCGTGCTCGACCGCCGTCGCGAACACCCGCTCCGGATCGAAGCGGCTTTCTGGCCGTGTGCCACGCCCACCCGTGATAAGCCGCCCCGTGCAGTGCCCGAGAATGTCCAGATGCGGGTTCGCCAGGGCGGTGACCATCCGCCGGGTCATCACCTCCGGCTCGTCCTTGAGGTTGCTGTGCACCGACCCGACCACCACGTCGAGGCGCTCCAGCAGCTCGTCGGTCTGGTCGAGGGAGCCGTCGGCGAGGATGTCGACCTCGATGCCCGTCAGGATCCGGAAGGACATGCCCAGGCCTTCGAAGCCCGCGTTGAGGTCGGCGACGACGTCGAGCTGCTCGGTGAGCCGCTCCGCGGACAGCCCTCTGGCCACGGTCAGTCGCGGCGAGTGGTCGGTGAGCACCATGTATTCGTGCCCGATGGCGGCCGCGGCGAGGGCCATCTCGTCGATCGGCGACCCGCCGTCGGACCATTCCGAGTGCGTGTGACAGTCGCCGCGCAGCGCCGCGAGCATCGCGGCGGTCGCCTCGTCGAGGTCCTGGCCGGCGGTCGACTCCAGCCGGCGCAGGTAGACCGGCTCCTCACCGGCGAGCGACTCCACCACACAGCGGGCGGTCACCTCGCCGACGCCCTTGAGCTCGCCCAGGGTGCCTTTGTGTGCCCGCTCGGCCAGCTCGCCCTCCGGCAGCTTCGCCAGCGTCGCCGCCGCGCCGCGGAACGCGCGCACCCGGTAGGTCTTCTCACCGGCGCGCTCCAGCAGGAACGCGATGCGCCGCAGATCGGCGAGCGGATCCCTCATGCCCTAGAAGGTAGTGCTCCGCGAGGCGCTGTGCGCGACCACCGTCCGGGTCCGGGTCAGCGTCGAGAACGGGTTGGCGAACTGCAGCACCAGTGCCCTGTATCGCATCTGCGGCTTGCAGGTGATCATCAGCAGCTGGTCGCCGCCACGCACGTCCCAGAACGTGCCTTCGTGCACTCCGGCGGTGATCACCCCGTCGACGTGCAGCGCGCCCGGCCGCAGGCTCTTCCTGACAGCGGGTGCCTCCGACCGTGGCACGATCCGGATCGAGGCGATCTCCGCGATCGGCACCTCGATCCTGCCCGTCCCCGCCCACCAGCGGTCCAATCCTTGCGGCTCGATGAGCAGGGCCGTGTCGGTGACCGTCAGCTGCAGGTGGGTCGGAATTCTCATCAACGCGACCGGCCCGGCCAGCATCAGCCCCAGAACCGTCGCGAGCGCCAATGCGGTGCTCATAATCGCGAATGTACGCCCGTCAACGTTTCCCGTAGGCGGTTTCCGAAAATCATGACCATTGGGAGTTGACATGCGAACCATCGACTGGGTCGACGGCGCCGTCGTGATCGTCGACCAGACCCGCCTCCCGTCCGACGTGGTCTGGCTCCGTCTGTCCACTGTCGACTCACTGGTCGACGCCATCCAGCGCCTGGCCGTGCGGGGCGCCCCGGCCCTCGGCGTGGCCGGCGCCATGGGCGTCGCCCTGGCCGCCGCGTCGTCGTCGGACCCCGCGGTCGTGCTCGAGCTGGTGCACAGGGTCGAGCACGCCCGCCCGACAGCCGTCAACCTCGCCCGCGGGGCCCGCCGCGCCGCCGCCCACCTGCCGTCGCCCTCCGCCGTCCTGGCCGAGGCGCTCCGGGTGCGCGACGAGGAGATCCACTCCTCCACCGAGATGGCCCGCCTCGGCGCCGACCTGGTCACGTCGCTGTGCGGCCCCTCGGCCCGCCTGCTGACCCACTGCAACACCGGCGCACTGGCCACCGTCGTCGGCGGCACCGCGCTCGCGGTCGCCTTCGAGCTCCACCGCCGCGGCACCCTCGCCGGCGTCATCGCCAGCGAGACCCGTCCCCTGCTGCAGGGCGCCCGCCTCACCACCTGGGAGCTCGCCCGCGCCGGCATCCCGCACCGCCTGGCCGTCGACTCCGCCGGCCCGTTCCTCATGGCCCGCGGCGAGGTCGACGCGGTCATCCTCGGCGCCGACCGCATCTGCGCCAACGGCGACGTGGTCAACAAGGTCGGCAGCTACGCCCACGCCCTCGGCGCCCGCGCCGCCGGCATCCCCTTCATCTGCGTGGCCCCCGAGTCCACCGTCGACCTCTCCACCCCCACCGGCGCCGAGGTGGAGATCGAGGACCGCGGCCCGGCCGAGGTCGTCGGCTCCTCGGCCCCGGCCGGCACTGCCGCGGTGAACCCGGCCTTCGACGTGACCCCGGCGTCCCTGGTCACCGCCATCGTCACCGACACCCGCGTCTGGAACCCCTGACCCGGTTCGGGTGCCGGCTGTGCATTTGATGGAGACATACGTTGCGACATGTGTGGTGAAGCCCGCACCTCGGGCAGTCCGTGCCTGCACACTTCCGCGGAAGCCCGCCACGGCCACGACCGAGTGAGCCTGCACGTGACACGGACGCTGCTCAGGAAGGCGCGGGACACCATCCCGCCTCGGGCCGGACCGCAAGATGCTCCACTTAACTGGGAGATATATTGCGGTTATGCGTAGTGAAGCGCCGAGCCTGTTGCCGCTGTTCCGTTCCCGGCATCAGGCTGAGCTGCTGACCTGGCTCTACCTTCACCCACGCGACGAGTAGCCGGCCGCGAGCAGGTGAGAGTTGCCGCGCACCTGCGGGGCGATCGCAGCTGAGACGAAATGAGACCAGGACGCCGAACGCCCGGTCCCTCCGAAGGAAGGGGCCGGGCGTTCGTGCTGGCCGAGTGCGGTGGCGCGGGGATTCGAACCCCGGGAAGGCTTGCACCTTCACACGCTTTCGAGGCGTGCTCCTTAGGCCACTCGGACACGCCACCGCCGAGAAGGATACCGGATGCCCAGGCGCGTCCGCGCGGGGGATCGCCGTTTGGCAGGATCGGGGGCATGAGCACGCACATCGGCGCTGAGCCGGGCGACATCGCTGAACTTGTCCTGATGCCTGGGGACCCGCTGCGGGCCAAGTGGATCGCTGAGACGTTTCTGGAGGGGGCGCGCTGTTACTCGACGGTGCGCAACATGTTCGGGTACACGGGGACGTTCGAGGGGACGAGGGTCAGCGTCCAGGGGTCCGGGATGGGGATGCCGTCGGCCAGCATCTACGCCCATGAGCTGATCAACGACTACGGGGTGAAGTCGCTCGTTCGGGTCGGGAGCTGCGGGGCGCTGGTCGAGTCGCTGAAGTTGCGGGATGTGGTGGCGGCGATCGGGTCGAGCACGGACTCGAACATGAACCGGGCCAGGTTCGACGGGCTGATCGACTACGCGCCGGTCGCGGACTTCGGGCTGCTGCGCAACGCGGTCGACGTGGCTGAAGAGCAGGGCATCAGCATGCGGGTCGGGCCGATCCTGGCCGCTGACGCGTTCTACACGGATCGGCCCGACCTGTACGACAAGCTCGCCGACTACGGGGTGCTCGCCGTGGAGATGGAGTCGGCGGCGCTGTACACGATCGCCGCGCGGTTCCAGGCGAAGGCGCTGACGCTGCTGACGGTCAGCGACCACATCAAGACGGGCGAGCGGACCACCGCGCAGGAGCGGGAGCAGACGTTCGGCCAGATGGTGGAGATCGCCCTGAAGGCGATCACGCGCTGAGAGCGACAGTGGGGGAGAGCCGGGCGGCCCGCGAAGCGGGAAACAGCCCGGCCAGCCCGCCGACCAGCAGCGTCGCGAGCAGACCGCCCAGGAGGGCCCACAACGGCACCACGAGCGGCCATCCCCGCCACGCGGCATAGCCGAAGCTCACGACGACACCGAGCAGCACGCCGGAAGCCCCGCCCAGCAGGGACATCAGCAGCGACTCGGTCAGGAACTGCAGCCGGATCTGGCCCCGCCGGGCGCCGAGGGCCCGGCGGAGGCCGATCTCGGCGCGGCGTTCCAGCACGGCGATGACCATCGTGTTGGCGACGCCGACGCCGCCGACGAGCAGGGCCACCGCGCCCAGGCCGAGCAGGAGGCCGGTGTACGTCTCGTCGAACGCCGAACGGGCGGCCAGCGCGTCGGAGGGGCGGGACACCCGCACCTCGTTGGGGGCCGAAGGGTTGGCGGTCGCGGCGAGCACCGCGGCGACCGGGACCACGGCGTCCGGGCGGGTGCGGGTGTAGACGGTCGTCGGGTAGCCGTCGAAGCCGAGCAGCGACGAGGCAGCCGGCCAGCTGACGAGCGCAGCCGTGTCGAGCTCGGGCGCCAGCGGTACCGGCGACAACACCCCGACAACGGTGAACCAGCGCCCACCCAGCCACACCCGAAGCCCCGAACCCGAAATCTCGGAAATGCCGAGCAGCGTCGAGGCCCGCGCGCCGAGGACAACGGCAGGCGCCGAGCCGGACCCGATCCACGAGCCGGCGGACAAGGAGCCGCCCACGGTGGACAGCAGTGAGGGCGAGGCGGCCAGCACCGCGAGACCGCCGGTCTGCGTGGCCGGGATGCGATCCGTCCGGTACACCCGCGCGGACGCGACCCGCCCGGTCGAGGACACCGAGGTCACCGGCCCGATCGCGGCCACCATCGCCGGAGCGGTCGGCGGCAGGTGCGACGCCTCGCCGAAGAACGACGTGCCGGGCCCGACGGCGAGCAGGTTGGTGCCGAGGGCGTCCAACCGGCGATCGAGCTCTGCCTGGCTCGACGTCGAGATGCCCACCACGGCGATCATCGCGGCGATCCCGATCGCGATCCCCAGTGCGGACAGCACGACCCGCAGTGGCCGCGTCCGCAGCCCCGAGCTGCCGACCCGGACGACGTCGAAGAAGGACAGCCTCACAGGATTCTCCCGTCGCGCATCGAGACCCGGCGGGGCAGCGCCGCGGCGATGTCCCGGTCGTGCATGATCACGACGACGGTGGTGCCGTCCGCGTTCAGATCCCGCAACAGCTCCAGCACCGACCGGCCGGCCGCCGTGTCGAGATTGCCGGTCGGCTCGTCCGCCAGCAGCAGGGCCGGCGCCCCGACGATCGCCCGCGCGACGGCGACCCGCTGCCGCTCGCCTCCGGACAGCTGATGCGGCCGGTGCGTGACCCGGTGCCCGAGCCCGACCCGGTCGAGCGCGACAGCGGCACGACTCCGCCTCGCAGGAGCCCCGACGCCCGCATAGAGCAGCCCGTCGGCGACGGCGTCCAGCGCGCTCATCCCCACCGCCAGGTGGAACTGCTGGAACACGAACCCGATCGTCGTGGCGCGCAGCCCGGACAGCCGGTCGTCGTCGAGCGTGGCCACGTCGTGCCCGGCGATCTCGACGACCCCGCTGGTCGCCCGGTCGAGGGTGCCGATGAGGTTGAGCATCGTGGACTTCCCGGAGCCGGAGGGGCCCACGATCGCCAGCATCTCGCCCGCCGCGACAGACAGTGAGACGCCGTCGAGTGCCTGGATGCCGCCGGTGTACGACTTCCGCACGTCCCTGAGTGCGATCATGCGGCGGCCCCGACGGTGAGCCCCTCGCGGACGTCCGGGCCGGAGATCTCCACCCTGCCCTCGGCGAAGAGACCGGTCGTCACGGCGACGGTCCGCACGCCGTCCCCGTCGAGGAGCTGCAGCCCGTACCCGCCCTCGGCGAGCGCGACGAGCGCCGACACCGGCACGCTGAGCACGTCGTCCTTGCGCTCCGCGACGAGGGCGACGTCGACCGGCGCCGACGAGTAGGCACCCACGAGCTCCTGGGAAGCGAGCGAGACGGTCACGTCGACGGTGACGATCTGCGGCTGCCCTGGCTGTACCGTTGCGACGGCGCCGATCGCGGAGATCGTCGCTGGCACGGTGGCGCCGTCGGGGAGCTTCACGGTCGCCGGGGCGCCGACGGTGGCCAGGCGCTGCTTGGTGACGTCGAGTTCGACGGTCACCTGCCGGGTCCGGCCGGTCCACTCCAGGACCGGGCCGGTGGCGTTGTCGCCGAGGTGCCCCTTGACGGCGCCGACCCGGATCGCGGCGGGCGCCATGACGACCCGGCCGAGCTCCACGACCCCGTTCTCGGGCAGGCCGAGCCGCGCCTGCCAGTCCCGCACCGCCGACGCCGTCGCCGAGGTGTAGGCGTCGTCGACGGTGAATCCCGTGAACCCGAGCGCCGCGAGGTTGCTCTCGAACGCGGCGACGTCGGCACCTTCGTCTCCGGCGCGCAGCGCTCTGTGCAGCGGCGCCGTGGCGTACATGAGCAGCACCGGCAGACCGTCGACGTGAAACAGCGGCCCGCCCCGCTCGACGACGCCGCCCTCGGCCGGCAGACCGGTGATCATGCCGGGCAGCCGGCCGGCGACGGTGGTCGCGGCGCCGAAGTCGAGGGTCCCGTCGACGTCCTCGGTCTCGGTGAGCGTCCCGCGGGTGATCTTCGTGGTGGTGGCGGGGGCACGGCTCGCGGCGGGCGCCGGGTCGCGGTCCAGCAGCAGCCACCCACCGGCGCCCGCGAGGAGCAGCGCGGGCAGCGTGATCAGCAGGGCCCGCCTCACCGGCCCACCACGCCCTTGCACGCGGCCGCCGCCTCCTGGAAGCCGGGCTTGCCGACGTATCGCATGAGGTCGCTGACCCCCGTCGCGGGGTCCGGGTCGGGCATGTCGATGCCGTGCTCGCGCATGCACTTGGCGAACTGCCGGGCCTGTTCGAGCTGCTCGGGCGACAGCTGGCTCAGCGTGCCGCCGCCCGGGAGCAGCTTCTCGCAGGCCGGCATCGCCTCGGTGACCTTGGCCCGGTCGACGTCGGGACCGAAGTCGAGCTCGCCGTCGGGTCCCGGGTCGGGCACCTCGGCGCCGTGCTCGCGCATGCATCCGGCGAACTGCCGGTTGGCCTCCGCCTTGCCGGTGGCGGGTTTGGAGGATGCCGGGGCACCGCCGGCCGTCGCCACGGAGGGGCCGGCGTTCGAGGAGCAGGCGGCCAGTAGCAGGACCGCCGTCAGCAGGATTCGTCGCATGCCAGCAGGAGACGCCCCGGGCGATAAGTGGGCCGTGAACCCACGGGCTTATCCCGGGCTTACGCGCCGTACGGGCACCATGGACCCGTGCGGGTTCTGGTGGTCGAGGACGAGCAACTGCTGGCCGACGCGGTCGCCGAAGGGCTGCGGCGGGAGTCGTTCGCGGTCGACGTGGCCTACGACGGCGACGGCGCGCTGCAACGGCTCGGCGTCAACGAGTACGACGTGCTGATCCTCGACCGGGACCTGCCGTCGGTCGGCGGCGACGAGGTGTGCCGGTGGGTGAGCGCCGAGCTGCCGGAGACCCGGATTCTGATGCTGACCGCCGCCTCCGCGGTGCTCGACCGGGTCGGCGGGCTTTCACTCGGCGCCGACGACTACCTGGGCAAGCCGTTCGCGTTCGCGGAGCTGGTCGCGCGGGTCAGGGCGCTCGGCCGGCGGGCCAGGGCCGCGACCCCGCCGGTCCTGCAGCGCGGCGACCTGCGGCTGGACCCCAACCGGCGGGAGGTGTTCCGCGGCGGGCACTACGTCGCGCTGACCCGCAAGGAGTTCGCGGTCCTGGAGGAGCTGCTGCGGGCCGGCGGCGCGGTGCTGAGCGCCGAGCAGCTGCTCGAACGGGCCTGGGACGAGCACATCGACCCGTTCACCAACGTGCTGCGGGTGACGGTGATGACGCTGCGGCGCAAGCTCGGCGACCCGCCGGTGATCGAGACGGTGGCCGGCGTCGGGTATCAGATCCCGTGAGCGGCCGCTCGCCTTGGGTGCAGAGTGGTTCGGGTCGGCGCCGGAGCGCAGCGGAGGTGACGGCATGAACCACCTGGGCATCCGGACGCGGCTGACCGTCCTGTACGGCGTGCTGTTCCTCCTCGGCGGCACGATCCTGCTCGGCGTCACGTACTTCCTGGTCAAGGAGAACATCCACCAGCGCGGGGCCGAGCCGGGCGTCGAGCTGCCGGCGAACATCAAGGTCGGCGACGTCGCGATCAATGAATTCGTCGAGCAGCTGCAGGCGCGCCAGATGGAAATCGAGAGCAACACCCTGCACGCGCTGCTCACCCAGGGCGCGATCGCGCTCGGCCTGGTGACGGTGATCGGCGTCGGGTTCGGCTGGCTGATGGCCGAGCGGGCGCTGCGCCCCGTCGGGCGGATCACCGAGACGGCCCGCCGGGTCGCCGGCGGCAGCATGCACGAGCGGATCGCGCTGCGGGGCCCGGCCGACGAGATCAAGGAGCTCGCGGACACGTTCGACTCGATGCTGGAGCGGCTCGACACGGCGTTCGACGGGCAGCGGCGGTTCGTGGCCAACGCGTCGCACGAGCTGCGCACGCCGCTGACCATCAACCGCACGCTGATCGAGGTGGCGCTGGGCCGTCCGTCGCCGCCTCCGGAGCTCGTACACCTCGGGGAGACGCTGCTCGCGGTCAATGCCCGGCACGAGCGGCTGATCGACGGGCTGCTGACCCTGGTCGCCTCCGAACAGGCGCTCACCGTGCACGAGACGGTCGACGTGGCTTCGATAGTCCGGCACGTGGCCTTGCAGCGGGCGGTCGACCTGTCGCTGGAGCCTGCCGTCACCGTCGGCGATCCCGTGCTGCTCGAGCGGGTGGTGCAGAACCTCGTCGACAACGCTGTCGCCTACAACGTGCCGGACGGGACGGTCTGGGTCCGGACACGCACGACCGGTGCGAGCGCCGAGCTCGTCGTCGAGAACACCGGACCGGCCGTGCCCGCCTACGAGGTGCCGCGGCTGTTCGAACCGTTCCGGCGGCTGCGGTCGCGGACCGGATCCCAGCACGGGACGGGGCTGGGCCTTTCGATCGTGCGCTCGGTCGCCGTCGCGCACGGGGGGCGGGTCGACGCGCGTCCCCGCGACGGCGGCGGGCTCATCGTCACGGTGACTCTGCCCACACAAAACTAACCGATCGGTCGGTCGTTTAGTTGGTACGGTCATCCCATGGATGGCCGTTTCCTGCGCGGTGAGCGCGCCCGCACCGCGACCCTCGACGTGGCCGTCGCGCTGGCGACCGAGTCGGGCCTGGACGGGCTCTCGTTCAGCCAGCTCGCGGAGCGGGCCGGGGTCAGCAAGTCCGGCCTGTTCGCGCACTGGTCGACGAAGGAGGAGCTGCAGCTCGCGGCAGTCGCCCACGCCGAGCGCCGCTTCACCGAGGTGGTCGTGCGCCCCGCGCTGCGGGCGCCGCGCGGCATCCGCCGGCTGTGGGCGCTGCAGGAGAGCCGTCTGGCGGACATGGCGAGCGGCGCGCTGCCCGGCGGCTGCTTCTTCTCCAACGCGCAGTTCGAGTTCACGGTCCGGCCCGGCAGCGTCCGTGACGCGCTCAGCGCCGCCCTCGCCGACTGGCACACCCTGCTGGAGCGGCTGATCGCCGAGGCCGTCGAGCTGGGCGAGCTGCCGGCCGACGTCCCCGCCGCGCAGCTCGCGTTCGAGCTCAACGCGTTGGGCACCGCCGCGGTGTACGAGTCGCGCCTGCTGAACGCCGACGCGGTCTACACGTACGCGCGGACGGCCGCCCTCCAGCGGCTCCGCGCCCTGGCCCTGGTCCCCCATCTGGAAGGTCTGACATGACCACTGCAGTCCTGCCCGGCTTCGTCGCCCCGTTCGTCGTGCACTTCGACGACCTCGACGCGATGGGCATCGTGCACAACGCCCGCTACGCGGTGTTCCTGGAGCGTGCCCTGTCGCAGTGGTGGAGCGAGCGCGGCCACTCCTACGCCGGCGGCCGCCCGACCACGTCCGACGTGATGCACGCCGTCGCGGAGTACTCGATCTCCTACAAGGCGCCGGTCCGCGGCACCGGCGAGATCGGCGTCCACTTCTGGATCGAGACCCTCGGCGAGACCAGCGCCGTCTACCGCTTCCGCATCCTGTCCGCCGATGGGCGGACCGTCCACGCGGAGGGCCGGCGGGTCAACGTGAAGCTCGACCCGCGCACCCTGCGGCCCGCGCCGTGGAGCGACGACGCCCGCGCCCACGCGAGCACTCTGCTCAGTTCCTGAGCCGCTTCGCCGATCCGTCCTGTGCTCGATCCGGACGGAAGGTGCGACAGGACGCGGCGGCGGGCCGACATCGAAGTGACCGTGCCGCGGGGGCGGCTCACCGGCCTGCCGGCGGACCTCGGCCTCAACGCGCGCAACGCCCTGGTCGTGGGCGTCGTCGCGCTGCTTGCGCCCGGATGGCCGCCGTGGTCGACGCCGCCCGGGTAGCGCCTCGCCGGGGGTTCTCCTCGACGGTCCGCGTCAGTCGGGCCGCCTCAGCGGTGACCGCCGAAGAAGGTGCGCAGGAGCCTGGCGGACTCGTCCGCCAGTACACCTGCCAACACCTCGGGACGGTGGGTCAGCCTGCGGTCCCGCAGGACGTCCCACAGCGATCCCACGGCGCCGGTCTTCGGCTCCCACGCGCCGAAGACCACGGTGCCGACCCTGGCGAGCACCAGCGCGCCCGCGCACATCGTGCACGGCTCGACGGTGACCACGAGGGCGCAGTCCTCCAGCCGCCACTCGCCACGGACGGCCGCAGCCCGGCGCAGCGCCAGGATCTCGGCGTGCGCGGTCGGGTCGCCGGTCACCTCGCGCTCGTTGTGGGCGGCGGCGAGCTCCGTGCCGTCGGGGCCGATGACGACCGCCCCGATCGGCACGTCGGGGCCGGCGGACGCGGCGACCGTCAGGGCCCGCCGCATCGCCGGCTCCCAGCGCTGGTGCACCGGGTCAGGCCTCGCGCAGCTCTTCGATCTCGTCGCCGGCGCCGATCGCCTGGCAGATCTCCGCGGTGAGGTCGGCCGGGAGCATGCCCTCCTGGGCGCACAGCTCCAGCAGCCGCCCGCCGGGCAGGCCCAGGTCGGCGAGGAGCTCGGGATCGCCGACGGGTTCGATGTCGGGCTCGGCCGACGGCCGGTCCTCGTCCTCGTCGTCGGTGTCGACCTCCTCGTCGACGATCTCCGACACCTGCTCCTCGATGTCGCCGAGGAGGATGGCGCCGAGGCGCGACTCGGCGGCGAAGACCGAGTCGGAGCCGAAGATCCTCAGATCCTCGCCGTCGTCGAGGCGCAGGATCACCAGATACGCGTCGTCGGACTCGACGAACAGCAGTGACACCACCGCGTCCGGGTCGATGTCGCGAAGGCGTTCGGTGATCTCCTCGACGTCGGCGACGCCACTGAGGTCGAGCTCGGCCGCGGCCCAGCTCTTGGAGCCGCGTGTGACAGCGGCAGCGAAGTGCGACACGGTCCCCCCGGTCGGTGTTCGTCGTTACCCGAGAACACTATTCGAGCAGAACGAAGGTTGGCGCAGGGCTAGTCGGCGAGTCGTCGGCGAGTCGCGATGAGCTCGCGGAGCCGGTCGGCGCGGAGGCGGCGCGGATGGAGCCGCTCGCGAAGCGCTTTCGCGTCCGCGAGCTCGACCAGCAGCGCGAGCCGCCGACGACGCCGCTCGGGATCGAGCCGCTGCAGCCTCAAAGCCATGTTGCTGAGAGTGATCCTCGCCGCAATCCACGTCAAGACCACACGGCAAAGTCCTCGTGCCAGCTACCGAACGTGACCGGCCGCAGCAAAAAAGTCCTACCACAGCAGCCAGTCGCCGCCGGCCAGGCGGTACGCCACGAGGATGCCGGCGATCGCGACGGCGATGCCACTGGAGAGCGCGACACCCACCGCGACACCACGGTCGCCGAACCTCGCAAGGACGAACGACGCGGCCCATGCGAGGACCCCGGCGATGATGGTGAGCCAGATATACCCGCGGGCGCCCGTGGCGAGCAGCCCGAACAGCAGCATCCAGGCGGCTCCCGCGGCGGCGCCGGCGGTGACCATCTGGCTGCGCACCGGCAGCGGCTCGCGATAGACGGGCCGCGGCGGGCCCTGCGTGACCACGAACGGCGGCGGCCGCATGACGCCCTGCCAGGCACCGTACGAAGCGGCGGGGGTGAGCGGACGGGTGGCGCTCAGCCGCGGCGGCGGGCCGACGACTGGCGGCCCGCTGGCACCGGGCCAGGCCGGCCGCCCAGCATTGACCAGAGCGCCGTTGACCAACACGCCGCTGGACGGAGCGCCGCTGGACGGAGCGCCGCTGGACGGAGCGCCGCTGGACGGAGCGCCGCTGGACGGAGCTCTGTTGACCGGAGCACCGCTGGACGGGGCCATTTCCGCCGCGCCGTTCGGCGGCGGCGGCACGGGATGCGCGGGGCTGGGCAACGCCGGTGCCGGTCCCGCGGGGCGCGAAGCGTCCGGCGAGCTCCACGGCGACTCGTTCACTGCCACGAAAAAGAGCTTAGCCCGGCCGCCCCACAGGGACGACCGGGCTGCGCCACGCGACCTACCGAAGGAAACGAAGGACGAGACGAAGGACTAGCTGAACAACGCGATCCGCTTCTGCGTCACCCCGCCGATGGTGGTGAACTCACCACCGGCGACCACCTGATCGCGCGACCGGTGGGCGGTCATGGCGCGCACCCCGGCGACGCCGTTGCCCTGGGGTGCCCAGTCCAGCAGCTTGCCGCGCTCGTCGATCGCCGCGAGCTTGATCCGCGACACCGACCCGTCGGTGCAGGCGCCCTGCGAGCCGTTGTTGCTCGTCGTGCACGCCTTGTCGTAGTGGCCGCCGACATACGCGACGCCGTCGAGCACCGCGACCGCCTGGACGTCCCCGTCGAAGACCCGGGTCCACCTGACCTTGCCGGAAGTGGAGTAGGCGACCGCACGTCCGCCCTGCCCACCCATGCCGATGTAGATCCCGTCGTCGTCCACGGCCACCGCCAGGACGATGGCCGACGGCCGCGGCAGGAAGTTCTTGTCGAGCTTGCCGTCGACCGGGTCGACCGCGGTGAGCCGCAACGCGTTGCTGACCCCGTTGGTCTTGTGGAAGGAGCCGCCGAGGTACACCCGGCTGCTCGTCACGGCGAGCGCCTCCACCTTGTCGTCGGTGGTCGGTGCCCACCCCGCGTCGAGTTCGCCCGTCGCGAGGGTGAATGCCGCGAGGTTGGCCCGTTTCGCGTTGTCGATCGTGCTGAATTTGCCGCCGATGTACAGCCTCCCGCTGCCGACCCCGAGGGTCACCGGGGTGCCGGACACCGTGTGACTGAATGGGCCGACGGCACCGGTGGTCGCGTCGATGGCCGCGAGCGAGTCCCGCTTGACCCCGGCGATCTTCGAAAAGTCACCAGCCGCATACACAGAGTTACCGTCGACCGTCAGGGCGCGCACCGTGTTGTCGGCGACGGGGGCCCAGTCGAGCAGTGCGCCGGTGCGCGTGTTGATCGCCGCGAGCCGGCTCCGCGTGACGCTCTTGCCATTCACGACGGCCTTGCTGAACGATCCACCGACGTAGACGGTCCCGCCGTCGGAGGAGTAGGCCACGGCCCAGACGGTGCCGTCGAACGACGGTGACATGAGCGGCGTCTTCTCGACGACCGCGGCACCCGCCTGGGCACCGCCGAAGAGCCCGCACACCGCCGTGGCGGCCGCCGCGACGAGCGCGGTTCTCACTATTTGCCGGAAAAGTCGCATGCAAACACGCTAACTGGTTGTAATCGCTCAAACAGGTGCGAATAGGCACGCTTAAGGCGTTCGGCGGCCGTCCCGAGCCGAACGGGTGATCGGGTGGTGTGCGAGAGTTCCGCAGTGCGTGATGCGACGTTGAACGTGGCGGTGATCGGACTCGGACTGATCGGCGGATCGGTCCTACGTGCGCTCGCGGCGCGCGGGCATCACGTCAGCGGCTACGACGCCGATCCCGCCACCAGGGCGACCGCCCGCACCGCCGCCGCCCAGGCGCCCGCCAACGCCCGCTGGCACGTCACCGCCACCGTTGCCGACGCGGTCCGCGACGCCGATCTCGCCGTCGTCGCCGTCCCGCTGCCGGCCGTCGGCGGGGTCTTCGACGAACTGGCCTCCCAGTCGTACGTCGGCGTCGTCACCGACGTGACCTCCGTCAAGGGGCCGGTCCGGGACCTCGCGCTCGACCGGCTCCGCACCGGCGGCCAGTCCCTCGCCACGTTCATCGGCGGCCACCCGATGGCGGGCCGCGAGACGTCCGGCTTCACGGCCGCCGACCCGCGCCTCTTCGACGGCTGCGCCTGGGTGCTGTGCCTCGAGGAGGACGGGGCCGGGCTGCGCGACTGGATCGAGCTCGCGGCGCTCATCACCGGCCTCGGCGCGCGCGTCGTCCCGGCCACGGCCGAGGAGCACGACCAGGCGGTCGCCACCATTTCGCACGTACCGCACCTGGTCGCCGCCGCGGTCGCCGCGCGCATCACGACCGACCCCCTGGCGGGGACGCTCGGTGCCGGCTCGTTCCGCGACGGCACCAGGGTCGCCGCCGCCCGCCCCGAGCTGACCGCGGCCATGTGCGGCGGCAACGCCGAGGCGGTCCTCGACGCGCTGGACGCGGTCCTCGCCGACCTCGCGGCCGCGCGCGCCGCACTGGACGGCGCCGACCCGATCACGACGCTGGTGCCATGGCTGACGCCCGGCCACACGGTCCGTCAGGCGTGGCCCCCCACCCCGGGCGAGACCGCCGACCTGCCCGCCCGGGCCGACGTCCTGTTGCGTCTCGGGCGGGTCGGCGGCTGGGTCGAATCGGTCGCGAATGACGGCAAGACCGTCCGGGCCGTCCGCCCCGCGTTCTAGCATTGCTCTATCGGGGTCGCCCGCGTGGCCACCCCTTTGTCACCGTCCGTGCCCAGCTGGTTGCTTGACGGCCATCCGTTGTACGTCAATCTGCGATACGGCAGGTTGAAGTCTGGCGATCTGTGAGGCACCTCATCCATACTGGTGAGGCGGATGGACGGCCAGAGTCTCAACCGCTCAAGCATCCGGTGGGGGCCGGATGTGGATCGACGACCGACTCTGACTGCGACGGTGGTTCGCTCGCGGATGGGGACCCGCTAGAAGCACTTCGCAGCACGGACGACCGCGATGACTTGCCCGAGATGGAGGGGGAGCAATGTCAACGACGGTGTATTACCGAAGTACCGACCTGATGATCACTGAGGAGATCTTCGCCCTGTGGTCGCCGGAGCCCCAGGTCTACGTGCTGGACGAGGTGCAGGGGGTGCACGTCGTCCGCGGTTCGATTCACCCGGCCCGGATCGTTCTCATGGTGCTCGGAGTTCTGGCCGTGCTCGGCGTGCTCGTCGCGTGGCCGGTGATCGACTCGGTGGGGGAGTTCTTCTTCGCTTTCGCCGCGGTCGCCGCGCCGCCGATGGTCGGCTCGACGGCACGCGCGTTCACACCCCGCACACTGCATCTGGTGGGCCACCACCTGGGCGTGCGGGTCACATTGTTCACCTCCTCGGACATGCTGGTGTTCGGCCAGGTCAGACGGGCGCTCATGCGCGCGTTCGAGGCCCGCTCACGCAGCATGGACCGGCGCGACCTGGCCGGCTATGACGAGGCGTTCCGGAGGCTCAACCAGGTCCTCTAGCGACCTGAAGACAGTTGTGCCGCCTGCGATTTGCATTCCGCAGGCGGCACAACTGTTGCCTTTCACCCCGGTATGCACATGAATGAGGCATTCACATATGCCAAAGTGTCCAGATCGAGAAAATCCGGGTGGCGCCATCGAGGCCGGTCCGTATCCTGGATGCCAGGTCCAAGGTGAGGAGGGCCACATGATGGACGGCCGGCACGAGTTGATCTGGCGAAAGAGCCGGGCCTGCGCTACGAATGCCTGCGTCGAGGTTGCGTGGAGCGAGACCGGCATTCTGGTGCGCGACTCGAAGAACCCTGATGGACAGCGACTGGCCTTCGGGCCGGAAGAGTGGTCCGCGTTCATCGCGGCGCTCCGTCGCGCGGAGCTCGATTCGTAGCTGGTTGAGCGCGACCAGGGGCGCCGCGCTCAACCGGACTTTATGTCAGAGCTGCTGCATTCTGCCGTCCACGACTTCGCCGATGAAAGTGGCCCAGTCTGCCCGGTGGAATTCGAGGAATGGCCCCGCGGCAACCTTCGAATCGCGCACGAAGATTGCATCGGGGCCATCGGCCACCTCGACACAAGCACCGTTGAGGCACGCAGTGCTCCTGCGCCACATTAGTGGCGCCTGTACTTCCTGCATTTGTTTGGCCCCTCCTTACAGAGGATTTGCGCCTGGGCTAAGGCGCGTTCTTCCCGCGAGTTCTCTTCCTCGTGGGAGCTCTTGATCCGGCGATCTGCCCGGCGCGGGCCGAGAGCATCGCCGTGGACCGGGACTCGTCGAGCGCGTGGTCCCACATCCTGCGCCAGACCGTGAGATACCGGTCGAGGGTCGCCGGATCGTCGACGACCTCGTCGGTCGTGCCGCGCTCGCGGTAGAGCACCGCATGGGCGGCGTCGTCGCCGGTCCCGTCGCCACCCAGCAGGGCGATGTCGAAGTTGCCGGTGCCGGCGGACGGCTGGGTGAACGGCGCGATCCGCACCGTGGCCCAGCCCTGCAGGACGGCGTCGAGGACCGCCCGGGCCTGCTGTTGCAGGGCGCCGGGCCGTCCGAGCGTGCGGTGCAGCAGTGACTCGTCGAGCAGGACCCGCATCGTGAGGGGCGCCCGGCGGTCCACGAGAGCCTGCCGTCGCAGCGATCTCGCTTCGAGGCGGGCCGTGCGTTGCTCGACCGGCAGGTCGTCGGCGAAGGAGTCCAGGACGGGGCCGGCCGTCTGCGCCGTCTGGAGGAAGCCGGGGAAATGGTCGGCGTTGAACGCGAGGATCGAGGTCGCCTCGGCCTCGTACGTGAACCATTGCTTCATCGCCGGGGTGAGCAGGTCACCGAATCGCTGCTCGTCCCACCATTGCGGGCCCTGGCGCCGGGCCGCCTTGGCCGCCCGGACGAGGCCCTCGACCCGGGACTCGTCGTCGATGCCGAGGTGGGCGAGCAGCGGGACAAGGTCGCGCCGCGATGCGACGTGCTCGCCGCTCTCGATGCGCATGACTTTGGAGCGCGACCACTCCATCGCTTCGGCGACCTGGTCCTGCGTGAAACCCCGGGCCGTTCGCGCATCTCGGATCGCGAGGCGAACGGTGCGGCGGGCTACGGCCGGGGTCTCACGCAGGGACATGTCGTTCAGTCCTTCCGGAGGATCGGAAAACCTTGAACGGGAGGAACCACGGGCTGAGTGTAAGGGCGAATGGCTGCTGACCATCTTTACACTCAGCCCTGACGTCGTCTTTACTTCAGCTCGGCTCCAGTGAACCGGTCCTCAGACCGGAGATGAACCCGGCCCAGGCAGCACGATCGAAACTCAGCACGGCCGAGTCCATCGGGCTCTTCGAGTCGCGAACGAAGAACTCGTTCGCCTGCTCGGCAACTTCAACGCATGCGTTGCTGGCGCACGCCTTGCTCTTGCGCCAGACGAGCGGCGCTGCGGAATGTGGCACTTCGTTCCTTCCAGATACTTGCCAGGACACAGAAAAGGCCCACCCCGACCCGCGGGGTGCGCCCTATTCCTCCGGGTGGACACCCGTCGGCTCATTGGAATTCAGCAGCTCGCCGATGCGAGTTGCGATCATCTCATTCGAGGTGCTCTCGTCGAATGAGGCGTGCCACATCTTGTTCCATTGCCTGAGGTGCCGGGTGAGCGCCGCCTCGTCGTCGATGATCTCGTCCTTGGTCGAGTTCTCGCGGTAGAGCACGGCATGCTCGAGGTCCTCCGCACCCAGGTAGAAGATCTCCCAGTTGCTGCTGCCCGCGGGGGGCAGGGTGAACGGCGCGATCCGCGCGATGACCCATCCTTCTTTGATGGCGCCGAGCAGCTCGGTGAGCTGCCGGCCCAGCAGGCCGGGGTGGCCGAGCGTGCGCAGGAGCACGGACTCGTCCAGCAGGACCTCGGCCTCGGGGCGGACCCGGCGCTGTGCGATCGCCTGCCGTCGCAGTGCGCGGGTCTCGACCCTGACCGCGATCTCGACGGGACTGAGCTCGTCCTCGTAGGCGGTGAGCACGCCACGGGCGTATTCCTCGGTCTGCAGGAAGCCGGGGAAGAAACCATTGCAGAAGATTCGCATCGAGGTGGCCTCGACCTCGAAACTGAACCATTGTTTCATCGCGGGCGTCACAAGACCGGCGAAGCGCGCCTGGTCCCACCATTGACGACGCTGCTTGGATGCCTTCGCGGCCTGGACGAGGCCCTCGACCTTTGTCTTGTCCCGGACGCCCAAATAGGCGAGCAAGGGCCTCAGGTCATTCTGTGAGATCGTGACCTCGCCGCTTTCGATGCGCATCACCTTCGAAAGCGACCATTCCATTTCCTCGGCCACCTGGCCTTGGGTGAGCCCACGGGCCATCCGCGCGTCACGGATCGCCAGGCGAACCGTGCGCCGGGCCACGGCGGGAGTGTCACCCGATGCCATGACGTCCAGCCCCTCCATGGGACGTATCGCCACCAGCGACGTTGCAGGTGGCGAGCCACTTTCCGAGCCTACGCGCGAACCCTCGGTGGAGGGTTGGTATCGCCAAAAGCTGTTGCCCGCAATGTCCCGGACCATGCCCCGGTGTGTAGGGAGGACAGGGGTCCATTGCCGGGCGAGTGGATTGTCGCCCACGGGATGGTAACGACCTGCTACTCGGCTGGGTGCGATATTGCAAGTTGCATTTCCGCATCATATTGATGAACTGCAAGGCAACCGCGCGCGAGGAAACTCTCGCGCGCGGTCGTTTGGGGCCTAACTACGTGCGGCTTTGCACTGCTCAAGGGCGCGGATGAGTGCCCGGCGGACCTGTCCGAAGGTCCTCGAGTCGGTCGTGATGAAAAGTCGGACGTCGCTCGACCGATACCGCGCTCTGATCTCCAACTGCGGGCGGATCGGGGCCGAACCGTGCCGGACGATGTAGGCGTCCTTGAGTTCGGTGATCCGGAAGTTGACCGGTCTCGGCCGGAGAACCACAACATGGTCACTGGTGACCATAATGTCCGGACTCCGATAGTAGGTGCGCATCTCCTTTCCCCTCTCGGTCTTGCGGAGGGGTGCAGGATGCGCAAGGATTGCTGTGGGTATCACCGCTGACCCTCCGCGTAGTCGTAGAGGTGGAAGCGATCACAAACAGCACTCGGTGGCCGCCGGGTGCTGTTGTGTTTCAGCGCTTCCAGAGCCGGTTGGCCAACCACATCGTCGCATGCGGTGTCACCACGCGCCAGGCCGCAATCAGCTATATAGCAGATTGAGGCAATATCGGGAACCGTCAGGGGCCTCCGTGGTCCACGCCGTGTTCACAGCCGCTGTCGCGCGGACGCGCAAGGGGCAGCCCCCGGTGCGGCTGGAGATCGAGCGGGGCGGTGGCCGTGACCGCGGCACGGGGCGCATCGAGGCCGGGGCGGCATCAGTCTGCAGCCGAACGGTCACTATCTGGTGTTCGTCGAGGTGTGCGACGACGCCAGTACATCCTGGACGACGGCGGCACGGTGACCCCGGTCGCCGCGTCGGGCCTGCGCTTCACCCTCGCGGACCTGGGCGGGCTGGACTCCTGGCGCTCCCGGCGAGACTCTCCCAGGAAACCGAAACGCCGGGCGGCCCTGGCGGGCTTCCCGGCGTTCTGCCTGGTCAGGCTGGCGGAGGATACGAGATTCGAACTCGTGAGGGTTTTATCCCAACACGCTTTCCAAGCGTGCGCCCTAGGCCTCTAGGCGAATCCTCCGTGCGCCAGGATACCCATGCCTCATGGGCTCCGCGCCACGGGGTATTGTGTTCCTCAAGCCACTCGTGCGGCGTCATCTTACGAACCTCCCCAGGGCCGGAAGGCAGCAAGGATAAGTGAGCTCTGACGGGTGCACGGGTGGCGCCTTCATGTCCGGACCCCGGTCGGGTCGCTGGGCGGGTTTTGTCGGTGCCTGGAGGTACCGTGGTCCCGCTGCACCGAGCCGATGACGCGAACGGAGGGACCGCTGGTGGCGCTCGCGCTGTACCGCAAGTACCGTCCTCGCACGTTCGCCGAGGTGATCGGGCAGGAGCACGTCACAGAGCCGCTGTCACAGGCGCTGCGCTCGGGACGGCTCAACCATGCCTATCTCTTCTCGGGCCCCCGCGGCTGCGGCAAGACGAGCAGCGCCCGCATCCTCGCCCGCTCGCTCAACTGTGAGAAGGGCCCGACGCCCGACCCCTGCGGCGAGTGCGACTCGTGCCGCGCCCTCGCGCCCGACGGCTCCGGCTCCATCGACGTGATCGAGATCGACGCCGCCAGCCACGGTGGCGTCGACGACGCGCGCGACCTACGGGAGCGGGCGTTCTTCGCGCCCGTCTCCAGCCGCTTCAAGGTCTATGTCATCGACGAGGCCCACATGGTCTCCTCGGCGGGCTTCAACGCGCTGCTCAAGCTTGTCGAGGAGCCGCCGGAATACGTGAAGTTCGTCTTCGCGACCACGGAGCCCGAGAAGGTCCTCGGGACGATCAAGTCCCGCACCCACCACTATCCGTTCCGGCTGATCCCGCCCGGCGTGCTGCGACCCTATCTGGAGCAGCTGACCACGTCCGAGGGCGTCAAGGTCGAGCCGGCGGTGTTCCCGCTGGTCGTCCGCGCCGGCGCGGGCAGCGCCCGTGACTCGCTGTCGGTCCTCGACCAGCTGATCTCCGGCGCGGGCCCCGACGGTGTCACCTATCAGCGGGCCGTCGCCCTGCTCGGCGTCACCGACGTCGCGCTCATCGACGAGATGTGCGACTCCCTGGCCGCCGACGACGGCCGTGGCGCCTATGGCGTCATCGACCGGGTCGTCGAGGCCGGCCACGACCCGCGGCGCTTCGCCTCCGACCTGCTGGAGCGGCTCCGCGACCTGATCATCCTGCAGCAGGTGCCCGACGCCGTCGCCAAGGGGCTGCTCGATGCGCCGCACGACCAGCTGGAGCGGATGGGCGCTCAGGCGGTCCACCTCGGGCAGGCGACGCTGTCCCGCTTCGCCGACATCGTCCACGACGGCCTGACCGAGATGCGCGGCACCACCGCGCCGCGGCTGCTGCTGGAGCTGATCACCGCCCGCATGCTGCTCCCCGGTGCCGACGACGCCGGCAACGCGTTGCTGCAGCGTCTTGAGCGCATGGAGCGGCGCCTGCTCGCGGGTGGTCCCATTCCCGCCCCGGCGGTCGGCCTCGGTGCCGCCCCTGCCGCTCAGCCCCCTGCCGCTCAGCCCCTTGCCGCTCAGCCCGCTGCCGTTCAGCCCGCTGCTGTTCAGGCTTCCGGCGTTCCGGCCTCTGCCGGCGACCAGGTCGACGGTGGCCAGGCCGGGCAGCCCTCCGCGCACGTTGCTCAGCCTCCCGTGCAGGAGCAGCAGGGGTATGCGGCCGAGCCGCCCCCCGAGCCGGTGGAGCAGGACCGGCCCGTTTCGCCTCCTCCTGCTGCCGCTCCCGCGCCTCCGGTCACGGCGCCGCCGGCGCAGGGCGTCGGGGCGCTCGACGCCGTCGCGGTCCGCCGGGTGTGGACCGATGTGCTGTCCCTGGTGAGCGGCAAGTCGAAGAAGGCTGCGGCGATCGTCCGCGAGGCGACCGTGCAGGACGTCGAGGGCACCACGCTCGTCCTCGGCTTCAAGCACACCGCGCACGCCAACATGCTCAATGCCTCACCCGACGTGCTGATCGCCGCCCTGAGCGAGCTGCTCGGCGGCAAGTGGCAGGTCAGATGCGAGGTCGGCGGCCAGCCCGGCGGTGGAGGTGGGGGCGGCAGCCGCCCGAGCCCACCCCGCCCGGCACCGTCCGGCCCCGGCGGTGGGTCCGCCCCGGCTCCCGGCCCCGGTGACGGCGGTCTTCGCGTCGGCCCCGCGGTGCCCCAGCAGTCTGCCGAGAGCTGGCCCACTCCGGCCCGCCCCGCAGGCGACCCCGTGCCCGTGGACGCCCGCGCGGCGGCCATGAGCGCCGCGTCGTCCCAGCCCCCCGGCCCGGCGGGCGCCATCGGATCGGCGGCCGCAGGCGGTCCGGCGGGCACAGGCGGTCCAGCGGGTGCGGGTCGTCCGGCGGGCGCAGGCGTAGGTGGGTCGGCGGGCGCAGGTGACGGCTGGCCCACTCCGGCGGCCGTGCCCGGAGGTTTCCAGCCGGCTCAGGCCTCGACCGGGACTCCGCAAGCCCATGCCGCGCAGGCCGCCCACCCGCCTTCCCAGCCGGGCGGTGACCGGTCCCGCGACGGACTTCCGCGCGACGGGCACTCGGATGCCGGACAGCCCAACAGCGGGTCGCCAAGCGGTGGCTTGCCGGGCGGTGGTGCGCGGGGTGGTGGGCATTCAGGCGGACATTCGGGCGGTGGGCAGGACGGCGGCGGGTGGCCGACGCCGGCGGTCCCGGGCGGTGGGGCGGGGCAGTCCGACGGCTGGCCGACGCCCGCGGTGCCCGGCGGGGTGATCCGGACGCCGTCCGGTGGGACCTTGGCGGACCCGCGCGGCCTGGCCGGCGATCAGACGCAAGCGGGTGGCACCCAGGTGAGCGAGTGGCCCGTCACGGCCACGCCCGGGGGTTCGGCGGCGGGCGGGCAGACGCAGGTCGCGACCAGGCCGGGGGACAGGCAGGCATTCAGCGGTGCCGGCGGGCAAGGCCACGGTGGCGACGCGCAAGGCGCCGGCACCCAGGGGGCGCCGGGCGGTGGCCCGTCCAACGCGGCCGCGGCGCACGGCTCCAACGGTGCGCGCACGCAGGGCGGTCGGCAGGCCGGCGGAGCCAAACCGCAGAACGGGGCCCGGCCGCGCAGTGCGATCGAGCAGGCCCGGGAAGCGGCGAGCAGAGCGGCGAACGCTCCTCGCCGGGGGACGGCCGCCGCCGCGCCGGTGGTCGAGTCGGCGTGGGAGGGTGCGGGGGCGGACGAGCCGCCGTATGACCCGGAGTATGACCGGCCCGTCGCCGATCTGCGGTTTCCGGGGTTGGACCCGGGGGATGAGCTTCTCGACGATGCCAACTCGGTCCGGGAGTCCAGCGAAGAGGCCGCGTTGCGGCTGCTCAGCGAGGCACTCGGAGCGGAGAAGATCGGCGAGACCACGAGCTGAGACCAACAGACCGCGAGCTGAGGGCAACGGGGCACGAGCTGATTTCAGCGGGCTTGACCTGCGACCAGAGGCCGCCCGCGATCCGGCCGCGACCGGCAGGACCCAGGTCAGGACCGGACGGGTCGCGGCGCGACGGCCTTGCGGCACGGGGGCATGTTCGCGGCGCGACAGGTTCGCGATGTGGGGCAGGTTCGCGGTGTGGGGGCAGGTTCGCGGTTGCCGGGGTGTGGCGGTGGCGAGACCGGCCGCCGGCTGAGGTATACCAGCTACACGAGCCAGGGTAAGACCAGCTGAGCATTGACCGAATATCGAAGAGGAGCAGATCGTGCGCCCCGGTGGACAGCCCAACCTGCAGCAGATGATGAAGCAGGCGCAGAAGATGCAGCAGCAGATGGTCGCCGCGCAGGCCGAGCTGGCCGAGACCGAGCTGACCGGCACGGCCGGCGGTGGTCTCGTCACGGCCGTCGTGCGTGGGTCGGGTGAGGTCGTCAGCATCAAGATCGACCCGAAGGTGGTCGACCCGGATGACGTGGAGACCCTCGAGGACCTGGTGGTGGCGGCGCTGCACAACGCCGCGCAGGCCGCGAAGGACCTGACGGAGGAGAAGATGGGACCGCTGACCGCGGGCCTCGGTGGGTTGGGCGGCGGCCTCGGGCTGCCCGGATTCTAACCGCCGCAGATGTACGAAGGTGCCATCCAGGACCTGATCGACGAGCTGGGCAGGCTGCCCGGGGTCGGTCCGAAGAGCGCGCAGCGGATCGCGTTTCACGTGCTGTCGTCCGACCCGGCGGACGTGAAGCGGCTCGCCCAGGCGCTGACGCGGGTGAAGGAGCTCGTGCGGTTCTGCACGCGCTGCTTCAACGTGGCGGAGTCGGATCTGTGCCGGATCTGCCGCGACCCGCGCCGCAGCGACGAGGTGTTCTGCGTCGTCGAGGAGCCAAAGGACGTCGTGGCGATCGAGCGGACGGGTGAGTTCCGGGGCAGGTATCACGTGCTCGGCGGGGCGATCAACCCGCTCGAGGGCGTGGGGCCGGACAACCTGAAGGTCCGGGAGCTGATGATGCGGCTGGCCGACGGCACCTGTAAGGAGCTGATCCTCGCGACCGACCCCAACACCGAGGGCGAGGCGACCGCGACGTATCTGGCGCTGCTGGTCAAACCGATGGGGCTCAACGTGACCCGGCTCGCCAGCGGGCTGCCGGTCGGCGGCGACCTCGAATACGCGGACGAGATCACGCTCGGCCGCGCGTTCGAGGGCCGCAGGGCGGTCTGAGAGCGCCCGGCGGTCAGGAGACGCCGGGCGGTTCAGCCCTCGGGGCGGTTCAGGATGCCGACCGCCACGGCGTGGACGGCGGCGATGTCGGCGGGGTTGCCGAGGTGGGTCTTGGTGCCGGTCACCACGTACCACTCCTCGGCGTCCTTGTACTGCACCCGCACGAGGGCGGCGCCGGTGGCGTCGACCTCGGACCGCAGGGTCAGCTCGCCGGTGACGACGCCGACCTCGTCGGTCATCACCCCGCCGGGTCCCGCCATGATGTCCGTCGTCAACGGCGCCGCCGATCCGCCGGGCGCCGGGGCCGGAGCGTCGCCGGCCGGAGCACCGCCATCGGAAGCCTTGCCGGCCGGAGCGGCGTCGGCCGGAGCGGCGTCGGCCGGAGCTCCGGAAGCCCCGGCAGCATCAGCAGCACCGGAAGCACCAGCGGCCCCGGCAGCGCCGGTAGCGCCGGCAGCCGCAGGCCCGGCAGCAGGATCAGCGGGCGCCGCAGAAGCAGCCGCAGCCGCCGGAGGAGCCGCAGCCGCAGACGGAGCCGCGGCTGCTGGAGTGGGAGGCGCCGAGGCAGCCGGTACATCAGCGGCGGCCGCAACCGGAGGTGATGCCGGCGCCGGGGCGGCCGGAGGAGCTGATGCGGGGGCGGCCGATGCCTCCGTTGTAGCCGGTGCCGCTCCTGGCCCCGGTGCCGCGTCTGCCATTTCGGCCGCCCTTCAGTCGCACGAGAAGACGAGTATGCGCGCTGCCTACTTGCAGGTCGCCAGCATGTCCGTCAGCGCCGACTTCTCGGCGGCGGTCACGGTCAGCTTGTAGAAGCTCTTCACCGTTACCCAGTCTTGCGCATACGTGCACCAGTAGGCCTTGTTCGGCGGCTTCCACGTCGACGGGTCCTGGTCACCCTTGGACCGGTTCGACTGGAGGCTGACCGCGAAGAGCTGCGGCCTGGTCAGGTCGTTGGCGAACTGCTTGCGCTGCTCGTCGGTCCACTTGCTGGCACCGGACCGCCAGCCGGCGGCGAGCGGCACCATGTGGTCGATGTCGAGCGCCTTCGGGTCGGTGAGGTTCTTGTCGTCGTACGGGCTGTACCAGGCACCGGAAAGGATCTTGCATTCGGCGTCGGCCTTGACGTCCTTGCCGTCACGCTTGAGCACGACGTCGCGGGTGTCGCAGCCGCCGCCCTGCCCGATCCAGTGGGTGAACTTCTCGCGGCTGTAGCCGGCCATCGACCCGTTCGCCGCGACGGTGAGCTGTTCGAGCGCGGCCGTGGCGCCGGCGGGATTGCCGGCGGGCGGCTTGGACGCGCCGGTGGTGGCACCACCGTTGCCCGCCGGTGTCGACGAGCTGGGCGCGGACGCGCCCGGCGTGGAGGAGACCTCGCAGCTGCCGGCGCCGGTGAGCACCGTGGCGAGCGCGAGGGCGAGGATGACGGCTTTGCCGTTGGAGGGGCGCACGCCACCACTGTGCGGCATCGGCGCACGCGGCGCGCGCAGCGCCACGGTGCGATTCCCGACACGAACCGGGCGGCGGACCTCGAAGAGCCGGGACCGCGGTCCCTGTCGCACGGGACACCACGCCCGGCAGGATCGGCCGCATGCGAACGAAAACCTGGGCAGGACCCACATAAAAACGCCATATGAACCGCGAAGGCCGGCCCCCGGAAGGGCCGGCCTTCGACGGACGGCTCAGCCGCGGTTCGCGGCGCTCAGCACGGCATGCAACGATGCGGTCACAATGTTCGCGTCGATGCCGACACCCCAGAAGGTCCGGCCGTCGACGGAGCACTCGACATACGCCGCGGCCTGCGCGCTCTCGCCCGCGGTGAGGGCGTGCTCGGCATAGTCCAGGACCCGCACGTCGACGCCGAAGTCGCCCAGCGCGTGCACGAACGCGTCGATCGGGCCGTTTCCGGTGGCGGAGACCGACCGGACCTCGCCGTCGACCGCCACCTCGGCCGTCAGCGTGACCTTGCCGTCCACCGTCGAGGCCTCGTACCCCTGCAGCGCGAAACGACGGTCGGAGAAATACTCCGCGGAGAAGAAGTTCCACATCGCCTGCGGGCTGACCTCGCCGCCCTCGTCGTCGGTGTGCCGCTGCACGACGCCGGAGAACTCGATCTGCAGCCGGCGCGGCAGGTCGAGGTGGTGCTCGGACTTCATGACGTAGGCGACGCCGCCCTTGCCGGACTGCGAGTTGACCCGGATGACCGCCTCGTAGGAGCGGCCCACGTCCTTGGGGTCGATCGGCAGGTACGGCACGCCCCAGGTGAATCGGTCGACCTCGACGCCCGCGGCCGCCGCGTCCCGCTGCAACGCGTCGAAGCCCTTCTTGATCGCGTCCTGGTGGGAGCCGGAGAAGGCCGTGTAGACCAGGTCGCCGGCGTACGGGTGGCGCTCGTGCACGGGCAGCTGGTTGCAGTACTCGACGGTGCGCTTGACCTCGTCGACGTTGGAGAAGTCGATCTGCGGGTCGACGCCCTGGGAGAACAGGTTCAGCCCCAGCGTGACCAGGTCGACGTTGCCGGTGCGCTCACCGTTGCCGAACAGGCAGCCCTCGACCCGGTCGGCGCCGGCCAGCAGGCCCAGCTCGGCGGCGGCGACGGCGGTGCCGCGGTCGTTGTGCGGGTGCAGCGACAGCACGACCGAGTCGCGCCGCGGCAGGTTGCGCGACATCCACTCGATGGAGTCGGCGTAGACGTTGGGGGTCGCCATCTCCACCGTCGCCGGCAGGTTGACGATCAGCGGACGGTCGGGGGTCGGCTGCAGCACGTCGATGACGGCGCTGCAGACCTCCAGCGCGTAGTCCAGCTCGGTGCCGGTGTAGGACTCCGGCGAGTACTCGTAGTAGATCTCCGTGTCGGGCGTGATCGCCTCGGCGTACTTCTGGCACAGCCGCGCGGCGCTGGTGGCGATGTCGGTGATCCCGGCCTTGTCCAGGCCGAACACCACCCGCCGCTGCAGCGTCGACGTCGAGTTGTAGAAGTGCACGATGGCCCGCTTCGCGCCGCGCAGCGACTCGAACGTGCGCTCGATCAGGGTGTCCCGGCACTGGGTCAGGACCTGGATGGTGACGTCCTCGGGGATCAGGTCCTGCTCGATCAGCGTCCGCACGAAGTCGAAGTCGGTCTGCGACGCGGACGGGAAACCTACCTCGATCTCCTTGTAGCCCATGCGGACCAGCAGCCCGAACATGCGGCGCTTGCGCTCCACGGACATCGGGTCGATCAGCGCCTGGTTGCCGTCGCGCAGGTCGACCGCGCACCAGCGGGGGGCGACCGTGACCTCGCGGGAGGGCCACCGGCGGTCGGTCAGCGGGACCGGGAACTGTTCACTGAAAGGCCGGTAGCGCTCGACGGGCATCCGGCTGGCAGTCTGATTGGCGATCTCGGACATGGATCAACGCTCCTGGGAAAGGTGGTCGGGACCAAGAAGGGTCGACCGGCAGGAGCGCAGACGCGACTCAACCCCGCGACGAGGTGCCGGCCTGTCGGGCCTCGTCGCGGCGACGAAGAAGGAGAACCGTCCGCCACATGTCGAGCGAGAGCCTACCACTCACCGGGAGCGCGAGATCGACGGTGCGACCGACGGTGACGAAGCCGACGGTTTCGGTGGCGGCGGCGACGTCGTCCCGAGCGGAGCGGTGGTGACGACCGGCCCGGGCAGGGTGATCGTCTCGGGCGCCGGCGCGGGGTCCCCGGTGAGCGTCAGCTGGCCGAGCGGGATCTTGGCGGCCACCAGCATGCCCCGGTCGTTGTAGCAGAACACGCCGGCGTCGATCGGCGGCTGTACCGCGGTGACCCCGGGCTCGACCGCGAAGCACGGCGCGGACGTGCCCGCCAGGGGCTCCGCGGGCGCCACGGCCAGGGGCACCTGCCGGTCGAGCAGCACGTCGAGCCAGGCGATGAAGACGTACTGCAGCTTCGGGTCGATCGCGACCGGCAGCTTCTTGTTCGTGGCGGCGACCCTCACGCAACCGCTCGCCGGGTTGATCGCGCACTGGTAGACACCCTCGGGCCGGTTCGCGATCGCGACATCGGCGGTGCCGCCGAGCGCGCCGCCCTGGATGTCGACCCGCCAGGTGCGGTCGGTGGCGACCGTGACCAGCACCGAACGCGGCGCCCTGCCCTGCGCGACGAGGGTGTACGCGGCGATGTACCGCTGGTCCTTGGCGACCGCGACCCGGGCGGCGAGCTGGCCGCGAGGGTCCGGCTGTGCGGGCGCCCCGGTCGCCGGCGCCGACGGCATGTCCACCGGCTCGCCGGAGCCGCAGGCCGCCAGCAGCACTCCGGTGATCACGGCGAGCGCCGTGCCGGTGGTCACAGTGATCGCGGTTACCCGGCCCTGACGTGAGCGCACGTGCGTATTCTCGCCTGCCGGGCGGCCGGATCGTGGGAACGCCACTCCCGAGGGATGGCCGTCGCCGGTACGCTCGGCTGCGTCTACATCGCCCGTACGGGTGGAAAGGAGCTCGACGGCGTGGCGCTGATCGTGCAGAAGTACGGCGGGTCGTCCGTCGCCAACGCCGAGCGCATCAAGCGCGTCGCCGAGCGGATCGTCGACACGCGGAAAGCCGGCAACGAGGTCGTCGTGGTCGTCTCGGCCATGGGCGACACCACCGACGAGCTCCTCGACCTCGCGTCGCAGGTCAGCCCGGTCCCGGCGGGGCGCGAGCTGGACATGTTGCTCACCGCCGGCGAGCGCATCTCCATGGCGCTGCTCGCGATGGCGATCAACAATCTGGGATACGAGGCAAGGTCGTACACCGGCAGCCAAGCGGGCGTGATCACCACCTCGACGCACGGCCGGGCCCGGATCATCGACGTCACCCCGGGACGCCTCCGCGGCGCGCTCGACGAGGGTGCGATCGCGATCGTCGCCGGCTTCCAGGGTGTGTCGCAGGACACCAAGGACATCACCACCCTCGGCCGGGGCGGCTCGGACACCACGGCGGTCGCGCTCGCCGCGGCACTGCACTCCGACGTGTGCGAGATCTACACCGACGTCGACGGGATCTTCACCGCCGACCCGCGGGTGGCGAAGAACGCGCGACACATCAAGCAGATCACGTACGAGGAGATGCTCGAGCTGGCCGCCTGCGGCGCGAAGGTGCTGCACCTGCGCAGCGTCGAATACGCGCGGCGGTTCAACCTGCCGATCCACGTCCGATCGTCATACTCGACCGCCAACGGCACCATGGTCACCGGATCGATAGAGGACCTTTCTGTGGAGCAAGCACTCATCACCGGCGTCGCGCACGACCGCAGCGAAGCGAAGATCACCATCGTCGGCGTGCCCGACCAGCCCGGCGTCGCCGCGCGGATCTTCCAGACGGTCGCCGCCGCGGAGACCAACATCGACATGATCGTGCAGAACGTGTCGACCGAGGGCACCGGCCGCACCGACATCTCCTTCACGCTGCCGAAGACCGACGGCGCCACCGCCAAGGCCGCGCTCGAGCGCGTCAAGGCCACCGTCGACTTCCGCGAGATCCTGTTCGACGACCACGTCGGCAAGGTCTCGCTCATCGGCGCCGGCATGCGCTCCAACCCGGGCGTCGCGGCCAAGCTCTTCGCCGCCCTCGCCGAGGCCGGCGTCAACATCGAGATGATCTCCACCTCGGAGATCCGGGTGTCCGTCGTCTGCCGCGACACCGACCTCGACGTCGCCGTCCGCGCCATCCACGACGCGTTCGAGCTCGGCGGCTCCGAGGAAGCCGTGGTATATGCGGGGACCGGACGGTAGGTTCGCTCGTTATGAGCGCGTTACCAACGCTGGCCGTCGTCGGTGCCACCGGCGCCGTCGGCACCGTCATGTGTGAGCTGCTCTCCTCCCGCAAGAACATGTGGGGGGAGATCCGCCTCGTCGCCTCCAAACGCTCCGCCGGCCGCACCCTGGTCGTGCGGGGCGAGGAGGTCGTCGTCCAGGAGCTCGCCGCCGACGTCTTCGACGGCGTCGACGTGGCGATGTTCGACGTCCCCGACGAGGTCTCCGCCGAGTGGGCCCCGATCGCGGTCTCCCGCGGCGCCATCGCGGTCGACAACTCCAGCGCCTTCCGCATGGATCCCGATGTACCGCTGGTCGTGCCGGAGATCAATCCCGAGCAGTCCAGAAACCGCCCCAAGGGCATCATCGCCAACGCGAACTGCACCACCCTCGCGATGATCGTGGCCCTCGCCCCACTGCATCGCGAGTACGGCCTCAAGGAGCTGGTCCTGGCGTCGTACCAGGCAGTCTCCGGCGCCGGCAAGGACGGCGTCGACACGCTGCTCGGCCAGCTGGAACGCGTCGCCGGCGACCGCACCCTCGGCTCCCGCTCGGGCAACGTCCGCCAGGCGGTCGGCGACGACCTCGGCCCCTTCCCCGCGCCGCTCGCCCTCAACGTGGTCCCCTGGGCAGGCTCGCTCCGCGACGCCGGCTGGTCCTCCGAAGAGCTCAAGATGCGCAACGAGTCCCGCAAGATCCTCGGCCTGCCCGACCTGAAGGTCTCCGCGACCTGCGTCCGCGTCCCGGTCGTCACCGGCCACTCCGTCGCCATCCACGCCGTCTTCGGCGTCGAGGTCGACGCCGAGGGCGCCCGCGAGGTCCTGCGCCACGCCCCCGGCGTGATCCTGGTCGACGACCCCGCCGCCGGCGAGTTCCCGATGCCGATCGACGCCGTGGGCACCGACCCGTCGTGGGTCGGCCGCATCCGCCGCTCGATCGACGACCCTCGCGCCCTGGACCTCTTCGTCACCGGCGACAACCTCCGCAAGGGCGCCGCCCTCAACACCGCCCAGATCGCCGAGCTCCTCTCCAAGGAACTCCAGGCCGCATCCTGACCCCCACCCTCCGACCCGCCACCCTGGCGGCCCGGGCAGGCTGCCCCGGGCCGGCGCCGGCCACGGATGCGTGTTGCACGGCAGCCCATACGCGCGAGGTCGGCACCGGGGTCGGGGCGCGGGCAGGCGGGTTGTTGACCTGTCTGCGGACCCCACTCATGCCGGGCGCCGACCGGTCCATCGCCCTGCCGATGCTGGCGGCCTCCATCCGGTGCCCGGCTACTCGGCACGGACCGGCACGGACCGGCACGGCGCCTACCAGCAGGCTCTTGGGCACGAACAGGCGGGCGTCGACCTGTCTGCGAACCGGCCCGTGCCGACGCCGGCCGGCACCGCTCTGCTGGGAAGGTGCTCTTGAACCCGGGCAGGTCGGCGACCGATCGACCCGTGCGCCCTGCCGTGCCGCGGTCTTCTTCGAGGCAGCAGCCCTGCTCGGCGCTGGGTGCGGGCAGGCGAGTCCCGCTCCGCTGCGCACCTTTCGCGCATACGGTGGCCGTCCGCGGCAGATGACGGTGCTCTGAATCCGCACGGGTCGGCGACCGGCCGACCCGTGCGCCCTGCTGCGCCCTGCTGCGCCCTGCTGCGCCGCGCCGGGTCAGGTGTTGGCTCGGACGGTCGGTTGGTCGGCGAGCGGTCCTACGGGGCGAGCACGTCGTCGGCGTCCGTGATGGTGTAGGCGTAGCCCTGCTCGGCCAGGAAGCGCTGCCTGTGCGCGGCATACTCGGTGTCGATCGTGTCGCGGGCCACGACCGTGTAGAAGTGGGCCTGGCGTTTGTCGGCCTTCGGCCGCAGGACGCGGCCGAGGCGCTGGGCCTCCTCCTGGCGGGAGCCGAAGCTGCCCGACACCTGGATCGCCACGGCGGCCTCGGGCAGGTCGATGGAGAAGTTGCCGACGCGGGAGATGACGAGGGTCTTGAGCTCGCCGGCGCGGAACGCGTCGAACAGCCGCTCGCGCTCCTTGTTGGTGGTCGAGCCCTGCACGATCGGGGCGTCCAGGAACTCGCCCAGTTGGTGCAGCTGGTCGATGTAGCCACCGATGACCAGGATCTGGTCGCCCTTGTGCCGCTCGACCAGGGCGCGGACCACGGGCAGCTTCGTGCGGGCGGTGGCGGCGACCCGGTAGCGCTCCTCGGGCTCGGCGACCGCATAGGTCATCCGCTCAGCGTCGGTGAGCGTGACGCGCACCTCGACGCACTCGGCCGGGGCGATCCAGCCCTGCGCCTCGATGTCCTTCCACGGCGCGTCGTAGCGCTTCGGGCCGATCAGGGAGAACACGTCGCCCTCGCGGCCGTCCTCGCGGACCAGGGTCGCGGTCAGCCCGAGCCGGCGCCTGGCCTGCAGGTCGGCGGTGAACCGGAAGATCGGCGCGGGCAGCAGGTGGACCTCGTCATAGACGATGAGGCCCCAGTCGCGGGCGCCGAACAGGTCCAGGTGCGGGAACGCGCCGCCGCGGCGGGTGGTCAGCACCTGATACGTGGCGATCGTGACCGGGCGGATCTCCTTGCGCTCGCCGGAATACTCGCCGATCTCCTCTTCGGTCAGGCTGGTGCGGGCGATCAGCTCGCGCTTCCACTGCCGGCCGGCGACCGTGTTCGTGACGAGGATCAGGGTGGTCGCCTTGGCCTCCGCCATCGCGGCCGCGCCGACGAGGGTCTTGCCGGCGCCGCAGGGCAGGACGACGACGCCGGAGCCGCCGGCCCAGAACGAGTCGACCGCCTCGCGCTGATAGGAGCGCAGGACCCAGCCGTCCTCGGCCAGGTCGATCTGGTGCGCCTCGCCGTCGACATAGCCCGCGAGGTCCTCCGCCGGCCAGCCCAGCTTCAGCAGCGACTGTTTGAGCCGGCCGCGCTCGGACGCGTGCACGATGAGCGTGTCGGGGTCGATGTTGGCGCCGAGCATGCCGGCCAGTTTCTTGCTCTTGGCGACCTCGACCAGCACCGCACGGTCCAGACCGCGCAGGACGAGACCGTGGACCGGGTCGTTGAGCAGCTGGAGGCGACCATAGCGGTCCATCGTGTCGGCGATGTCGACGAGCAGCGCGTGCGGCACCGGATACCGCGAGAACCGCAGCAGCGCGTCGACGACCCCCTCGGCGTCGTGCCCGGCGGCACGCGCATTCCACAGGCCGAGCGGCGTCAGGCGATAGGTGTGCACGTGCTCCGGCGAGCGCTCCAGCTCGGCGAACGGTGCGATCGCCATCCTGCACGCCAGCGCGTCGGGATGGTCGACCTCAAGCAGCAGGGTCTTGTCGGACTGGACGATCAATGGACCTTCGGGCACGGGAACCAGTGTCGCACGCACCTATGACACTTCCCGAAATGTGGGAGATTTGGAATTTGCGCAACCTTTCGGGGGTCGGATCGCGTCTGAACTTATGACGGCCATGCGGTGGATGCGATCGATTCGCCTCCATCGCTTGTCATGTCGCTGTTGTGCCGCAAGTCGGTGGTGGAGCCGGACGTCCGCGTTCGGATCGGGATATGGCGGTGTGGTCGCGGGGGCCGGCTACCGCCTTCTTTCCGATCGGTATCGGGGGTGGACGCGTCGTCCGCTCCGCCTCCGTAGACTGGTCGCCGTGGGTCGGCGGTTGGGTGACGGAGCGGCCTTGGCGTTCGGCGGGCTCGCCGCGGCGGCGGTGGCCGTCGGGTGGTTTCTGCTGTCCTCGCAGGTGGCGCACACCGACGTCCAGACCGCGGTCAGCGAGTCCCTCGGCGCGATCCTCGTCCTCATGCTGATCGTCTCCGTGATCGGATCCATCCGCCGGGGTTGATGAGGGGCCGTGACAGCGGCCGATGAGTCGGTACGCTGTGGAAGGTGACCGATCTGGAGGGCACGCAGGCATCGACCGTCGGCGATGATTCCCGGGCAGGTTTCTCACCGCTGGCGATGCTCGGCGTCGCCACCGTCGGCGCGCTGGGCCTGACCTGGTTCCTGGTGTCGTGGCTCGTGCTCGGCAGCCCGCTCACCGACGCGATCGGCGAGACGGTCGGCAGCCTCGCCGTGATCCTGCTGATCGTCTCGATCATCGGTGCCGCCCGCGCGGACGACTCCCCGGGTCGCGGCTGAGCTCACAAAAGTCGGCCGCGGCGTGTGTACGGGCACCGCGCCGCCGCGATTCGTGACCGGTTCCGGTTTCGTGACCGACGGCCGGGCCGCAGGCTGAGTGTCTAGGACTGCCAGAGATGACGCTTCTGGCGGTCGGAGCCGGCGCCGTCCCGCGTGCCGTTGGGTCAGGGGGTGTGCCGGATCAGCACGCGTGCGACCCGCTTGCCGGGGGAGTTCGTGACGGGTGGGGGGCCGGGCAAGGACGGGCGGAGGCCGCATGGTCGAGGCGCCTCGGGTGTCCGCGGCCGGGACGGTCGCGGCGTGACCCCGGCCGGACAGGACGTGGCTGAGCCCGGCCGGGCGGCTGCGGGCTTGTCACGGCCTACGGCAACTACCAGCGGCGGGACAGGGAAGCCCGTCCAGGCCTGGCGACTCGCCCGATCTGGCCCGATGAGCCGCGCCGCTTCCCCCCGGACCTGGCGCTGACGGGGAGCGACGGACCTGAAGCGGCAATGGACCTGGTGGCCACCGACCCCGGCACCGGCCAGACCGAGCGGAGCGACGGACCTGAAGCGGCAATGGACCCCTACACGGAGCCGTCCTCCGGCGCGGCGGCGGTGATGCGGTGCAGGGCGAACGTGTGCAGCATCTCGGTCCGCTCGTCCTCGGCGCGCAGGTAACCGCCGCCCATCGACACGGGCCTGACCAGGCGGGACGCGGTGGCGCCGTGGGAGTCGACATAGCCGACCCAGACTCGGGTCTTGTCGCGCAGCGCCTGCTGGAGGACCTCGAGGGCCTCGGTGTGCGACGACGTGGACGCGCCGTTGGCGCGGACGGTCACGGGGGCGCGGCGGGCCACGCGGGCGGCGGCGTCGCCCCGGCGGATCTGCTCGATGACGCCCGCGAGGCGTGGGGTGGACAGGCGGGCCGCGGCGGCCGGGTCCTCGATGCCGCGGTGCGCCCAGCTGGGGCGGGGTGGGCCGCGGCGGGCCTTCGGGCGGGTCAGGACGGCGGCGCCGGTCGAGTCCTCCTGGATCGGCGGATAGCCGGCCTCGCGGAGGGCCTCCAGGAGGCGTGCGGGCGTGTGGCGGCTGGCCAGGACGGTCGGGGCGAGGCGGCGCAGGGTCAGCGGCTGGAGGCGGCGGTCGGCGAGGACCTCGGCGATCAGGGTCTCGTCGTCGCTGCGGACATAGGAGTTGGCGGAGCCGATGCGCATGCCGCCGTGGCGGCGGGCCATGTCGTCGATGAGGTAGGTGAGGGTCTGCGGGACCGGGGTGCGGGAGCGGCGGGCGAGGAGTGCGTGCAGGTCGGCGGCACTGTAGCCGGCGTCGAGGCTGCGGCGGACCGACTCGGCGGTGATGCGGAAGACGCTGGCGGACTCCTGCACGCCGAGGAGCTCGAGCTCGCCGGCGAGGGTCGGCTCGGGCGGGCCGGGGACGATGACCGACAGGTCGGCCTGGAGCAGGACATGGTCGACCGGGGGCGGCAGGAGCGTGTCGAGCAGGGCCGCGGAGCCGGTGAGCGCGGTGCCGTCGGGCGCGTTGAGGCCGAGCGGGTCGTCGGTGTCGACGCTGCCGGAGATCACCTCGTCGACGACCAGCCGGCCATAGCCGGTGAGGCCGCCATAGCCGGTCAGGCCGATGAGGGCGGCCTCGGCGAGATTGGCCTCGACCGCCACGGCGGCGCTGCGGGACACCCGGCGCGGGGTGCGCCAGGAGAGCAGGTCGACGACGTCGGACGGGGCGATGGTGGCGCCCGGCGGGAGCTCGGCCAGGACCTGCAGCGCGGCGCGGCGCTGGGCGGGGGCGCCGGGGCGGGACAGCTCGGGGGCGAGTGCGTTGAACGGGCGGTCGCGGTCGTCGCGCTGGCCGATGAGCGACGGCGCCCTGGTCATCGTCAGCCAGGTCACGGCGATGCGGTGCCAGCGGGCGGCGATGCCGAAGGCGCGCCACACGTCATAGGCGACCGTGGGCAGGAAGACGCTCTCGACCCGCTTGTTGTCGATGATCTCCTCGCCGAGCAGGCCCGCGGCGGCGGCGATCTCGACCAGGAGGGCGGCGGCCTGCTCGTCGACGCCGACGAGCTTGGCGAAGCGGCGCAGCTCGCGCACGCCCATGCCGCCGGAGCGCAGCACGGTCGGGGGGTCGGCGTTGATCGCCTCGATCAGCGCCTCAAGGTTGCGCACCAGCTCGAGCACCTGGCCGGCGCCGGCGCGGTCGAGCTGGGCGACGTCGCGGGTCGGGGTCTGCACCTGCGGCGGGTCGGGGTGCAGCTGGCCGAGGGGGCCGCCGTCGCGGCGCAGGACGAGCGACACCTCCACCGGCAGCTCGACGGCGTCGCGGCTGACCGCGACCAGCAGGCGCTGCTCAACCAGCCAGCCCACCGGCGAGTCGGGGCCGGCCTTCAGGTTGACAGTGCCGACAGGTGGGCCCGCGGCGAGCCGGTCGAGCACCGCGCGGGCGGCGGGCGGCGCGGCGAGCAGCGTGCGGCGCAGCTTCGCGGCGTCGGCGACCAGGGCGCCGGCGAGCGGGTCGAGCTCGGCGGCGGGCCGGCCGAGCCCCGCCGGATAAGGGGAGCAGACCTCGTCGACGGCGCCGACGATGCGCAGGGCGCTGTCGTGCCCATAGGCGATGCCGTGCTGCAGCAGCAGGTCGATCGCGCCCCGAACCCTCGCGGCCTCGACGCCGGACGCGGCGGTGAGCGCCAGGACCGCCTCGGTGGACGTGGTGTGGCCGATGCGTGTGTACCGCAGCGCGTCGAGGATCTCCAGCGTGAACGTGTCGAGCCCGTCGAGCGCGCGGGCCACCGCCACCCGCGACTGGGCGCGGTGTGCCAGCGCGGAGAAGTCGGAAGGAGGCGGGATGACCAGATCCGGGCGCAACCGGATGAGCGCCATCAGCCCGTCGTCGGGCAGGGCGCGGAAATGGTCTGCGAGCGAGGTAGTCATCTCACCTCATACGCTAACCGCCCGGTATGACAAAAGAGGGCGGGGCCACCGGCCCCGCCCTCTCCCGAAGAGGTTTGTTACTTCAGACCGTTGCTCACCGCGGTGATCAGCTCACCGTTGGTGGTGTCGCCGGAGAGCTCCCAGAAGAACGCACCGCCGAGGCTCTGCGTCTTCGCGTAGCCCATCTTGCCGGTGATGGTCGACGGGGTGTCGTAGCTCCACCAGTTGCTGCCGCACTTGGCGTACGCGGTGCCGCCGATGGTGCCGGTGGTCGGGCAGGTGTTCTTCAGGACCTTGTAGTCCTCGTTGCCGGCCTCGTACGTGCCGGGAGCAGCACCGGTGGCCGAGCCGCCGGGGGTGGCCTGGGTGACGCCGGTCCAGCCGCGGCCGTAGAAGCCGATGCCGAGCAGCAGCTTGTTGGCCGGGATGCCCTTCGACTTGAGCTTGGCGATCGCGACGTCGGAGCAGAAGCCCGCGGTCGGGATGCCGGCGTAGCAGCTCAGCGGCGAGTGCGGGGCGGTCGGGCCCTGCGCGGCGAACGCGCCGAAGTAGTCGTACGTCATCGGCATGAGCCAGTCGAGGTTGTTCACGGCGCCGGCGTAGTCGGTCGCGTCGATCTTGCCGCCGTTGGTGCCGTCGGCCGTGATGGCCGCGGTGACCAGCTTGCTGGAGCCGAACTTGGCGCGCAGCGCGCCGATCACGTTCTTGAACGCGTTCGGGCCACTGGCGTCGCACTGCAGGCCACAGGCGTTCGGGTACTCCCAGTCGATGTCGATGCCGTCGAAGACACCGGCCCAGCGCGGGTCGTTGACCAGGTTGTAGCAGGAGTTCGCGAACGCGGTCGGGTTGGCGGCGGCCTGGGTGAAGCCGGCCGACCAGGTCCAGCCACCGAAGGACCAGATCACCTTCAGGTGCGGGTACTTCGCCTTGAGCTTCTTGAGCTGGTTGAAGCTGCCGCGCAGCGGCTGGTCCCAGGTGTCCGCGACGCCGTCGACCGAGTCGGCCGCCGTGTACGCCTTGTCGTAATCGGCGTAGCTGTCACCGATGGAGCACTGGCCGCCGGTCGTGTTGCCGAACGCGTAGAGGATGTGCGTCAGCTTCGCCGCGGAGCCGCTCGTGTCGATGTTCTTCACGTGATAGTTGCGGCCGTAGACGCCCCACTCCGCGAAGTATCCGACGACCTTCTTGGCGCCGGTCGGCGGGTTCGAGGTGGGCGGGTTGGAGGTCGGGGGGTTCGAGGTGGGCGGGTTCGACGTCGGAGGGTTGGACGTCGGGGGGTTCGAGGTCGGCGGGTTGGTGGTGGGGGTGCCACCGCTACACGTCACGCCGTTGATCTTGCAGTTGACCGGCGGCTTCGCGCCGCTGCCGTTCATGCCCCAGCTGAAGCTGGCACCGGCGGCGAGCGTCGGCGACCATGACTTGTTCTTGGCGACGTAGTGCTGACCGGTGCGCACGACGTCGGCGTCCCAGAAGCTCGTGATCTGACCGCCCGCGGGCAGGTCGAACTCAAGAGTCCACCCGTTGATGGTGCTGGCGGTGCCGTTGGTGATCTTGTAGTTGGCGCCCCAGCCGCTGCCCCAGTCCTGGTCGACCGTGAACGTTGCGCTGAGGTTGCCGGCGGCGTTGGCGGTAGTGGTGACGATCGGGACGACGGCCCCGGCCACTGCCAGCGCGGCGGCGACGATGAGGCCGTTGCGGACGGATCGTTTCATCGCGTCTCCTGGATGATCCTTTAGGAAACTTTCCTAAAAGTGTTGGAGACGTTAGTGGTCGAAGTCTCACCACGTCAACTGCCGATCGGTGCGTATTTCGATGGCTTGCCTATCGTGACCTGGGCATCCTTAAAGGTGTCTCAACAACCGGTTGTCATTGGCTTTGACCTTGACATGACGCTCCTCGACACCAGGCCCGGGATCGCAGCGACGTATCGGGCGCTCACAGCGCGTACGGGCGTGCATGTCGACGCCGATCTCGCCGTCTCCCGCCTCGGTCCACCGCTCAGGACGGAGATGTCCGAATGGTTCCCACCTTCCGCGGTTGAGGAAGCGGTCAGCATTTATCGAGATTTGTACATTCACCATGCGATCGTGCCGGCCGTGGCGCTGCCCGGGGCGTTCGAGGCGTTGGCGGCGGTCCGCTCCATCGGCGGACGGATCGTCGTGATCACATCGAAGCTGGGCCGGCTCGCCTCGCTCCATCTCGCGCATCTGGACATTCCGGTCGACGAGGTGCACGGCGATGTCTTCGCCGCGGAGAAGGCGTCGGTACTGACGGCGATCGGTGCCACGGCCTACGTCGGCGATCACGTGGCCGACATGCAGGCCGGCGCCCTGGCCGGCGTGCCCGTCCTGGGCGTGACCACCGGGCCCTGCTCCGCCGCTGACCTGCACGCCGCCGGTGCCACGGCGGTCGGCGCCGATCTGCACGCGTTCCCGGCGTTTCTCCGGCGCGTGATCTCGGTTGGCCGTCCGGGAAGCGGTGACTAGCCTTGTGGTGTTGTGGGTGGGACGGGTCAACACTGGGGAGCAGGACAGCGTGCCGACGGGTCGAGTGAAGTGGTACGACACGGAGAAGGGTTTCGGGTTCCTCACCAGCGACGACGGCGGCGACGTCTTCGTGCACAAGGCGGCGCTGCCGGCGAGTGCGGGTGAGTTGAAGACCGGCCAGCGGGTCGAGTTCGGGGTGGTTGAGAGCCGCAAGGGCAACCAGGCGATGCACGTCAAGCTCCTCGACGCGCCGCCCTCCGTGACCGAGGCGCGTGCCGTCGCCAACCGTCGCCAGCCCGATGAGCTGCACGGCCTGATCGAAGACATGATCAAGGTCCTCGAGGCGAAGATCCAGCCCGATCTGCAACGGGGGCGGTATCCCGACCGGAAGATCGCCAAGACCGTCGCCGAGGCCGTGCACCTGGTGGCGCGGGAGCTGGAAGTTTAGCCCTTGGCCGTTGGGCGCCGGCCGCTCAGACGCCGACGAGGGGTGTGGCTGGGACCAGCCCCTCGGCGGCGGCCCTGGTCAGCAGGGCGTCGACCGCAGCGTGACCGTCCGGCCCGAGCGACGAGGTGAACTCGTTGACGTAGAGCCCGATGTGCTGGTCGACGACGGCCTGCTCCATTTCCTGGGCGTGCTCCAGGACGTACGGACGGCTGCGGGCGGGATCGGCCCAGGCCTGCCGGACCGACTCCTTGATCCACGCGGTGGCCTGCTCAGGGTCGACCCGGTCGCGGTGCGCGATGATCGCCCCGAGCGGGATCGGCAGCCCGGTGTCGCCCTCCCACCATTCCCCGAGGTCGGCGAGTGCGTGCAACCCGTGCCGCTGGAAGGTGAACCGCGCCTCGTGAATCACCAGCCCGGCGTCGAACTGCCCCTTGGCCACCGCCGGCATGATCTCCGCGAACGGCACGATCTCCACACGCTTCGGCGGCGCTCCCGCCGACCACAGGCGCATCAGCAGATACGCGGTGGTGCGGTCACCCGGCACGGCAACGGTCCTGCCCTCCAGGCTGGTGACCGCTTGATCCTTGACCAGCACCAGCGGGCCGCAACCCCGCCCGAGCGCCCCGCCGCACGGCAGCAGCGTGTACTTGTCCAGCAGCCACGGCAGCGCCGCGTAACTGACCTTGACCAGGTCGAACTCGCCCCGCTCGGCAGCGGTGTTGGTCACGTCGACGTCGGCATACGTCACGTCGAACGCCGGCGCCCCTGGCACCAGCCCGTGCGCGAGCGCGTGAAAGACGAACGTGTCGTTGGGGCACGGCGAGAAGGCGAGCGAGAGCGTCACAACCTCGAATCTAACCCCGAACCCCGGAACCACACGCTGAGTGGCGAAACGCCCGCTGTGACCCTCGCAACGCAACACTCGTGATCTGTGAAGACTTCTTGCTGCCCTGGCGACGACACCTCTTCCGGATCATGGGCGTCGTCAGCGGCCGGCGAGGGTGGCGAAGGCCTCGCGGAGGGTTTCGAGGGCCTGGGGGATGCGCCAGGCGGCCCGGTCGCGAGGGCCGACGGCGTTGGAGACGGTGCGGATCTCGCCGAACGCGGTGCCGGGCCAGAGGCGGGCGGCGGTGGCGACGCCGAAGCCCTCCATGGCCTCGGCGACGGCGTCCGGGTGGCGCTTCTCGACGGCTTCCTTGGTCTCGGCGGTGCTGGTGACCGTGGAGACGGTGAGGACGGGCCCGCCGACGGCCTCGGGGAGTGCCTGGCGCAGGATGCGGAGCAGGGCGGGGTCCGCGTCGTGGCGAGCGACGCCGAAGCCCAGGTCGTCGACGCTCTCGAAGCCGTCAGGGCCCGCGGCGCCGAGGTCGGCGGCGACGGTTTCGGTGGCGACGACGAGGCCGCCGATCTCGACCCGTCCGGCGAAGCCGCCCGCGATCCCGGCGGAGAGGACCACGCCGAAGGGGCGGCCGTCGTTGACCGCGGTCGTCGTGAACTGGGCGGTCACGGCCGCCGCGGCGGCGGGGCCGACGCCCGCGGCGACGACGACGATCGGGGCGCCGGACTCCAGGTCGTCGGGGCGTGGGTCGGTGATGCCGAGGCCGGCGAGCACGGTGGTCCGCTCGACGTCGACGGCGGTGACGATCAGCGCACGGTCATGTCCGAGGAACGGTCTCATCGGTCGTCATCCTCCAGGCGTCTGGTCGGGTCGATGCCTGAGGGGCGATACAGCGTGTATCCAGGCGGTGCGAGCGGCGCCGTCCCGTCCTCCACGTCGACGGCAGGCATCCGCCGCGTCGCATCGGCCGGCTGGCGAGGACCGGCCGAGCCGCCCGTCGCACCAGAACCAGCGCCGCCACCAGCGCCACCACCGGGCCCACCGCTGGGGCGACCGCCGGTCGGCTCGGCTGAGGGGCCGGTTGCCGGACCGGCGGCGGGGCGACGGCGACGCCACCCGAACCGGCGCCGCGACTGGTCACCTCCAGCGCGCTGATCGACGGTTGGTGCCTCATCGCCGGGACCGGACTGGAACGGCATCCGCCGGGTCCCACCGGCATCCGCGGTCGCAGGCCGGGGCACGGTCGTGGCGTCAGATCCACCCCGCCGGCCGAAGCCGCCGGCTCCGCCGGAACCGGAACCGTAACCGCCGGCTCCGCCGGAACCGTAACCGCCGGCTCCGCCGGAACCGGAACCGCCGACTCCGCCCGAGGCGCCACCCGCCGGCCTGCCGGCCCGCGTGCCCGAACCACCGCCGCTCGAACCACCGCTCGAACCACCGGCCGAACTGCCGGCCGATTCGCCACCTGGGCCGCCGCCGTAGTCGCCGGTCGAGGCGCCGGTCGCAGAGGCGGCAGCCGGGACAGGGTCCGTGGGTTGCTCGTCGTGGTCGAGCGGGGCGCCGCGCAGGCGCTCCTTGCGCAGGGTGATCGCCGACCAGATCGCCCGCACCGCGCCGAGCCCGATGAACACGGCGGCCACGATCATGCCCCAGCCGCTGCCGAACGGGATGAGCCCGACCGCGCCGCCGAGCACCCACGCCACCATGAGCAGCGTCTCGGAGTGGGCGAACGCGCTGGCCCTGACCTGCTCGTCGGCGCGCTCCTGGATCGAGGCGTCGACGGCGAGCTTGGCCAGGCCGCTCGCGATCGCCGTGACCAGGCACAGCAGCGCGACTGCGCCCAGGGAGTTGCGGTCGGCGGCGATGAGCGCCACGAACGCGGTGATCGCGATCCCGACCGCCTGCAGCAGCGCCGGCCGGTGGATGCGCAGCCGGGTGCCCACCGCCGTCGCCAGGAACGAGCCGACGCCGAGCGCCGCGGCCACGACCACGATCGCCACCTGCTCGGACAGCTTCCACGGGCCGAGGCCGACCGGCAGCGAACGGTCCTTGATCGCGAACACCAGGAACAGGGTCAGGAAGCCATAGAGCGCACGCAGGGTCGCGCTGCCGACCAGAGCGCCGACGACGACCCGGCCGGAGAGCACCTTCGCGCCGCGGTGGCTCGGGCGCTGCAGGACGCGCGGGACCTGCTCGGGCGGGTCCGAGTCGGCGCGCGGCGGCAGCCGGAGGGACGTGACCATGCCGTAGAAGAACACGATGATCGACAGCCGCAGCGGCCACTGCGGGCCGAACTGCGCCGCGACCAGGCCGACCGGCAGGACGAGCGCCCCGGCGAGCGTGCCATAGACGGAGGCGCGGGCCCCGGCCTCGGACAGACCGAGCCCCTTGGGCAGCACACGGGGCACGGCGGCGCTTCTGGCGACGCCATAGGCGCGGGAGAGCACGAGCATGCCGAACGCGGCCGGATAGAGCGCCCAGCCGGTCAGGTGCTCGGAGATCAGGACGGCCAGGAACGCCCGGCCGAGCATCGTCGTGGCGAGCGCATAGCGGCGGCCGTGCCGGAACCGGTCGAGCACCGGCCCCACGATCGGCGCCAGCAGCGCGAACGGCAGCATCGTCACGATCAGATAGAGCGCGACCCGGTCGCGGGCCTCGCCCGCCGGCACCGAGAAGAAGATCGTGCCGGCGAGGCCGAGCGCGACGAGCGTGTCGCCGGCGCAGGACGCCGCGTGCAGGTCGAGCAGGCGGAGCATGCCGGTCTCGCCGCCGGCGCCCCGCTCGCGGGCGCGCAGCATGCCGCGCCCCACGAACCGGCCGGCCCGGGCGCCGCCCACGGTGGCGACCCGTGCTGCTCGCACGGTCGTCACCACGGTCTGCGCCACGCCTCGAATCACCGACATACCCCCCATCCTGAACCATGGGTGCGACAGTTTCCGGCCACGCCGGGGCCGCCGTGCTCATCGGGCGTGGCGATGAGGAAGAATGGAGGGGTGACAGCCTCGACTGCCCCGACCCGTTCCAGCGGCCGTGCGGGGAAGCCCGACCAGGTCTGCGCGGATGCCGTGGAGATCGCCCGCCGCGGGCTGGACGTCGTCGACCCCGACCACATCGGCGAGCATCTCGGCGTCGTTGCCGAAGGTGAGCGGCTCGTCACCCACTTCTTCGCCTGTGACCTGCCCGGATATCGGGGCTGGCGCTGGGCGGTGAGCGTGACCCGCATCCCGCGCAGCAAGCAGGTGACGATCTGCGAGTCGACGCTGCTGCCGGGCCCTGAGGCGCTGCGCGCGCCTGAATGGGTGCCGTGGCAGGAGCGGTTGCAGCCGGGCGACCTGGGCGTCGGAGATCTTCTGCCGACGCCTGCGGATGATGTGCGGCTCGCGCCCGGCTATCTCCAGTCCGACGACCCCGCGGTCGAGGAGACCAACTGGGAGCTCGGCCTCGGCCGGGTCCGGGTGCTGTCCCGCGAGGGCCGGCTCGACGCCGCCCAGCGCTGGTATGACGGCGACCGGGGCCCCAACGCGCCGATCTCGGTGGCCGCGCCGTCGGCCGCCCGGTGCGGCTCATGCGGGTTCTATCTGCAGCTCGCCGGGTCGATGCGCCAGGCGTTCGGGGTGTGCGGCAACGAGTATGCGCCCGACGACGCCCAGGTCGTCTCGGTCGACCACGGCTGCGGCGCACACTCCGAGGTGCTGGTCGAGCAGGTCCAGGCGGTCGACGAGCTGCCCACGGTCTTCGACGACAGCGAGGTCGAGTCGGTGTCGGTGAGCCGCGCCCACGGATCGGTCGACGAGGCCGAGCCCGCCGAGCCCTATGGCCACGGCTGAGCGGGGTTACCGGGAGCGACCGTCGCGGACAAGGGCCGCGACGGTCTGGCAACTGGGCCCGGGCAGGAGCGCGGAGTTCCGCATCCTGCCCGACGGCTGCATGGACGTGATCCACCATCAGGGCGGCGAGCTGCTCGTCGCCGGCCCTGACACGGTCGCGAAGCTGGGGACGAGTCCGGCGGGCCGCACGTACACGGCGATCCGCTTCGATCCGGGGCAGGCCCCCGGCATCCTCGGGGTCCACGCGGACGAGCTGCGCGACCAGCGGGTTCCCCTGTCGGCGTTGTGGCCGTCAGCGCAGGTCAGGCGGCTGCAGGAGCGGCTGGACGAGTCCGCAGACCCGGCCGCGGACCTCGACGCGGCATTTGCGAGGAACGACACATCGGACGAGCTCTGGGTGCGCGCTCTGGTCGAGCGGATCAGGGCACAGCGGCCCGTCGCGGAGGTCGCCGCCGAACTGAACCTCAGCGAGCGTCAACTGCACCGCCGTGGCCTGCACCTTTTCGGGTACGGGCTGAAAACCCTCTCCCGCATCCTGCGCGTCAACGCGGCACTCGACCTGGCCCGCGGCGGCATGCCGTTCGGCCTGGTGGCCGCCAGCAGCGGCTACGCCGACCAGGCACACCTCTCGCGAGAGGTGAAGGCGCTGGCCGGCGCGCCGCTGAGCGCCGTCATCCGATAGTGCAGTAGAGATCGACCCCGTGCCCGTCCGGGTCGTGCAGGACGGCGTAGCGCATGCCCCAGAAGGCGTCCCAGGGTGCGAGGTGACCCTCGTACCCTGCGGAAATCATCCTCTCGTAGACCTTGTCGACCTCGGCGGGCGTGTCGCACTCGAACCCGATGGCCGAGCGGCCGTCGCCGCGCGCGCCCGGCTTCCATTCCGGATCGAACGAACGGATCGTCGCCTCGGTGTCCCAGCAGATCCGCATGCCGCCGGGCAGTGCGTGCTCGGCGTGCGGCGCGGAGTCCTGGTCGGCTGGGACGTCGAGGCCGAGCAGGCGGTAGAAGGCCAGCGTCTTGGGCATGTCGGCCACGACGAGGCCGACGTAGTTGAGTGTGGGTGCCATGCCCCGAGGCTATTCGCCGCGGGTCTGTCCGGTCTTGAACGAATCGGACGCCGCGCGCCGCCGCCTGCGGTTGCGGTCGTGCACCACCATGGTCAGCCCGCCCGGAACGCCCCACAGCACCCCGGCGACCGCGATGCCGAACCAGTTGCCGTGCCCGGCGTCGGCCAGCTCGTCGCGAAACGGCAGCATCACGAGCACCGCGAGGATCCACAGACCGATCCCGGCGAGGGCGAACGGCACCATCGGCGGGTCGAGTGGCTTCGGCTGGCTGGTCACGCCGCACACGGTACTCCCGTGATCACCGACACAGGTCGTTAGCCAAGCTCATTAGATAAGCTAACGATTGTGATGGTGCGAACTCCGAAGATCACTGGCGCGCAGCTCGCGGCGGCGCTGCGGGACAGCATCACCAGACTCAACCGCAGGCTGCGTCAGGCGCGGCCGATCGGCGACCTGACGATCACCCAGCTCTCGGCGCTGACCAGCCTCGAGCTCAACGGCGCGCTGACCCCTCGGGAGCTGGCCGACGCCGAGCGGGTGCAGCCGCCGACGCTCACCAAGATCGTGGCGAAGCTGGAGGAGCGCGGCCTCGTCCAGCGCACCCCGCACCCGACCGACGGCCGGCAGGTCATCCTCGCCGCCACCGAGACGGGCCGGGCCGTCATCGCCGAACACCGCCGCGCCCGCGACGAGTGGCTGGCCAAGCAGCTCGCCGCGCTCACCCCAGACGAGCGCGAGACGCTCGGGAAGGCGGCCGAGATCCTCGGCCGAATAGGTCGCAGCGCATGACCGTCTTCGGTTCGCTGAAGGTCCGCAACTACCGGTTGTTCACGACCGGCCAGCTCGTCAAGCTTCTCGGCACGTGGATGATGTTCGTGGCGCAGGACTGGCTCGTCCTGCAGCTCACGGACAACTCGCCGACTGCGCTGGGCATCGTCACGGCGCTGCAGTTCACGCCCGTTCTGCTGCTCACGTTGTACGGGGGCCAGCTCGCCGACCGGTTCGACAAGCGGCGTCTGCTCCTCATCGCCAACGCCGCTTCGGCCCTGGTCGCGGCCCTGCTGGGGGTGCTGGTCGTGACCGGCGTCGTGACCCTCTGGTGGGTGTTCGTGACGGCCGCCCTCTTCGGCATGATCAGCGCGATCGAGACGCCGGTGCGGCAGTCGTTCGTCTCCGAACTGGTCGGCAAGGAACTGCTGCCCAACGCGCTCTCGCTGTCCTCCGCCACGTTCAACACCGCCCGGGTCGTCGGCCCCGCGGTCGCCGGCCTGGTCATCGCGCTGCTGCACGACCGCACCGGCCCGATCTTCCTGCTGACCGCCGGGCTGTGTCTCGCGCCGCTGGTCGGGCTGACCCGCATGCGCACCGCCGAGCTGTTCCGTGTCGAACGACCACCGGTCGCGGCGAGCGATGCCAGTACCATCGACGGACTCCGCTATGTGAAGCACCGGCCGGACCTCAGCCTCGCCATCTTCCTGGTCCTCGTCGTCGGGCTTTTCGGCTTCAACTTCCAGCTCACGCTCGCCGTCCTCGCGAAGGTCGAGTTCAAGGTCGACGCGCAGTACTTCGGCCTCCTCTCGACCGCGCTCGCCGTCGGCGCGCTCGGCGGCGCACTGGCCAGCTCCCGCCGCGCGGCCAGGCCGTCGGTCTACGTGGTGCTCGTGGCCGCGATGCTGTTCGGGGGGTTCGAGACGCTCGTCGGGTTCGCGCCCACGTTCGTCACGGCCGTGCTGCTGCTCCTGCCGACCGGCTTCTTCATGATCTACTTCGCGCAGGCGGCGAACCAGCGCGTCCAGCTCGGCACGGACCCGGAGTTCCGCGGCCGCGTGATGGCGCTGTATGTCCTGGTCTTCCTCGGCAGCACGCCGATCGGAGCGCTGCTCATCGGGTGGTGCGCCGAGCAGTACGGGCCGCGCTCCGGCATCTGGATCGGCGGACTCGCGTCGCTGCTGGCCACGCTCGTGATGGCCGCCCTGCAGCTGCGCAAGGTCGGCGGGAAGGTGAGCGTCCACCTGCGCCCGCGCCCGCACCTGCACGTGTTCGAACCGGCCCGCAAGGACACCCCGGCGTTCGAGCTCCGGGTGCCGCGCGTGCGGCCCGCTGTGCGCTGATCTTGTTCGCCGGTTTTTGTCGTACCCATGTGGTTAGGTCGCGGGCATGGAGCCATCGCGATTGCTGGATTGTCTTGCCGCCGACCAGGGGCGGCTCCGGGATGTGGCCGCCTCGGACCTGGCCGCGGCGGTGCCGAGCTGTCCCGGCTGGACCGTCGCCGACCTGGTCAGGCACGTCGCCGAGGTCTATCTGCACAAGACCGAGTGCATGCGGCTCAACGCCTTCCCCGACCCCTGGCCACCGGCCGGCCTCGACGGTGAGGAGCCGATCGCGCTGCTCGACCGCACCTATGCCGCTCTCGCCGCCGAGTTCGCCGCCCGGGACGTCGCCTCGCCGTCGCCCACCTGGCACGAGCCCGACCAGACGGTCGGCTTCTGGATCCGGCGGATGGCGCAGGAGACCGTGATCCACCGCCTCGACGCCGAGCTGGCGCTCGGGGTGCCGATCGCCCCGATCCCCGACGACCTGGCGATCGACGGGATCGACGAGGTGCTGAAGCTGTTCGTGGGCTATGGCTCGCACGCCTGGCACGAGGATTTCGGCACAGTCCTCGCCGACGCCAAGGGCCGCACGGTCATCGTCGGCGTCGACGGCGGCCCGGGCTGGCTGCTCCGCACCGACGTCGGGGGAGCCGACGTCACCGACGCCGACCCGGCGGCTGCCGCCTCGACCCCCGTGGACGCCACGGTGAGCGGCAGCGCGACAGGACTGCTGCGTTGGCTGTGGGCCCGCGAGTCGCCTGGCGTGTCGCAGGCCCACGCCGAGGGCGACGAGGCCACCCTGACCGAGCTTCGCAACCTGCTGGTGGCCTCGACGCAGTAGCCGATGCGGAAGGGCCGCGCCGGAGCGGCTGCTGCCTCGGCGGCCGGTGCTGCTCCGTGGGGGTTCCGGCGTTCCGGCGGTCGTTGCTGGTCTGGCAGATGGCGGCGGCTCGGGGTGGGTGCTGGCGGGACGAGGGTCGGCTGACCGACGGGGGCGGCCGACCAGGCATTGATGGCGTTTCGTGCCCCACCTGGTGACGACGGAAAGACCATGACGGCGACGTCGCCGTGCTGCGCGAGTGCATCGGCGCCGCGTCGGCGGCGGCTCCGCGGAGCCGGAGCTCGTCGGAGCCGGCAACGGCCGCGGCGGCCGTCGCGCGCCCCAGGGCGGCAGCGCGGCACGGCGTGGTGGCCGAGCGACTTCGACTGTTTGCGCAGGGGGTGAGAGCTTGACGGGAGCGGCGATGATCGAAGAGGTGGACTAGCGACGATCCGCGGACGATCCGGTGGCGACGAGGGGTGCTACCGGATCGTCCTACGACCCGCTGACCCCACCCGCGTCTCTCAGCGCCGCGGCCGGCCGCCAGGCTCCAAGTGCCTCGCCGCGTCGTGCAACTCCGCCGGGACAATTGGGCTGGGCACGTCGGTCTGGGCACGTCGGCTTCGGTCAGGTCCGACTCCTCGCTGTGGTGTCGCTACGGTGACGTGTCGAACGTCTGCACGTGGCCGCGTTCCGCTCGGTTGCCGCGTCGGGTTCGCCTGGGGTCGATCCCTTGCCGTGGAGTTGCCGCTGCGTCGTGTCGAACATCCGCAAGGCGCTGTGGCTCGCTCCGGCGCCGCGTCCTCCGTGGCGGCGTCCCGCTCCATGGCGGCGTCCCCGGTGTCAGACGCCGTCTCGCTCCAGGACAAGCGTCCCGCTTCCGGACGGGCGTCCCGCTCCAGGGGCGGCGTCCGGAAGCGGAAGCGGCGTCCGCTCCGGCGCTGCGTTCTCCGGGGGTGGCGTCATGCTGCGGGGTGCTTCGTGGTCGGTCGGGTTTCGCTCGGCCGGGCGGGGGATGATTGCGAGTCGGTGCCGAAGTTGGGGCTATCGGTGGCGGTCGTTGTTTCGGTGGGCTTAGCCTCATGGGGTGGGCGTGCTGCGCGGCCTGCTGGTCGTCGGCGCCATAGGGCTGATCGCCGTGGCGCCGTGTCTGGTCTGCCTGCTGCTCGTCTCCGCGGACGAGATGTTCGAGCGGGTCGGGCGGGCCTTCATGCGAGGCGCGCGGGGCCTCAGGAAGGCAGTCCGGCGCAGAGCGGGCGGCGACCCCGAATGGCGGGACGGGCCCGTGCGGCGGTGGTGGCACTTGAGCTGGGCGGGACGGTTCGTGCACAAGGCGGCGCCCGCGCCGGAGCCCGAAGCGCCGCCGATCGAGCAGCTGGCGGCCGACCTGCGGCGGCTCAACAGGCTGCGGGTCGGGGTGGCGACCAGGTCGCCGGTGTGGTTCAACGCGGTGCAGCGGGCGTATGACGGGGCGCTGCGGGTCGCGTGCGCGCAGCTCGGGATCGACCAGTACCTTGACCAGGTGAGCGGGGTCGACCTGGAGGTTGAGCGGTTGAGGGTCGAGGGGGAGCTGCAGCGGGCCGGGTTGGCGTTGCGCGACACAAAAACCGGTCAGCGGTGAGGTTGTTCATCGCGGCGTACCTCCCGGCGGACGTCGAGCGGCACCTCGCCGAGATGACCGGGTCGCTCAACGTGAGGCAGCCGATGCCGGAGGGCAGGTCGCTGCGGGTCGTGCCGGTCGAGCAGTGGCACATGACGCTGGCGTTCATCGGTGAGGTCGAGGACGCGAAGCAGGAGGCCGCGGTCGGGGCGTTGCACGCGTTGCCCGAGCTCGTGCCCGAGGTGCGGATCGCCGGTGGGGGCAGGTTCGGGCGGGGGAAGTTCACGACGCTGTTCGCGAAGGTCGACGGGGACGTCGCGCCGTTGGGGGACGCGGTCAGGGCGGCGCTGAGGAAACGCAGGGTGCCGTTCGACCACAGGCCGTTGCAGCCGCACGTGACGATCGCGCGGCCGTCGGACCGGCTGCCGGAGGACGAGCTCATGGCCGACCTGGAGGCGCTGAACGCCTACCGGGGACCGCTGTGGCGCGTCGGCGACGTACGGCTGATGAAAAGCGAACTCGGGCCGAAGCCGCACTACACGGCGCTGGCGACGACCCGAGACACGTGAACGACGGCACCACGATCACACACGGAGCAGCGGGAACGGCAGCTACCTCGGTGGTCTGGCCCGAAGTTCATGGTGCCGAGGCGCAGGCGGCTGACCGAGAGGCCGGTCCGCCGAGGTTGGTGTACTCCATGAACACCAACCTGTCCCGCCGAATTTAACTGGTTTCCCGAGCGGCCGAAGGAGCGCCACCGAACAGGACGTCGTCCCAGCTGGGCAGGCGCTTGCGCGGCTTCTCCGAAGCGGTCGGCTGCTCGGGGGAGGCGGCCGACGGCGTGTTGCGACGCGGGCGGAGCACGGCGAGCGACGGCACCGCCGGGATCTCCTTGCTCTGGTCGCTGTCGTCGTCGAACGGCGAACGGCCGATCAGCGCGGCCGCGCCACGGGCCCGGTTCTCGCCCTGGACGACCGGCGCGGGCGCCGGGGCGGGCTCAGCGGACGGGGACGAGCCGAGCGGACGGTCGAGCGAAGCGAGCAGCGCGTCGCGGCCGGCCCGGATCGGGTCAGCGTTCAGCGCGCCCAGCCCGCGGCCCCGCGAAGGCTGGCCGGTCGACGGCTGGACGTTGGACGGGCGGATCAGGTCGTGGCCGCCGCTGCCGTGCCGCAGCGGGTCGGGGCGCGCGCCGAGGTCGCCACGGCTGGTCTCGCCACGGCTGGGCATGGCGCGGTCCGGCGCCGGCGGCTCCTGACCCAGCACGTGCGGGGCGCGCTCGGTGCACAGGTACTGCGCCATGTCGTCGTGCGGCGCGACCTGCTGGCGGGCCTTGTCGAGCTCCCACACGGCCTGGGCGGTCGCCTTGCCGCTCGGCCACGTCGCGGTGATCCGCCAGGTGCCGTCCTCGCGCCGGTACGCATCCCAGGAGATCTTCTCCGTGTCGATGCCGTGCTGGCCGAGGCGCGCGTCGACGACCTCGGCGAGGGACGAGCCCTTGTCGGAGGTCTTCAGCTTGGTGCGGCGGGCGTGCTGGGCGAGCATGGCCCGCTCCTGCAGGACCGGGCCGGCGTAGCGCAGGACGCGGTCGACGGGGACGCCGGCGGCGCGGGCGACATCCTCGGCGGACTCGCCGGAGCGGATGCGGGCCTGGATGTCGCGCGGCGCGAGCTGCGACGCGGCGGTCTCCATCGTCACGGTCGGATGACTCTGGTCGGGCCGCAGCGCGCTGTGCACCCGATCGTCGATCGGGAGCGCGAGCAGCCGGCCGACCTCATCGGCGAGGACGAACGCTTGACCGTCCTCGGAGAGGGCGACAAATCGCACAGGCCGCATAGCGTGCCTCCGTCCCACCCGCATCGGCGCCGACTTTCCCGGCACCACTCGGTCACAGTACGCGTAACCCTAGCTGGAACGAAGGATGCCGCGCCGACAGAAAGCAAGACGGAATGCGAACACGAACGCCCGCCACCAGAGCAAACTGCCGAATTGGCGGCGGGCATTCGAACATACAATCGAAAATAGCGACTACAGCCGCTCGATGACGTAATCGACGGACGCCGTCAGCGCCTCGACGTCGGCGGGGTCGACGGTCGGGAACATCGCGATCCGCAGCTGGTTGCGGCCGAGCTTGCGATACGGGTCGGTGTCCACGATTCCGTTGGCGCGCAGCACCTTCGCCAGTTTCGTGGCGTCCACGGAGTCGGCGAAGTCGATGGTGCCGACCACGTTGGAGCGCACCGAGGCGTCGGTGACGAACGGCGTCGCGACCGGCGAGCGCTCGGCCCACCCGTACAGGATGGAAGCCGACTCGGCGCTGCGCTTGGTGGCGAAGGAGAGGCCCCCGCCGGTGTTCATCCAGTCGACCTGCTCGGCGGTGAGGAAGATCGTCGACAGTGCCGGCGTGTTGTAGGTCTGCTCGAGGCGCGAGTTGTCGATCGCGGTCTGCAGGTCGAAGAAGTCCGGGATGTACCGGCCGGACTCCTTGATCTCCGCGACGCGGGCGATCGCGGCCGGCGACATGATCGCGATCCACAGGCCGCCGTCGGAGCCGAAGCACTTCTGCGGGGCGAAGTAGTAGACGTCGGTCTGCGAGATGTCGACGTCGAGGCCGCCGGCGGCGGAGGTGGCGTCGGTCAGAACCAAACCTGAGCCGACCCGCTGGACCGGCACGGAGACGCCGGTCGAGGTCTCGTTCTGCGGGGAGCAGTACGTGTCGACGCCGTCCTCAGCCCGCAGGAACGCGGCGGTGCCCGGGTCGGCCTTGATGATCGTCGGGTCGCCGATGAACGGGGCCTTCTTCGCGGCGCTGCCGAACTTCGCGCCGAACTCGCCGAAGCTGGCGAACTGCGCACGGTCGCGGATCAGGCCGAAGACCGCGATCTCCCAGAACGCGGTGCTGCCGCCGTTGCCCAGGACGACCTCGTAGCCGTCGGGGATGCTGAAGAGCTCGGCGAAGCCGCGGCGGAGGCGGGCGACCTCGTCACGGACCGTCTTCTGGCGGTGGCTGGTGCCGAGATACGAGGTCGCGACACCGGCGAGGGCCTGCACGGCCTCGGGCCGGACCTTGCTCGGGCCGGAGCCGAAGCGGCCGTCGGCGGGCTTCAGCTCATCGGGAATGCGGATGTCGACCATGATGTGGGTACTCCGGGATGCGGCGGCGGGCGGGCAGGTACGGGTACCCCGCGAATCCTGCCACTTCCGCCGCCGCGATCCGGTTCGATTCAGCGCCCAGGGCGACGCGCGTCACACCGGACGAACCGGGGCGGTCACGCCACGTGGGACCAGCCCTCGACGTCCTGCGGCTTGCGCGGGCCCGGGCCGACGTACGTGGCGGACGGCCGGACCAGGCGGCCCAGCTCCTTCTGCTCGAGGATGTGCGCGCTCCACCCGGCGACCCGGGCGCAGGTGAACATCGACGTGAACATGTGCGCCGGCACCTCGGCGAAGTCGAGGACGACCGCGGACCAGAACTCGACGTTGGTGGCGAGCACCCGGTCGGGGCGGCGGGCGTGCAGCTCGGCGAGGGCCGCCTTCTCCAGGGCCTCGGCGATCGCGAAGCGCGGCGCGCCGAGCTCCTTGGCGGTGCGGCGCAGCACGCGGGCGCGCGGGTCCTCGGCGCGGTAGACGCGGTGCCCGAAGCCCATCAGCCGCTCGCCGCGGTCCAGGACGCCCTTGACGTATCCCTCGGCGTCGCCACTGCGCTCCACGGCCTCGATCATGCCCAGCACGCGGGAGGGCGCGCCACCGTGCAGCGGGCCGGACAGCGCGCCGATGCCGGAGGAGATGCAGGCCGCGGCGTCGGCGCCGGTGGAGGCGACGACCCGGGTGGTGAACGTGGAGGCGTTCATGCCGTGCTCGGCTGCGGAGATGAAGTACGCATCGACGGCCTTGACATGCCGCGGGTCGGGGTCACCCCGCCAGCGCCGCATGAAGCGCTCGACGACCGTGTCCGCCTTGTCGATCTCCTTCTGCGGCACGGCCGGCAGGCCCAGGCCGCGGGCGGCCTGCGCGACGAACGACAGCGCGGTGACGCTGACCCGGGCGAGGTCCTCGCGGGCCTGCGTGGTCTCGATGTCCAGCAGCTGGCCGAGGCCCCAGTACGGCGCGAGCATGGCCACCGCGGACTGCACGTCCACCCGGATGTCGCCGGAGTGCACGGGCACCGGGAACGGCTCGGCCGGCGGCAGGCCGGGGCCGAACTTGCCGTCGACCAGGAGCGCCCAAACGTTGCCGAACGACACCTGGCCGATGAGATCCTCGATGTCGACGCCGCGATAGCGCAGCGCGCCGCCTTCCTTGTCGGGCTCCGCGATCTCGGATTCGAAGGCGATGACGCCCTCGAGTCCCGGCTTGAAATCGGACATCTCGCACTCCTGCTGTTTCGGGGGTGTCTGACTAGGTTTGTTACCCGCCGGTGGTCCCTTTTGACATCTTCGCCCCGGCGGGGTGCCGGCGCCGACTGAACGGGGGCTCAAATGTGTCCTACGTGACACATCTTCACGCATCTGTGATCGCCGGAGGAAGGATGTGAGCGTGAGACCCAGCACATCGCCGCAAGATTTATCGCGGATGAGGAACGAGTACACCGGCGAACTGACCGAGAAGGGGCTCGCCGGGACCTGGCTCGAACAGTTCGCGACATGGTTCGCCGACGCGGTCGAGGCGGGCCTGCCGGAGCCCAACGCGATGCTGCTGGCGACCGCCGGCGGCGACGGCCGGCCGAGCGCGCGGACCGTGTTGCTCAAGGGCTATGACCAGCGCGGATTCACGTTCTTCACCAACTATGAGTCCCGCAAGGGCACCGACCTGGCGCAGAACCCGCGGGCCTGCCTGGTGTTCCCGTGGTACCCCCTGCACCGCCAGGTGATCGTCAACGGTCCGGTCGAGAAGGTGTCCCGTGAGGAGACCGAGGAGTACTTCGCGATCCGCCCGCCCGGCGCCCAGATCGGGGCGTGGGCAAGTCCACAATCGCGGGTGATCGGCTCCCGCGACGAACTGCGGGTGCTCGTGGAGGAAGCCGAGGCTCTGCACAGGACGGGGGCGCCCCCGCACTGGGGCGGGTACCGGGTCGGACCGCAGGAAGTGGAGTTCTGGCAGGGCCGTGCCAGCAGGCTGCACGATCGCCTCCGGTACACCGGCGGCCGCGTCGAACGACTCGCGCCGTGACGCTGCAGGAGACCCTGCGCAAGCACGTGATCGACGTCCGGCCGCTGCGGCACGTCGCCTACCGGCGGATCTTCGTGGGCAACGCGGTGTCGTTCTTCGGGGTCCAGTTCACCGCGGTCGCCGTGCCGGTCCAGGTGTACGAGATCACGAAGTCGGCGCTGTGGGTGGGCATCGCGAGCTTCGTCGGCCTGGTGCCGCTGATCGTGTTCTCGATCTGGGGCGGTGCGATCGCGGACGCGTTCGACCGGCGCAAGGTGCTGCTCACCAGCTCCGCGCTGATGTGGCTCACGACGCTCGGCCTGCTCGCGCAGGCGGTGCTGCACGTGGACAGCCCGTATCTCATGCTCGCACTGATCGCGGCCCAGTCGGCGGCGTTCGGCGTGAACAGTCCCGTCCGGCAGGCGATCATCCCGGCGCTGATCGGCGAGGGCGAGGTCGCCGCGGCCAGCACGCTGAGCTTCACCGCCGCCAGCGTCTCCTCGATCTTCGGCCCGGTCGGCGCGGGTCTGGTGATCGCGAACGCCGACTTCGCCGTCGCGTACGCCGTCGACGCCGTGCTCTTCACGATCGTCCTCTGGGCGGCGCTGCGGCTGCCGTCGTTGCCGCCCGCCGGAGTGACCAAGCCCACCGGCGGGCTCCGGGACATCCGCGAGGGCCTGCGGTTCCTCGCCGGCTCGAAGGTCATCCTGCTGACGTTCGCGATCGACATCGCGGCGATGGTCCTCGCGATGCCCAAGGCCCTCTTCCCGGTCGTCGCCGACCAGCGCTACGGCCCGGCGTCGCTGGGCTGGCTCTACGCGTCGATCGCGATCGGCTCGACCCTCGCGGGCCTCACGTCCGGCTGGATCGGCCGCGTCCACCGGCAGGGCATCGCGCTCGTGCTCGCCGTCGTCGGCTGGGGCCTCGCGGTCGCGGCCGCCGGAGCGGTTCCGTGGCTGTGGGCGTGTGTAGCTTTCATGGCCCTGGCCGGAGCCGCCGACATGATCAGCGGCGTGTACCGGCAGACGGTGCTCCTCAGCGCGCCCGACGCGATGCGGGGCCGGCTGCAGGGTGTGTTCTTCGCCGTGGTCGCCGGAGGTCCACGTCTCGGTGACCTTCGGGCCGGCTCGATGGCCGACGCGACCGGCGTCACGTTCTCCTGGGTCAGCGGCGGGATCGCGGCCGCCGCGGTCGCGGTCCTGATCGGCCTGACATTTCCCGTACTGCTTCGGTACACCGACCGGTCGGACTGAGGATATTGTCGCGGCCATGGACACCGCCGCCGCCGCGCAGCTCTCGCACGCCCCTTCGGGTACACAGTGGACGATCGCCTCGGGCGGCCATGAGGCCGTCATCGTCGAGGTCGGCGGTGGCGTGCGCAGTTACACCGTCAACGGTGCCGACGTCATCGCCGGTTTCGACGAGGAGGAGCACGCGGTCGGCAGCGCCGGCCAGGTCCTCGCCCCGTGGCCCAACCGCATCCGCGACGGGCAGTATGCGTTCGGCGGCGAGCACCTCCAGCTGCCCCTGACCGAGCCCGAGCGGCACAACGCCATCCACGGTCTGGTCAACTGGACCCGCTGGCGGCTCGTCGACGCCGCGCCCGACAGTGTGACGCTGGAGCACGACCTCGTGCCGCAGCCGGGGTACCAGTGGCCGCTGCGCCTGCGCACGACGTGGTCCGTCGGTGAGGCCGGCCTGCGCGCCGAGCACGAGGTGACCAACACCGGCTCGCAGGCGGCGCCGTTCGGCCTCGCCACCCACCCGTACGTGCTGGTGCCGGACGTGGCGGTGGACGACCTCACGCTGAAGGTCCCGGCCCGCAGCCGGCTGCTCGTCGACTCCCGCCTCCTGCCGATCGGCGCGGCCCGCGTGGCCGGCACCGAGTACGACTTCCTGGAGGGCCGCCGCCTCGGCGGCACCGTCCTCGACACGGCCTTCGGCGAGGTGGAGCCCGACGCCGACGGCGGCTCGGAGGTGACCATCACCGCGCCCGACGGTCGCGGCGTCACGGTCTGGGCCGACTCGTCGTTCGGCTGGTGGCAGGTGTACTCCTCCGACACGCTGCCCGCCGATCGGCTGCGCAAGGCGCTCGCCATCGAGCCGATGACCTGCCCGCCCGACGCGTTCCGCTCCGGGCGTGATGTGGTGACCCTGGAGCCGGGAACGTCCTGGCAGGGGGTTTGGGGGATCCGTGGAACTGTCTGAGGCGATCCGCCGGCGGCGGATGGTGCGCAACTACGACGCGTCGCGCCCGGTGGACCCGGCGCTGGTCGACAAGCTGCTGGGGTATGCGACGCACGCCCCCTCGGCGGGCTTCTCGCAGGGCTGGGAGTTCCTCGTCCTGACGTCGGCCGAGGACCGGGCGAGGTTCTGGGCGGCGACCACGCCGCCCGACGGCGCGACCTCGTGGCTGGACGGGATGAGCCAGGCACCGGTGATCGTCGTGCCGCACAGCCACCGCGACGCGTATCTCGACCGCTACGCCGAGCCCGACAAGGGCTGGACCGACCGCGACGAGGCCCGCTGGCCGGTGCCCTACTGGCACATCGACACTGGCATGGCGAGCCTGCTGGTGCTGCTCGGCGCGGTCGACGAGGGCCTGGGCGCGTGCTTCTTCGGCATCCCGCCGGCCTCCGACGCGGCCTACCGGTCGGCGTTCGGGGTGCCGGACGAATACACGCCGATCGGCGCCATGACCATCGGCTACCGGGCGCCGGACACGAAGTCGCCGTCCCTCAAACGTGGCCGCCGTGAGTCGCAGACCATCACCCACCACGGCCACTGGAGCGCCAGCATCGACTTGTGACCACGCTGGGCGTCGGTTCTGTCGCACCGGGTCGGTACCCTGGCACGGTCAGGGGGGTGAGACGTTCATGATCTTCAAGGCGGTCCGCGACGGTCGGCCTTATCCGGAACATGGGCTGACGCTGAAACAGTGGTCCGAGATCCCGCCGCGCCAGGTGTGGCTCGACCAGCTCATCACCACGAAGCGGGAGCTGGCGCTCGACAAGCTGCTCGCCGAGGACTCCACGTTCTACGGCGACCTGTTCCCGCACGTGGTCCAGTGGGAGAACGGGTTGTATCTGGAGGACGGGCTGCACCGCGCGCTGCGCGCGGCGCTGCAACAACGCACCTCGATCCACGCGAGAGTCCTGCAGGCGTGACGCGCGCGGCGGGGGCGGCCACCGGCCGTCTCCGCCGGGCCGCCGTCCACCGCCGTCCGTGTCCGCCGGGTTCAAGGCCGCTGCGGGCTGTCTTCGCCGGGCTGACGCCACCCGCGGTCGTCCCGCACGATCCCGTGCCATCCCGTGCCATCTGAGGGCCGTCCCATCCGGGCGGCGGCATCGCCGGTCCGCCTAGGCTTACAGTGTTAGTTATGACGACTCGGCCCCTGGACCTGCTGGACGTCGACGCGCTGCACTCCGAGGAGGAGCTGGCGATCCGTGCCGTCGTCCGGCGCGTCGTCGACGACCATGTCCGCCCGAACGTGGCCGACTGGTATGAGCGGGGTCAGGTGCCGGTCCGCGAGCTGGCCAAGGAGTTCGCCTCCGTCGGGCTGCTCGGCATGCACCTGACCGGCTACGGGTGCGCCGGGTCGTCCGCCGTCGCCTACGGCCTGGCGTGCCTGGAGCTGGAGGCCGGCGACTCCGGCGTCCGCAGCCTGGTCAGCGTCCAGGGCTCCCTGGCGATGTTCGCGATCTGGAAGTTCGGCTCCGACGAGCACAAGGACCGCTGGCTGCCCGGCATGGCGACCGGCGACCTCATCGGGTGCTTCGGCCTGACCGAGCCCGACCACGGCTCCGACCCGGGCTCCATGGCGACCCGGGCCCGCCGCGACGGCGACGACTGGATCCTCGACGGCACCAAGATGTGGATCACCAACGCTCCGGTCGCCGACGTGGCCGTCGTGTGGGCGCGCACCGAGGCGGGCGTCAACGGGTTCGTCGTGCCGATGGACACGCCGGGCGTGACGGCCCGCGAGGTGCGGCACAAGCTGTCGCTGCGGGCCTCGTGCACCGGCGAGATCGTCCTCGACGGGGTGCGGCTGCCGGCCGGCGCGCTCCTGCCGGACGCGAAGGGACTGAAGGCACCGCTGTCGTGTCTCACCGAGGCGCGGTACGGCATCGTGTGGGGCGCGCTCGGCGCCGCCCGCGACAGCCTGCACACCGCGCTGGACTACGCCGGGGCGCGGGAGCAGTTCGGCAAGCCGATCGCCGGCTTCCAGCTGACCCAGGCGAAGTTCGCCGACGCCGCCGTCGAGCTGCAGAAGGGCTATCTCCTGGCGGTGCACCTCGGCCGCCGCGCCGACGCCGGGGTGCTCAGGCCCGAGCAGGTCAGCGTCGGCAAGCTCAACAACGTCCGGGAGGCCCTCGCCATCGCCCGGCAGTGCCGCACCGTCCTCGGCGCCAACGGCATCAGCGCGGAGTATCCGGTGATGCGGCACGCCGCCAACCTGGAGACGGTGCTCACGTACGAGGGGACCTCGGAGATCCATCAGCTGGTCATCGGCCAGAAGCTGACGGGACTCGCCGCGTTCGGCTGAGATCGATTCGCGGCGCTTTACGGACCCCTCTACCGTGATAGGGAGAAGATCCTCCCGGAGGAGTCAGCATGGCCCGCAACGACGAAACCGTGACCCCCGACGACTCGGACGACGTGCCGACGCAACGGCGCGACCCGAGCCCGAGGACCGCCGAATACCCCGAGATCGAGTCGGGGCCCGCTGACGACAAGGGCAAGGGCTGGTCGCCCAGGATCGGCGACCGGGTCGATCCGCGGGAGCGCCCAGAGCCGATCGTCGTGCCCGTCAAGGCCGGCGGCGGCGCGATGCGCGGCCTGTTCTGGCTGGTCGCCACGATCGGCCTGATCGTCGCGCTGGTGCTCGGTGCCAAGACGATCGGCCTGTTCCCCGACCTGAAGAACCCGTTCGCGAAGGAGCAGACCGACCGCAGCGGCCCCGCGCTGCTCAAGTCCGTGCAGGACCTGAGCCAGTATGTCGCCGCCGAGGGCAACTTCGAGGTCATCGTCGACGTGCAGAAGGACCGCAAGTACATCCCGGACTTCCTGGTCAACGAGCGGATCCTGTTCGTCGCCGCCGGGTCGGTGGAGGTCTATGTCGACTTCGCCGGGATCGGGCAGGGCGCGGTGAAGGAGTCCGACGACCGGCGGACGGTCGAGATCACGCTGCCGGCGCCGCAGCTGCGCCCGGTGCGGATCAACAACGACCGCAGCTACGTCTACCAGGAGGACCGCGGTCTGTTCAACCGGCTCGCGGACGCCTTCAAGTCGGACCCGAACCGGCTCCAGGAGGTCTACAAGCTCGCCGAGGAGAAGATCGGCGCGGCGGCCAAGGAGGCCGGTCTCGGCAAGCGCGCGGAGGAGAACACCCGCAAGATGCTCCAGCAGTTCCTGGGGGCTCTCGGATACACGTCGGTGACCGTAAACTTCCCCGCGTCATAGCGGGCGGCGTCACTGTCAACTTCCCTTGCAGTAGTTGCGCGGTAACACGCTGAACACTGGTCATTTACCCGATGGACCAACTTGCGTGCCCCTCGTCACAGTACTTGACTCGGGGTAACTGAGTTATCCGCGAACTGCACTGCTGACCTGGGGCGGAGGTGACGGTGGCTACCGTCGCACTCAAAGATGTGATGAAGGTTTTCGCCGACGGCACGGTGGCCGTCGACCGAGTGAACCTTGACGTGGGACAGGGCGAGTTCATGGTGCTCCTCGGTCCCAGCGGCTGCGGCAAGTCGACCTTGCTGCGGATGGTCGCCGGCCTTGAGGACCCGACCTCGGGTGCCATCATGCTCGACGGCGACCTCGCCAATGATCTCCCACCGCGGGAGCGCGGTGTCGCCATGGTCTTCCAGGACTTCGCGCTGTATCCGCACATGACCGTCGGGGAGAACATCGGCTTCCCCTTGCGGCTGTCCGGGGTCGAGCCGGAGCCGCGGGCGGAGCAGGTCGCCGAGGTCGCCAGCGCGCTGGGCATCGGCGACGTGCTCGCCCGCAAGCCCGGGCAGCTCTCCGGTGGCCAGCGCCAGCGGGTGGCGATGGGTCGCGCCATCGTCCGCCGGCCGAAGCTCTTCCTCATGGACGAGCCGCTGTCCAACCTGGACAGCGGGCTGCGGGCCGAGCTGCGCGCGGAGATCTCCGGCCTGGTCCGCGAGCTCGGGGTCACGACCATCTACGTCACGCACGACCAGGCCGAGGCGCTCACCATGGCCGACCGGGTCGCGATCCTGCGCAAGGGCGTGCTCCAGGACGTCGGTACACCCACCCAGGTGTACGGGCGGCCGGCCACGCTCTACGTCGCCGCGTTCCTCGGCAGCCCCCGGATGAACCTGCTCGAGGCCGAGGTCTACGTGCACCTCGACCGGCACATCGCGCTGCACATGGGCGACCAGGTGCTGCACCTGCCGTGGAATGATCTGCGCTCCCGCCAGGTCGCGCACTTCCACGGCGAGCGGATCGTCATCGGCGTGCGCGCCGAGGCGCTCACCCCGGTGCCGGACACGACCGGCGGCGACGTGCTGCGCGGGCGGATCCGCTACCTGGAGCACCACGGCCACGAGTCGCTCGCGTTCCTCGACATCGGCGCGACCGCCGTCATCGTCGACGAGATCGGCGCGCCGCCGACCGACATCCCGATCAACGGGGGCGGGCTGAAGCGCTTCGTCAGCAAGCTCACCGGCCGCACCGGCGGCGGCTCCGATGAGCTGGAGCTCGTCGGCGCCGGCAACGGCCGCGGCGGCCGTCGCGCGCCCCAGCGCGACAGCGTCCTGAGCGACCCGGGCCGCCACCACCGCCGCCCGGCGGAGCTTGCGGTGCGACTCGCGCCGTATCCGGCGGTCACGCACGGTCACCCATTGACTGTCGCCGTTCGGATGGAAGCACTGCACTTTTTCGACGAAAGGGGACAACGCATCGACGTGGGGTGGCGCTGAGTGACGCGGCTGCTTTAGCCTGCGGCGAACTGGCCCTCTGACGTAGGGATTGTTCCGATGGCGGCTTACGGCACGACAGGCACCGGCCAGCAGCCCGGTAGCGGACTGCTCATCATCGAGCGGATCCTCCGCGACCGGGACTCGATCTGGCGCCAGATCGGCGAGGAGCGCGACCTCGGCAAGCTCACGTTGCAGATGCTCACCAGCTCGGTGCTGGCGCTCGCCTGCTACGGGGCGGTGCTGGGCGCCTCGCACAGCTTCGGTCAGGCGGGCCTGTCCGCGCTCAAGCTGCCGCTGCTGTTCCTGATGACGCTCGCGATCTGCCTGCCGACGCTCTACCTGTTCAACCTGGTGTTCGGCGCCAGGCTCCAGGTCCGGCAGGCACTCGCGCTGGTCATGGTCACGATCACGGTGACCGCCGTGCTGTCGCTGGCGTTCGCACCGATCAGCCTGTTCTTCCTGCTCACCGCGTTCAGCTACTCGTTCTACAAGATTCTCAACGTGGCGATCCTGGCGATGACCGCGTTCGTCGGGCTCAAGTTCCTCACCAGCGGCATGCACGCGCTGAACGCCCACACCGCAACGGCCGCGGCGGCGAAGCGCGAGGCGCAGGCGGCGCAGGAGCGGGCCGAGGCCGAAGCGGTCGCCGAGCTCGCCATCCCCTCGGACGACGCGCCGGTGTCGCCGGCGCCCGCCGGGACGAGCGACACGGGCGAGAGCAAGGCGGCTGTCCCGGCCGCGTCGGTGTCGGTCGGGGCCGCGCCGCCCCAGCAGTCCAACGGGGCGGTCCAGACCGCCGTGGTGTATCCGCCGAAGCAGTCGCTGCTGATGCCCGACGGCCGCTACGCGTATCCGGTGGCGCCGCCCCTGCCCGGCCAGCGGCCCGTCGCGACCGCGGACCTGGCGCCGGGTGAGCGGCCGGCCAGCATGACGCTGCTGCACGTGTGGATCCTGCTGTTCGGTTTCGTCGGCACCCAGCTGGCGTGGACGCTGCGCCCGTTCGTCGGTGAGCCGCACGAGCCGTTCCAGGTGTTCCGCCCGATCGAGGGCAACTTCTACGTCAACATCATCCACACGATCGGCGAGCTCTTCTGAGCGTGGCTACTGGCCGGTAACATTGCCGTATGACCTTTGTTGCCAAGGCCCTGATCGACGCGGTCCCGTTCGCGCGCACCGTCGGTATCGAGATCACCGACGTGCGCGTGGACGGCGACGACATCAGCGCCACCGCCACGCTCCCCGACGAGGAGCGGCTGCACAACCACGTCGCCGGGCCGCACGCGGGCGCGATCTTCACGCTCGCCGAGACAGCGTCGGGCGCGGTGGTGATGGCGGCGTTCGGCGAGCACCTCGCGCTCGGCACCCCGCTCGCGGTGCGGGCCGACATCGCGTACCGCAAACTCGCCGCCGGACCGGTCCGGGCCGTTGCCCGGCTCGGCCGCCCCGTCAGGGATGTTCTGGCCGAGCTCCAGACGGGCGAGCGCCCCGAGTTTCCCGTCGCCATCGAGGTCACGCGGGCCGACGGGGCCGTGACCACCGAGATGACGGTCGTCTGGACCATTCGCCCACATCGATGACGGCATCGTTAACTACTGGAAGGTTTCTTGACTATTACTGAGATGTGATGTGACCATTCTCGCCAGGCGCGAAGGGTGGTTTGACGCATGGACGCAAGCACGGGGGACGACCTGGTGAGCATGGCGAACGCCGTGCTCCAGCCGGGGTTCGTGGGCAAGGAGCCCCCGCCGTGGGTCCGCCGCCGCCTCGCCGAAGGGCTCGGCGGCGTCGTGCTCTTCGCCCGCAACGTCGTCGACCGTGACCAGGTCGCCGAGCTGACCGCGGCGCTGCGCGCGGAGCGTCCCGACGTCATCGTCGCCATCGACGAGGAGGCCGGGGACGTCACCCGCATCGACGCGCACAACGGCAGCCCGTGGCCCGGCAACCTCGCTCTCGGCGCGATCGACGACCCGGCGCTGACCCGCGAGGTTGCCTGTCACATCGGCCGCGATCTGGCATCGGTCGGCATCACCTTCGACTACGCGCCGGACGCCGACGTCAACTCCGACCCCAACAACCCGGTCATCGGCTCCCGCGCGTTCGGCGCCGAGCCCGCGCGGGTCGCCCGGCACACCGCCGCGTGGATCACCGGGCTGCAGGAGGCCGGGGTCGCGGCCTGTGCGAAGCACTTCCCCGGCCACGGCAACACCAGCGTCGACTCCCACCTGGACGTGCCGATCATCAAGGCCGGGCGGGCCGACCTCGACGCGACCGAGCTGGTGCCGTTCCGCGCGGCGATCGCCGCCGGCGTCCAGGCCGTCATGAGCGCCCACCTGCGCGTCCCCGCGCTCGACCCGGAGCTGCCGGCCACGCTCAGCCGCCGGATCATGACCGAGCTGCTCCGCGAAGAGCTCGGCTTCCAGGGCCTGATCGTCACCGACGGCATCGAGATGCGGGCCATCTCCGACCGCTTCGGCATCGCCCACGCCACCGTCCTCGCGCTGGCCGCCGGCGCCGACGCGATCTGTGTCGGCGGTGACCACGCCGACGAGGAGACCGCCACCCAGCTGCGCGACGCCATCGTCGCCGCCGTGCGCGCCGGGGAGCTGCCCGAGTCGCGGCTCGCCGACGCCGCCGCCCGGGTCGCCCGGCTGGCCGCCTGGTCCGCCGCCGCGCCCCGCGTACCGGTGGATCCCAGGGCCTCCGCGCTCGGGCTGTCCGCGGCCCGGCGGGCGCTGCGCATCACCGCCCCGGACGCGACGTTCCCGCTCACCGCTCCCGCGTACGTGATCGAGTTCCAGCCGGAGCTCAACTTCGCGATCGCCCCGGAGACGCCGTGGGGGCTCATCGCGCCCCTCGCCGAGCTGGTGCCGGACACCTTGGGCGTGCGCCTGTCGTCGGAGGCAGGCCTGCCCGACGCGCTGCAGGCGTCCCTCGGTCGTCCGTTGCTGCTGGTCGTGCGAGACCCGCACCGCTACCCGTGGATCACCGACGCGCTGCGGGCCTCGCTCGCCGTGCGCCCCGACGCGGTGGTGGTCGAGATGGGCGTGCCCGCCGCACCGCGCGGCGACCTGCACATCGCCACGTTCGGCGCGACGGCGGCCGCCGGCCGGGCGGTCGCCGAGCTCCTCGCCGGCCGGTGACGCGGGTGTCGCGCACGGTCACGGCGCGCCCGTTGTTTCGCTGCTCGGTCTAGCATGCCGGTATGTCCCGCACCCGTGCTCTGCTGGGCGGCGCCACAGCCGCCGCGCTGCTCCTCGTCGCCCTGACCGGCTGCACCAGCACGTCCGAGGAGGACGCGCCGGGGAAGGCGGATCCCAACCTGCCGGCCGCCGACGGACTGCTCAAGGAGTCCGCCACCGCGATGGGCGGGATCACGACGGCGAAGTTCCTCATCAGCGCCGACGGCACCATCGCCGGCGTGGCGCTCAAGCGCGCCGACGGCGTGCTGACCAAGGAGGGCAACGCCCAGGGCACCGCACAGGTCGAGCAGATGGGCGCGACGGTCGACCTGGCGTTCACCATCGTGGGCCAGACCATGTATCTCAAGGGCCCCACCGGTGACTATCAGCAGCTGCCGCTGGCCCTCGCCGCCTCCGTCTACGACCCCTCGGCGATCCTCGATCCCGGGCGCGGCATCGCCAAGGTCGTCGGCACCGCCACCGGCGGCAAGACCGAGGCCGCCGAGACCGTCGACGGCCAGGAGACCTATCGGGTCGCCGCCGACAACTCCTCGCAGACCCTGGTCAACGTGGTGCCCGGCGTGACCGGCACGGTGCCCGGCAGGTTCTGGATCGCCAAGGACGGCAAGAAGCTGCTGAAGGCCGCGTTCACCCTGCCCGCCGTCGGCGAGGCCAAGGGCGGCACGGTCACGATCACGTTCAAGGAGTTCGACGCCCCGGTCACCATCGCCCCGCCGAAGTAGCCGGATGGACACCCTGGTGCAGGCCGCGCCCGGCGGCACCCGGCGGCGGCTCGCCATCGGCGTGGGCGGGGTGGCGGTGCTGCTCGCCGCGCTCGACGCCTACGTGGTCGTCGGGGTCCTCACCGACATCATGGACTCGCTGCACATCGCCGACAACCGGCTGGAGCGGGTCACCCCGGTCGTGACCGGCTTCCTGCTCGGCTATGTCGCCGGGATGCCGCTGCTCGGGTCGCTGTCGGACCGCTTCGGGCGCCGAGCGCTGCTGGTGGCGAGCCTGCTCGGCTTCGGCGCCGGCTCCGCGCTGACCGCCGCCTCCGGCGAGTCCCTCTGGCTGCTCACCAGCGGCCGCACCCTGCAGGGCATCGCCGGCGGCGCGCTGCTGCCGGTCACCGTCGCCCTCGTCAGCGACCTGTGGCCCGATCGCGGCCGGCACCTCGTGCTCGGCACCGTCGGCGCGGCGCAGGAGCTCGGCAGCGTCCTCGGCCCGCTCTATGGGGTGGCCGTCGCCGCCCTCCTCGGCAGCTGGCGCGGCATCTTCTGGCTCAACCTGCCGCTCGTCGCCGTCGCGATCGTCCTCGTCTGGCGCGCAGTGCCCGGCGGCCCGGCCGCCTCGGCGGCGCCGCGCAGGACCGACCTCGTCGGGGGGCTGCTGCTCGCGCTCGTCCTCGGCGCGGTCGTCGTCGCCCTGTACAACCCCGACCCCGAGCGATCCGTCCTGCCCTCATGGGGCTGGCCGGTCCTCGCCGGCGCCGCCGTCGTGACCGTCCTCTTCGTGCTGTGGGAGCGCAGGGCCCGCACCCGGCTGCTCGACCTGACCGGCGCCGCGAAGGGCCCGTTCTTCGCCGCCCTCACCGCCAGCTTCTGCGCCGGCGTGGCCCTGATGGTGACCCTGGTCGACGTCGAGCTGGTCGCACAGACGCTCCTCGGCAAATCAGGTGTCGAGGCCACCCTGGTCCTGACCCGCTTCCTGATCGCCCTCCCCGTCGGCGCTGTCCTCGGCGGCCTCCTCCTGCGCGGTGGCCGGCTCGGCGAGCGGGTCGTCACGGTCGGCGGGCTGCTGCTCGCGGCCGTCGCGTATCTGCTCGTCGCGAGCTGGCCCGCCGACGTGCTCGGCGCGCGGTATGCGGGGATCCTGCCCAGGCTGGACACGGACCTCGCGCTCGCGGGGCTGGGGCTCGGGCTGGTCATCGCGCCGCTGTCGGCCGCGGCGCTGCGGGCGACGCCGGCGGCGCAGCACGGGGTGGCGTCGTCGGCGGTGGTCGTGGCGCGGACGATGGGCATGCTGATCGGGGTGGCCGCACTGACGGCGTGGGGGCTGCACCGCTTCCACGAGCTGACCGCGGAGCTGGACTTCCCGCTGGTGTTCGGCAAGCCCGCCGAGGAGCAGAAGCGCCTGATGGCGGCCTACGCCGACGCCCTGCGGGACGCGCTGCGCACCGAGTATCGGGAGATCTTCCTGATCACGGCCGTGGTCTGTGTGGCGGGTGCGGTAGCGGCCGCCTTCCTCGGCTCCACCCGCAGGAGCGCCGGCGCGTCGCGGTTTTCTCGTGATCCGGAAGAGGAATTGTCGCCCTGACGACCAGAAGTCTTCCGGATCACGGGCCGGGCGGCGACCGTCAGATGTGACCGCCGGCCCGGGCCAGGGCGCAGATGGAGATCAGGCGGACCGTCGGCCACTCGGCCGTCGACCAGTCCACCTCCGACGTGGGCGGCAGCTGCCACCGCGCCTCGATGAGCGCGTCGCGGACGCCGGTGGCGTAGCTGGCCAGGGCGATGGCGTTCGGGCCGTGCTCCGGGTCGCCGAGCGCGTCGCGGACCGAGGCGGCGTGCTGGTCGACCGCTGCCCGCAGGCCGGCGGACGAGGCGGCGGCCGCCAGACCGGACTCGCCGAGCCAGGTCATCAACCCGTTGAGGGTCGAGCGGGCGGCGGTGTGACGGGTGGCTTCGGCGAGGTCTTTGAACATGCCTCCGAGTTCGACCGCCCGGCTGCCCGGTTGACCGGCGAACCCGGAGCGCACCCGTGCGGACCTCAGTTGTAACTGGGCGAGCTCGACTCGTCGGGCATCAGCACCCACAGCACGATGTAGACCACGAACTGCGGGCCCGGCAGCAGGCACGAGATCACGAAGATGAACCGCATGACATTGGGCGACATGCCGAACCGGCGGGCGAGGCCGGAGCAGACGCCGGCGATCCAACGGTTGTCCCGGGGCCTGACCAGTTTGGACATTGCAGCTCCTTCATTCGGTGTGTGACTCAACCGTATGGATGCCCGGGGCTGCCGCCCTCCAACCTTTGACGGAACTTCGCGGGGCCGTCCACTAGGGACCCACCCGCACGGGTAGCCGAGTGGTTGCCGACCGTTGCGTGCCGGTTGACCTCCTCAGCCGGGCTGTGAGCGACCCGATACCCATTGCGTCAAGCTCACCGACGGAAGGTTTTCTCATCGTGACCCGGTTCCCTCGCCGTGCCACCGTCCTCGCCGCCGTGCTGCTCGCGGCGCCGCTCGGCTTCACCCTCACCGCCACCGCAGCGTCGGCCGCCCCCGCCGCCGCCCAGGTCGTCACCGCCGCCGGTGACGCGGTCGCGAGTGTGGACGTCGCCGCCGCGGTGTCCAAGACCAAGAAGAAGAAAAAGAAGAAGACCACGGCCAAGAAGCCGGTCACCAAGCCGGTCACCAAGCCGGTCACCACGCCGGTCACCACCAAGCCGGTGGAGAGCAGCTCGCTGGAGACCGAGGTCGTCACGCTCACCAACAACTACCGCGTCGCCAACGGCTGCGGCGCCATGCGCATCGACACCAAGCTGGTCGCCGCCGCCCGCGCGCACAGCACCGACATGGTGACGAACAACTTCTTCAGCCACACCGGATCCAACGGCAGCACGTTCGTGCAGCGTGAGGTCGCGGCCGGGTACACCACCGGGGCGTCGGCGGAGAACATCGCCTGGGGCTACCGCTCGCCCAAGGAGGTCGTCGACGGCTGGATCGCCAGCCCCGGCCACAAGGCCAACATCCTCAACTGCGGCTCCGTCGCGGTCGGCGTCGGCGTCGCGTACAAGGCCGACGGGACCCCGTACTGGACCCAGGACTTCGGCCGCGTCTGAAACCCGTGTAGAAAGCTTGCGTGACCCTACGGAAAGCCGTGCTGTCGGCGGGCGTCGTCCTGGCGCTCGCCGGCTGCGGCGATGACACGTCCGGCAAGGCGCAACAGCCCGGCACACAGCGCAACGGCGGGATCTACGACACCGTCGACGTGTGCGGCCTCGCCACCGACGACCAGCTCAAGGCGGCGCTCGGCGAGGCGCCGGGCGAGAAGGAGCGCCGCGACACCGACTCGCTCAAGGCGTGCGCGATCGACGGCGCCTCCGGCGGCTTCTACCTGTTCCTCTCGGTCGTCCGCCCTTCGATGGGCGCGCCGCAGCAGGTCGCCTACGACAGGGACGCGGCGGCGGACGCGAAGCAGATCGACGCGACCACGTTCTCGTTCGCCGACGCCGGCCAGGCATACGTGGAGACCGCCGACGGCGAGCTGGTCGTGCGGGCGTCGTTCGTCTACTACCAGGACGGCGGCACCATCACCGACGCACCGGCCGTCGTCGATCGGCTGCGCACGCTTCTCGGCGCCATCATCAAGAAAACGTAGGCGGTTCACTCTGGCCTCCTAGCGTCGCGGACCATGAGGAATCTCAGACGAGCCGGAATCGGCGCAAGTCTCGGCGTACTGACACTGGCGCTCGCCGCGCCCAGCGCCGTTGCCGCGCCCAAGGCTGAAGGCCGCGTCACCCTGACCGGATTCGCCGCGTTGCCGGCGGCCACGTTCGTCTCCGCCAGCGACCCGTCGGGCTCGCTGCTGGGCGGCACGCCGTCCAACGGGATCACCCCGCCGTTCGCCGACCAGCCGATCCAGGGCTTCAGCGGCATCGTCCGCAACGGCGACGGCACGTTCGACGTGCTGTCGGACAACGGCTACGGCAACAAGGCCAACAGCGCCGACTTCGTGCTGCGCATCCAACGGGTCGCGCCGGACTACCGCACCAAAACGGTCGACGTGGTCGGCGGCATCAACCTCACCGACCCGAACAGCTTCGTGCCGTTCGCGCTGACCCGGCCCGACCGGGTGCTCACCGGGTCCGACTTCGACGTCGAGTCGATCCAGCGGGCCAAGGACGGCACCTACTGGATCGGCGACGAGTTCGGCCCGTACCTGCTGCACTTCGACCGCGCGGGCCGGCTGCTGCAGGCGCCGATCCCGCTCGACGGGGTCCGCGCGCCGGAGAACCCGGCCGGGAACCCGAACCTCAACAGCAGCAAGGGCTTCGAGGGCCTCGCCCAGTCGCCCGACGGCCGGAAGCTGTACGCCCTGCTGGAGGGCACCGTCGCGGGCGACACCGCCGGATCGCTGCGGCTCAACGAGTTCGACGTGGCCTCGGCGAAGTACACGGGGAAGCGCTGGATCTACCAGCTGGAGGACCCGGCCAACGCGATCGGCGACGCCATCGCCGTCGACGACGACCGCTTCCTCGTCATCGAGCGCGACAACGGCCAGGGCGCGACCGCGAAGTTCAAGCGGATCTACCTCGCCGACAGGCGCGACCGCAACCGCGACGGCAAACTCGACAAGACCCTGGTCGCGGACCTCATGAACATCGCCGACCCGCGCCACCTGGGTGGCAGCGCCGACACGTTCACGTTCCCGTTCCAGACCATCGAGGACGTCGTCATCCTCGACGACCGCACGCTCGGCGTGGTCAACGACAACAACTTCCCGTTCTCCAACGGCCGTACGCCGGGACAGCCCGACAACAACGAGTTCATCACCATCCGGCTGGCGGACCCGCTGCACGCGGACAAGCGCTTCCTCAGGTAGTTCCTAGGCCGGGATCAGCGAGCAGACCGCCAGTAGGCGGAGCATCGCCCACGTCGGGCGGGACCAGTCGTCCAGGGTCTCGCCCGCGTCCCGGGCGGCGTCGCGGATCGCCGCCGCGTAACCGGCGAGGGCCACCGGGTCGAGCAGCGTGCCGCCGAGGGACTCCCGGATCGCGGCGGCGTGCTGGTCGACCCGCGCCAGCAGGTCGGGGCGGGCGGCGACCGCCAGGCGGCCGGGTCGTCCCACGGCGGACGCGAGCTCGGCCAGTCCGGCCCGGGCGATCCACGCGCGTCGACCGGACGTCAACTCATCGAAGGGTGCGCTCACGTTCGCGACCATAAGCCCAGCATGCGGTCGGTCGCAGCCCCGACGCGCCGGGTTTGGCCCGATCGCCAAGTTCGTCCCGCCGACCCGTTGGGTAATTGAACCCGCATGGCCGATCGCGACGAGACCCCAGATGAGCGGTTCGACCGGAACTGGAATGAATTGCTCCAGGAGCTGCGGGTCGCCCAGACCGGGGTGCAGATCCTGTTCGCGTTCCTGCTGGTGATCCCCTTCAACCAGCGGTTCGCCGAGATCACGGACATCCAGCGCGGCACGTACATCGTGACGCTGCTGCTCACCGCCCTGGCCACGCTGTGCCTGATCGCGCCCGTCAGCCACCACCGGATCCTGTTCCGCCGGGGACGCAAGAAGGAACTCGTGGAGTCCAGCAGCACCCTGGCCGGGATCGGGCTGGTGTTCCTGTGGCTGTCGGTGGTCGGCGCGGTCTTCCTGGTCTTCGAGGTCGTCGTCGCCACGTCATGGGCGATCGCGGTCGGCGCCGCGCTGGGGATCTCGTTCATCGTCGTCTGGTACGTGTTCCCGACGCTCAAACGTTGAGCACCTATTGACACTCCGTGTGCCGTGGGCCACAGTGGGAGCGCTCCCATTTCCCTTCCGCCACAAGGGGTGTCTGTGTGAAGCGCAAACTCTCGCTTGCCTTAGTAGCGGCGGTGCTGGTCGTGCCGATGACCGCATCCGCCGCATTCGCCGATCCGGCCGAACAGATCGTCAACGGCACCTTCGACAGCGGCACCGACCCGTGGTGGTGGACCGGCAACGCTCCGGCCGCCGTCGTGGCCGGCAGGCTGTGCGCGACCATCCCCGCCGGGACCACCAACCCGTGGGACGCCATCATCGGGCAGAACGCGGTCAAGCTGGAGGCGGGCGAGTCCTACAAGCTCTCCTTCTCGGCCAGCGCCACCACGCCGGTGACCGTCCGGGCGAATGTGCAGCTCGCTGCGCCGCCATACACGCAGGAACTGTCCGCGGCGCCGGCGCTGACCGAGACGCCGCAGACGTACAGTTACACCTTCACCGCGGCGGCCGACACCGACGCGGGTCAGGTCGCGTTCCAGGTCGGCGGCAGCGCCGTCGCGTGGACGCTGTGCCTCGACGACATCTCACTGCAGGGAGGTGCGCCGCCGCCCGTGTACGTGCCGGACACCGGCCCGCGGGTGCGGGTCAACCAGGTCGGTTACCTCACCAACGGCCCGAAGGCCGCCACGGTCGTCACCGAGGCGACCGCGGGCCTGCCGTGGCAGCTGCGCAACGCTGCCGGCGCGGTCGTCGCCACCGGCACGACCACCCCCGCCGGCGTCGACGCCACGTCCGGCCAGAACGTCCAGACGGCCGACTTCAGCTCGTACGCCGTCAAGGGCGCGGGCTACACGCTCACCGCCGACGGCGAGACCAGCGTGCCCTTCGACATCGGCGTCAACGACGCCTACGAGAAGCTGCGCGCCGACTCGCTGTCGTGGTATTACACCCAGCGCAGCGGCATCGAGATCCTCGACAGCATCGCCCCCGGCTACGCCCGCGCCGCCGGTCACCTCGGCGTCGCGCCCAACCAGGGCGACACCGACGTGCCGTGCCAGCCCGGCGTCTGCGACTACCGGCTCGACGTGCGCGGCGGCTGGTACGACGCCGGCGACCACGGCAAGTACGTCGTCAACGGCGGCATCTCGGTGTACCAGCTGCTGAGCACCTTCGAGCGGACCAAGGTCGCGGCCGGCGCCCGCGCGGACAAGCTCGGCGACGGCTCGCTGCGCATCCCGGAGCACGGCAACCAGGTGCCCGACGTCCTCGACGAGGCGCGCTGGGAGCTGGAGTTCATGCTGCGCATGCAGGTGCCCGCCGGTAAGCCCCTGGCCGGCATGGTCCACCACAAGGTGCACGACGCGGCCTGGACCGGCCTGCCGCTCGACCCCGCAGCCGACCCGCAGCCGCGCGAGCTGCACGCGCCGTCGACGGCCGCGACGCTCAACCTCGCCGCCACCGCCGCTCAGGGCGCCCGGCTCTTCCAGCCGTACGACAAGGCGTTCGCGGCGAAGCTCCTGGCCGCGGCGCGGACGGCGTACACGGCGGCGCTGGCCAACCCGGCCCGCTACGCCCTCGTCACCGACGGCACCGGCGGCGGCGCGTACGACGACGACAACGTGACCGACGAGTTCTACTGGGCCGCGGCGGAGCTGTTCATCAGCACCGGCGAGAAGGCCTACCAGGACGCGGTCGTGGCGTCGCCGTGGCACACCGCCGACGTGTTCCGCCCGGAGGGCTTCGACTGGAAGTTCACCGCGACGGCCGGCCGGCTCGACCTGGCGACCGTGCCCAACGCGCTGCCCGACCGGGCGCGGGTGCGGCAGTCCGTTGTGGACGGTGGCCGCGGCTACCTGCGGACGGTGCGGGGCAACGCGTACAACATCGCCTACAACCCGACGAACGGGAAGTTCGACTGGGGCTCCAACGGCCTCATCATGAACAACCTGGTCGTCATCGCCACCGCGTACGACATCAGCGGCGACACCGCGCTGCGCGACGGTGTGCTGACGGGCATGGACTACATCCTCGGCCGCAACGCGCTCAACCAGTCCTACGTGACCGGCTACGGCGAGCGGAACTCGCACAACCAGCACTCGCGGATGTACGCCCACCAGCTCAACCCGGCGCTGCCCAACCCGCCGGCCGGGTCGCTGTCCGGCGGCCCGAACTCCTCGATCCAGGACCCGGTCGCGTCGAAGATCCTGCCGGGCTGCAAGCCGCAGTTCTGCTACCTCGACGACATCGAGTCGTGGTCGACGAACGAGATCACCGTCAACTGGAACTCGACGCTGTCCTGGGTGTCGTCGTTCCTGGCGGACCAGGGCGAGGGCGGCGCGGTGGCGAAGTCGCCGTGCACCGTGACCTACACCCGGGTCCTGGACCTCGGCGGCGTGTACATCGCGTCGGCGACGGTCCGCAACACCTCGAAGCAGGCGCTGAACAACTGGTCGCTGCGCTTCGCCTACACCGGCACGCAGAAGGTCGAGCTGGCGGTCAACGGCACCGCCACGCAGACCGGCGCATCGGTGCAGGTCAAGCCGTGGCAGAGCAAACTGAAGCCGGGAGAGTCGACGACGATCCTGCTCGTCGGCAAGGTGGCGTGGGGCCCGAACGCGGCCCCGGCGGTCTTCACCTGCGGTTGATCGGGCGGCCGCATCGGATGGGGTGAGGAAAGGTAGGGGCACCGGCCGCGACCCGGCCGGTGCCCCTCGCCCTGTCCAGGTCTCAGACCAGCCAGACGACCAGCGCGACGATGACCGCCACCAGGACGACGACCGGAACCGCGATCTTGATGATGTTGGTGGTCCCGGCCGTTTCCAGCAGGTTGACCGGCTCCGCTTCGGGTCCGTCGATGGTACGGACCGGGGCGGCGCTCTGCTCGGTGACCTGAGCGGCCGCCTGGTTGGCCGGTGCCGTCGTCACCCCGTTGGCGTCGGGGACGGGAGCGGTCGGCAGGATCGCCTCGACCTCCTCCACCTGCCCGGCCGAGGGTGGCGTCTCGGCCAGTTGCGCCTCCAGGTTGGTGACGAACTGGCCCAGCAGCCGGGTGCTGATGTCGCCGATCGTGCTGCGGCCCATCTGCGCCAGGGGGCCGGCGATCGTCAGGTCGGTCTCCACGGTCACCTTCGTCGCGTCGCCCTCCGGCGTCAGGGTCGCTGTGACCAGGGCGGACGCGCGGCCCTTGCCGGACGCGTCGCGGCCGCGGGCGTCGATCACCGCCCGGTGCGCCGCCGCGTCGCGCTCCTTGAAGGTGGCGACGCCGGTGAACTGGGCGGTCATCGGGCCGACCTTCACCTTGACCTTGCCGTGGTACTCGTCGCCCTGCACGGAGGTGAGCTGGGCGCCGGGCATGCACGGCGCGATCCGCTCCAGGTCGGTCAGGACGGTCCAGGTTTCTTCGAGGGGGCGGTGGACGACGAATTCATTGGTGAGCAGCATGACGGGCACCTTCTCTGAGGGCAGCGAGGAGGGGATCCAGATCGGTGAGGGTGTGGGCGCTGACCACCGCGTCGCAGTAGGGCCACGCGGCGGCCATTCCGCCGACGAGCGGCCGGTAACGGGGACTGGCGGTGCGGGGGTTGACCCAGACGATGCGGTGGGCGAGCCGGGACAGCCGGGCCATCTCGGCGCCGACCTGCGCCGGGTCGCCGGTCTCCCAGCCGTCGGAGACGATGAGCACGACCGCGCCGCGGGCCATGCCGCGCCGGCCGTAGGTGTCGTTGAAGGCCTTCAGCGCGGCGCCGATGCGGGTGCCGCCGGACCAGTCGGGGGCGGCCTGCCCGGCGCGGTGCAGGGCGACCGCCGGGCGGGTCCGGGCGAGGATCTTCGTCAGGCGGGTCAGTCTGGTGGCGAAGGTGAACACCTCGGCGCGGGAGGTGCCGGCCGCGCAGTACAGCAGCTGCAGCATCGCCCTGGCGTAGGGCTCCATCGACCCGGAGATGTCGCACAGCGCGACCAGCCGCCGGGGCCGCACGCGCGGCTCACGCCGCATCAGCCGGACCGGATGCCCGCCGGTGCGCCGGGCCCGCCGCAGCGTGGCCCGCAGGTCGACGGCGTCGCCGAAGGCCCGCGAGCGCATCCTCCGCGTCCGGCGCGGCGGGGTGGCCACGGCGAGCCGCCGCATCAGATCCGCCAGTTCGGTCAACTCTGCGGGGGTCAGCGTGGCGAAGTCCCGCGACGCGAGCCGTTCGGTCGCGCTGCCGACGGTGGCGACCGGGATCTCGATCTCCTTGGCGGTCGACGCGCTGCCCGGCGGCGGCGGACCCGCGGACGGGGTGCTGCCGGAAGAAGCACTGGTCGTGGAGGTGCCGGTGGCGTTGGGGTCGCCGCGGAAGTCGGCCGGGTCGTCGGCGTAGCCGCGGAAGACCGCGTCGAAGACCCGGTCGAGGATCTCGAACTGCTCGGGATGGCAGGTCAGCGTCGCCCGGGCGCAGCGGTGCAGCTCCGCGGTCGTGGTCGGGGCGAGGAGGGTCACGGCCCTGGCGAAGCGCTCGCCACGGTCCGGCCCGACGGGCAGCCCGGCGTCGTGCAGCGCCGCACCGAACGCGGCGACGAGCCCGGCCAGGTCACCCCGTGACAAGGTCCGCCAGTCCCGTTCGGCGGGCCAGCTCCTCGTCCTCGCGATACTTGAGGACCGCGCCGAGGGTCGCGTCCGCGGACCTGTCGTCCAGCGGCAGGCCCAGCAGGCGCAGGGCGTTGGCCCAGCTGATCGCCTCGGCGACGCCCGGCGGCTTGGTCAGGTCCAGCCCACGCAGCCGCGACACCGCGCCCGCGACCCGCGACGCGAGCAGCTCGCCAGCGCCCGGCACCCGCTGCCGGATGATCGCGGCGACCCGGTGCGCGTCGGGGTAGCCGATCCAGTGGTACAGGCAGCGGCGCAGCAGCGCGTCGTGCAGGTCCCGGGTCCGGTTGCTGGTGAGCACGACGACGGGTGGCACCACCGCGGTCCGGGTGCCGAGCTCGGGGATCGTCACCGACCCCTCGGCGAGCAGCTCGAACAGGAACGCCTCGAACTCGTCGTCGGCCCGGTCGACCTCGTCGATGAGCAGCACCGCGGGGCGCGGGCCGGGGTGTTCGACCGCGGCGAGCAGCGGCCGGCGCAGCAGGTATTCGGGGGCGAAGAGGTCCGCCTCGCGGGGTACCTCGCCGCGGGCCTCGGCCAGGCGGATCCCGAGCAGCTGGCGGGGATAGTTCCACTCGTAGAGGGCCTCGGCGGCGCTGAGCCCCTCGTAGCACTGCAGCCGGATCAGCGGGGTGTCCAGCGCGGCGGCCAGGGCGCCCGCGGCGGCGGTCTTGCCGACCCCGGGCTCGCCTTCGAGCAGGATCGGCTGGCCGAGCCTCACCGACAGGAACAGCGCCGTGGCGAGCCCCTGCTCGGCGAGGTAGCCCTGCCCGGCGAGCCCGTCGACCAGCTCATCGATGGACGCCGTCACAGGTACCGGGCCGGGTTGTCGATGAACGCCCGCCGGCAGCCGGAGCCGCAGAAGTAGTACATGGTGCCCTCGTGCTCGTACTGCAGCGCGTCCGGCGAGATCGCCACGTCCATCGCGCAGACGACGTCCTTGGCCACGGCCACCTGCGACACGACCGGCTGGAGGAGCGGCAGGTCGATCCTCGTGAAGGGTGGCGGCGCGGTCTGCCGGGGGCGGCTGGCGATGACCTCGGCGAGGATGGACAGGGCGATCTCCGGCGCGGTCCGGGCGCCGATGTCCAGGCCGGCCGGGGCGTGGATCCGGTCCTTCTCCGCGGCCGTCAATGTCAGCTCGTCCAGGACGGCCGCGGCCCGCTTGCGGCTGGCGACGAGGGCGATGTACGGCACGCCGGCCTTGACCGCCGCCGTGAGGACCTCGACCTCGTCGCGGCCGTGCGAGGCGACGACGACCGCCGACGCGTCCAGCGGCAGCGCCTCCGCGGGTCCGCGGACACCGTCCCAGCCGATCGAGCGGGCCACGTCGACCATCGCGCGGGCCACGGGTGCCTCGCCGTGCACGTACACGAGCGGCGCCGGGATCATCGTCTCCAGGAAGATCTCCAGGGTGCCGCCCGACAGGCACGGATTCGCGACGGTGAGCAGACCCTCGCGCTCGTCGTCGGCGTCGCCTGAGGAAGGGGTGATCCGCAGCAGGGTGGACTCGCCCGTCTCCAGGAGCCGGAGCCCTTGGAGGCGGACGGTCGACTCGGCGCAGGTGCCGCCGACGAACCCCTCCATCGTGCCGTCCGGCAGCACGAGGGCGCGGTCTCCCGCCTTGGCGCTGGTCGGCCGCTCGGCGCGCACCACCGTCGCGAGGACGAAGGGGGTGCGGTCCGCCCGCAGCCGGTCGGCACGATGAAGGAGATTCGTCATGAGATGGCGAGGTCCGTTCGGATCGGGCGGCCCTGGACGGCGCGCCACACGTTGGACGGGGTGAGCGGCATGTCGGCGTGCCGGACCCCGAAGGGCTTCAGCGCGTCGAGGACCGCGTTGACCACGGCGGCCGGCGAGCCGACGGTCGCGGACTCGCCGACGCCCTTGGCGCCGATCGGGTGGTGCGGCGACGGCGTGACCGTCTCGCCGAGTTCCCACGACGGGCACTCCAGCGAGGTCGGCAGCAGGTAGTCCATGAGCGACGCGCCGAGGTGGTTGCCGTCCTCGTCGAACGCCATGAGCTGCATGAGCGCCATGCCGATGCCGTCGGCGAGGCCGCCGTGCACCTGGCCCTCGACGATCATCGGGTTGATCCGCACGCCGCAGTCGTCCACGGCGATGAACCGGCGGACCTTGACCTGGCCGGTGGCCGGGTCGACGTCGACGACGCAGATGTACGCGCCGAACGGGTAGGTCAGGTTCGGCGGGTTGTAGACCGTCGTCGCGTCCAGGTGGCCCTCGACGCCCTCGGGCAGCTCCAGGCTGGAGTGCGCGGCCATGGCGATCTCCTGGATCGTCTTGGCCTGGTCGGGGTCGCCCTTGACGAAGAACTTCCCCTTCTCCCATTCCAGGTCGTCCGGGGACACCTCGAGCATCGCCGACGCGACGATCCTCGCCCGGTCGCGGACCTTGCGGGCCACGATCGCGGTCGCCGCGCCCGACACCGGGGTGGAGCGGGAGCCGTAGGTGCCGAGGCCGAACGGGGTGTTGTCGGTGTCGCCGTGCACCACGTCGATGTCGTCCGGGGAGATGCCGAGCTCCTCCGCGACGATCTGCGCGAAGGTCGTCTCGTGCCCCTGCCCCTGGGACTGCACCGACAGGCGCAGCACCGCCTTGCCGGTCGGGTGGACCCGCAGCTCGGCGCCGTCGGCCATGCCGAGGCCGAGGATGTCCATGTGCTTGCGGGGGCCGGCCCCGACGCCCTCGGTGAAGAAGCTGATGCCGATGCCCATGTACTCGCCGCGCTGGAGCTTCTCGGCCTGTTCGACGCGCAGCTTCTCGTACCCGACCATGTCCATGGCCAGGCGCAGCGCCTTCGGGTAGTCGCCGGAGTCGTACTCCCAGCCGGTGGGCGTGGTGTACGGGAACTGCGCCGGCTGGAGCAGGTTCTTCATCCGCAGCTCGGCCGGGTCCATCTTCAGCTCGAACGCGAGCAGGTCGATCATGCGCTCGACCAGGTACGCGGCCTCGGTGATCCGGAACGAGCAGGCGTACGCGACGCCGCCGGGTGCCTTGTTGGTGTAGACGCCCTTGACGTTGCAGGACGCCGCCTCCAGGTCGTAGGACCCGGTGAAGATGTGGAAGAAGCCGGCCGGGAACTTCGTCGGCTGGGCCGTGCCGTTGAACGCGCCGTGGTCGGCGAGCACGTCGACCCGCAGCGCGCGGATCTTGCCGTCCTTCGTCGCCGCGATCTCGCCGCGCATGTGGTAGTCGCGGGCGAACGCGGTGGCGGTCAGGTGCTCGTTGCGGTCCTCCATCCACTTCACCGGCTTGCCGGTGACGATGGAGCCGACGATCGCCAGGACGTAGCCGGGGTAGATGCCGACCTTGCCGCCGAAGCCGCCGCCGATGTCCGGGGAGATGACCCGGATCTTGTGCTCCGGCAGGCCCGCGACGAGCGCGTAGACCGTCCGGTGCGCGTGCGGTGCCTGGGTGGTCGAGTAGATCGTCAGCTTGCCGCTGACCTTGTCGAAGTCGGCGACCGCGCCGCACGTCTCCAGCGGGGACGGGTGCACCCGGGGGTACAGGATGTCCTCCGCGACCACGACCTCCGCGGAGGCGAAGACCGCGTCGGTCTTCTCCTTGTCGCCGGCGGACCAGTCGAAGATGTGGTTGTCGGTCTTGCCCTCCTTGTCGTCCCGGATGACCGGGGCGCCTTCGGCGAGGGCCTGCTTCGCGTCGGCGACGACGGGCAGCGGCTCGTATTCGACCTCGATGAGCTCCAGGGCGTCGCGCGCGATGTAGTGGTTGTCGGCGACGACGAACGCGACCTCCTGGTTCTGGAAGCGGACCTTGTCGGTCGCGAGCACGGCCTGGGTGTCGTAGGACAGGGTCGGCATCCAGGCGAGGCTGAGCGTCTCCAGGACCGCTCCGGTGATGACGGCCTTGACACCCGGCAGCGCCTCCGCCGCGCTCGTGTCGATCGAGACGATCTTCGCGTGGGCGTACGGGCTGCGCAGGAACGACCCGTGCAGCATGCCGGGCAGGTTCACGTCGTCGACGTAGGTGCCCTTGCCCCGCACGAACCGCGCGTCCTCCTTGCGGTGCATGCGGCCGAAGCCCATAGGCGTGGCGTTCTCGGTGACGGTCATGCCTTTGCCTCCGCCGCTTCGTGTTCGGCCGCCCAGCGGACCGAGCGGACGATGTTCTCGTAGCCCGTGCACCGGCAGATCTGGCCGGAGATCGCCTCGCGGATCTCCTGCTCCGACGGGTCGGGGTTCTTGTCGAGCAGGCAGCGGGCGGTGAGCATCATGCCGGGGGTGCAGAAGCCGCACTGCAGGCCGTGGCACTGCACGAAGCCCTGCTGGACCGGGTCCAGACCGTCCGCGCGCTCGAGCCCTTCGACGGTGCCGACCCGCTTGCCGTCGGCCATCACCGCCAGGACGGTGCAGGATTTGACGGGCACGCCGTCCAGGGTCACGGTGCACACGCCGCAGTTGGACGTGTCGCAGCCCCAGTGCGTCCCGGTGAGGCCGAGGTCGTTGCGCAGGAAGTGCACCAGCAGCAGCCGGGGCTCCACGTCGCGGGTGTGGCTCTCGCCGTTCACCGTCACGGTGATCTGCATGGTTCAGGCCTCCTGACCCCGCGCGCGGGCGGCCGCGGCGCGCAGCGCGCGCACGGTCAGCTCGCCGGCGAGGTGACGCTTGTAGTCGACCGGTCCGCGCTGGTCGGCGACCGGGTTGCTGGCTTCCGCGGCGATGCGTCCCGCCTCGGCGAAGCTCTCCTGCGTGGCCGGCTTCCCGACGAGGAACGCCTCCGCCTCCGCGGCGCGGAAGTGCTCGGCGCCGACCGCGGCGAGCCCGATGCCCACGCGGCTGACACTGCCGTCGGCGTCGGTCCAGATCGCGGCGCCGGCCGCGGCGACCGCCCAGTCACCGACGCGGCGCTCGACCTTGACGTACGCGGAGCCGCCACCCGGGCGGATCGGCACGCGCACCTCGGTGAGCAGCTCGCCGGCCTCGACGACCGTCTCGTAGGGCCCGACGTGGAACTCGGTCAGTGGCACGGTGCGCGACCCCCGCGGACCGTGGATCACGACCGAGGCGTCGACGGCGGCGAACGCGGCGGAGAGGTCCTCGGCCGGGTCGGCCTGGCACAGGGAGCCGCCGACGGTGCCGCGGTTGCGCACGATCGGGTCGGCGATCACCCGCTCCGCGTCGCGGAAGATGCGGTAGTGCTCCTCGACGAGCGCGGAGTCGAGCAGCTCGGCGTGCCGGGTCAGTGCGCCGATGCGCAGCTCGCCACCCTCGACCCGGATGTAGGACAGCTCGCTGACGTCGTTGATGTCGATCAGCGCCGTCGGCCGGGCCAGGCGGAGCTTCATCATCGGGATCAGGCTGTGACCGCCGGCGATGACCCGGGCGTCCTCGCCCCACTGGGACAGCAGGTCGAGAGTCTGGCTCACCGTCGTCGCTTTCGCGTATTCGAATGCGGCGGGTACTTGCATCGCGCCTCCGCGTGAGGGAATCGTTCGGGGACCAACGGGAGAATGTTCGTCCTAAAGGCGACATTGAACAACACCCGGTGACAAAAATTCTTCACGTGAACGATAGCTACGGTGGTGCCCATGGGTCGTCAGAAGCGCGTTGCCGGGATCGTCGAGGAGATCGGCGGCGGCGTCGCCGAGCTGCGCCCCGACGACGGGCGGCCGGGCCGGTGGACGTTGCTCATCGACGGGTATCCGCAGTCCGCCGTCGACCTGGACGATCCGAGCCGGCTCGACTTCGAGTACATGCGCCGCCTCGCGTCGATCGTCGACGGGGTCGCACCCGCCGGCGCCCCCTTGTCGGTGCTGCACCTGGGCGGCGGCGCGCTCACGATGGCCCGCTACGTCGCCGCGACCAGGCCCGGCTCCTCGCAGCGGGTCGTCGAGCTCGACGCGGCGCTGATCGACCTCGTCCGCCGGGTGCTGCCGCTGCCGCGCGGCGCCGACATCCGGGTCCGCGCGATGGACGCCCGTGCCGCCGTCGAATCGATGTCCGGCGGTCGCTTCGATCTCATCATCGCCGACGTGTACCGGGGTGCCCGGGTGCCGGCGCACCTCGCTTCGCTGGAGTTCCTGACCGCCGGGGCGAACCTGCTGCGGCCCGGCGGCGTCTACGCGGCGAACCTCGCCGACGGCGCCGGGCTGGCGTTCGCCCGGGGGCAGGTCGCGACGTTGCGGTCGCTGTACGGCGACGTGTGCCTGCTCGCCGAGCCGTCCGTGCTGCGCGGCCGGCGCTTCGGCAATGTCATCCTGGCCGCGTCGTCGGCGCCGCTGCCGGTCGCCGGGTTCGCCCGGGCCGGCGCCGCGGACGCGTTTCCGGCCAGGCTCGTGCACGGCGACGACCTGGACCGCCTGGTCGCGGGCGCCCGGGTGGTCACGGACGCGATCGCGACCGAGTCCCCCGCGCCGCCGCGCGACCTGTTCTGACGCCGCTGCCGCCCAGTTCCCGGCACCTCGCTGACACGCCGTTGCCGAGAACCCTTGCTGCTGCCCAGTTCCCGGCGCCTCGATGACGTACCTTGCTACTGCCCAGTTCCCGGGAAGGTCCTTAGGCATCGTTCAGTAAGCGCTTACAGTCGCGGAATGCTCGAATTCGCAACCGTTTCCGCTTCCGCCTCCCGCCGTTCTACCGCGGAGCGTGCCGCCCTGATGAGCGACCCCGGTTTCGGTCGCGTCTTCACCGATCACATGGTCACCGTGCGGTACGCCGACGCGAAGGGCTGGTACGACGCCCGGCTCGAGCCGTTCGGCCCGCTCTCGCTCTCGCCGGCGACCGCCGCTCTGCACTACGGGCAGGAGATCTTCGAGGGCCTGAAGGCCTACGCGCAGCCCGACGGCGGCGTCGCCCTCTTTCGCCCCGACGCCAACGCCCGCCGCCTCAACGTCACCGCCGGGCGTCTGGCCATGCCGCGGCTGCCCGAGGAGCTGTTCCTGCGCTCCATCGAGGTGCTGGTCGAGGCGGACAGGGAGTGGGTGCCCACGCGCGACGGACAGAGCCTGTACCTGCGTCCGTTCATGATCGCGACCGACCCGTTCCTCGGCGTGCGACCGTCCCTGGAGTACCTGTTCGCCGTCATCGCCTCGCCGGCCGGCTCCTACTTCGCGGGCGGCGCCAAGCCCGTCACGATGTGGGTCACCCAGGAGTATTCGCGGGCCGCGCCCGGCGGCACCGGCGCGGTGAAGACCGCGGCCAACTACGCCGCCAGCCTCCTCGCGCAGGCGCAGGCCCAGGAGGCCGGCTGCGACCAGGTGGTCTTCCTCGACTCGGTCGAGCGCCGGTACATCGAGGAGGCCGGCAGCAACAACCTCTTCTTCGTCTACGACGGCGAGCTGGTGACCCCGCCGCTCAACGGCTCGATCCTGCCGGGCGTCACCCGCGACTCGGTGCTGCGGCTCGCCGCCCACCTGGGCCTCACGGTCACCGAGCGGCCCTACAGCCTCGACGAGTGGCGCGAGGACGCCCGCTCGGGCCGGTTGCGGGAGACCTTCGCCAGCGGCACCGGCGTCGTCATCAGCTCGATCGGCACTGCCCGCACCGCCGACGGCGAGTTCACCATCGCCGGCGCCGTCGAGGGACCCTTCACCACGAAGATCCGCGACACGCTCGTCGGCATCCAGCGCGGCACGGTCGAGGACCCCTTCGGCTGGCGGCGGACCCTTTAATACATCGAAAGATGCACGTGGTTGGTGTGGTCGCTGGACGGGTCGCCGTTGCCGCCGCTGTATGAGTGCCAGCCGGCGGCCGGCGTCCACACCTGGCGGAACCAGATGACGTAGAGCACGCCGAGCGCGCTCGCGTTGCGGACGAAGAACGCGGCGAGGTTGCCGCCGTAGGTCTTGTCCCCGCCGGTCGCGACCCCGCCGAAGCCGCCGGCCTGGGCGGCGAAGTCGCACGCGCGGCCCTTCGGATGCTCATACGGTCCGGAGGGCCGGAAGCACGAGTAGTAGCGCGTGAAGCCGGCCTTCTGGGCCTCCTTCGCCGCGTGGATGGTGCGCGGCGTGACGCAGCCGCTCGTGGTCGGGTCGTCGATGATGCAGTTCTCTTTCGGCCACGAGCCGTTGGCGTTGCGCGGCGCCGGCGTCGCGAGGGGCGAGTTGGCGTTGACGTAGCCGTTGGCCCGGCCGCCCATCTTCACCAGGGCGGCCTCGGCGTCCTTCTTCTTCTTCGCCATGACGTCGGTCTGCGCCTGCTGCTGGGCGACCTCCGCGTCGACGGCCTTCTTCGCCTCGCCGAGCTCCTGCTGCAGCTTGGTGAGCTCGGCGATCTGCCGGTCGTTGTAGCGGGCGATGGTGTTGACCATCATCGTGCGCTCCATGAACGACTCGGCGTCGTCGCTCTGGATCAGCGCCGCGGCGGTGCGGACCCCGCCGGTGCGGTAGGCGGCGCCGGCGATGACGTTGACCTCGGCGAGGATCACGTCCAGCTGCCCCTGCATCGCCGCGACCTTCGTGTTGAGCTCGGCCTGGCGCTGCTTGGAGACCTCCAGGATGCCCTGGGCGTCGAGGAAGTCGCCGTTGGCCTTGTCCAGGAGCTCACCGAGGGTCATGTTGGCGGTGCCCTCGTCCGGTGCCGCGGTCGGATCGCCGGGCGCCGCGCCGGCCGGCACCGCCCAGGCGCCGATCATGACGAGCGCAACGAGCAGCGAGGCGATGATGCGGTTGCGCAACGGGATCCCTTCCGCGGGGCAGGTCAGCCGTCAGATTACCGACTGCCTCCGCGAAGCACAGGACCCAGAACGCGTACGTTCAGCTACCGACCGTAGCCATGCGGCGGGTCGTGAACAGCGCCACCCAGCCGAACGTCAGGCCGAGACCCACCGTCACCAGCGTGGTCATGCCGCCGGTCGGGAGCAGCCCCGACACCCGCGTGGCGGCGAAGCCGAGACTCACGTAGAGCCCGCCCCACAGGGCGGAGCCGAGCGCCGCCGAGCGCAGGAACCGCAGGTACGGCATCCGCAGCCCACCGGCCGCGAGCGGCACGAGCGTGTTCAGAAACGGCAGGAACGGCGCCGTGACCAGGATCCGGGCGCCGCCGGTGCGGACCACGTGATCGGCCTTCGCCCAGCGCGCCTCGCCGATCCAGCGGCCGAACCGGCCCTCGCGCAGCCGCTGCCCGAACGTCCAGCCGACGACGAAACTCAGTGACCAACCGGCGAGGCAGCCTGCGATGATCCAGCCGAGGCTGCTCAGCGGATCGGCCGCACCGGCCGTGGTGAGGATGGCGACATCGGCCGGGATGAGGATGCCGAGCAGCGGGATGGAGTCGAGCAGCATGACGAGCCCGAGCGCCAGCCCCAGCAGTGCGGCGGGCAGGCTGTACATCGGTTCGAGCCACTCGGTCATGCGGATGACGCTATGGCCGAACGGATAAGAGACGCATCAGGGAGCGACCCCGAGTCGACCCCGAGTGGGCTCCGGGTGCTGCTCGGGGCGCGCGGCATCTCGTCCGCCGGCGACGCGCTGAGCATGGTCGCGCTGATGCTGCACGTGGCCGGCACGACCGGGCAGGCCCTCGCGGTCGCCGCCCTGCTGCTCGCCGGCGACTTCGTGCCCTCACTCATCGCGCCGTTCGCCGGTGCGCTCGCCGACCGGCTCGACCGGCGCCGCCTGATGATCGGCTGCGAACTCGTCCAGGCGCTGGCCGTGCTCGCGATCGCGCTGTTCCTGCCGTCGCTGTGGCTGCTGCTGGCGCTGGTCGCCGCGCGGGCCGTCGCCGGGCAGGTCTTCCAGCCGGCGTCGCGAGCCGCCGTGCCGTCGCTGGTGCCGTCGCTGCGGCTCGCCGCCGCGAACGCCCGGCTCGGCCTGGTCACCAACGTCGCCGAGCTGGGCGGCCCGCTGCTCGCCGCGGCCCTGCTGCCGTGGCTGGGCACCCGCGGTGTCCTGGCGGTCGACGCGGCGTCGTTCCTGATCTCCGCGGCGCTGCTGACCCGGCTGCCGCGGCTCGCGCGGGTCGCGGTGGACGGCTCGCTCTGGCAGGGCGCCGGGACCGGCCTGCGGTATCTGGTGCGGCACCGGACCGTGCGGGTCGTCGCGCTCGGCTTCTGCGCCGTCGTCCTGTGCACGGGCGTCGACGACGTCGCCCTGGTCGTCCTGGCGAAGGAGCACCTGCGCGCGAGCGACTCCGTGGCGGCCCTCCTGCTGGGTGCCGTCGGTCTCGGCCTCACCGCCGGCTACGCCCTGCTGTCCCGGATGGGTGACCGGGCGCGGATGGGGGCGCTCTTCGTCGCGGGGCTCGCCGTCAGCGCCGCCGGCAACCTGCTCACCGGTGCTTTCGCCGGCGTCGCGTGGGCCGCCGCGGTGGTGTTCGCGATGCAGGCGGGGCGCGGGCTGGGCATCGCCGCGATCGACGTGGGCAGCAACACACTGCTGCAGCGGCTCGTCCCCGACGAGATGCTCGGGCGGGTCTTCGCGAACCTGTACGGCGCGATCGGCGCCGCCGCCGCGCTGTCCTACCTGGGCGGCGGCCTGCTGCTGGACGCCACGGACGCGCCCACCACCCTGATCGTGGCCGGCGCCGGCGGGGTGCTCGCCGCGCTGCTGTGTGGAGCCGCACTCGCCCGGCGCGTCGATTGAGGACATCGACGGAGTTTTTGCTAGCCTCCCCGCTAGCAAACGGCTAGCAGGAGTGTGGGTTGGAAGCGACAGACAACGCGGTGACGATGCCACCGCAGCGCGCCAGGTTCGAGCGGGTGCAGCTCAACACCCGGGTCCGGGTGGAGATCGGGCAGGCCCTGCAGCGCTTCGTCGAAGACCACAACACCACCGTGCAGAGCTCGGTGGATCTCGCGCTGGCCGAGTTCCTCGCGGCGCGGGGCTACCCGCTGCCCGCAACGGATGACAGGAGAAGCCGGTGACCTCGCCGGGCAAATCACGACCGGGAATCGTAGAACTCGATGCCGACCTGCAACGCACGGTCCGGCGCACCTCATACATGCGCCAGCTGTTCTACTTCGTGGTGCTGCTGGTCGCCCTCGCCGGGCAGGTGTCCGGCGCGGTCGAGGCACTCGGCATCCCGCTGCTGTGGGCCGTCCCCGCAGTCGGCGCGCTGGAGCTGGGCGGCATCGTGGTCCTCGCCAACGCCGACGTCCGGCGGCGGCTCGGCGAGCGTGCGACAGCCTCCCGGGTGCTGTCCGCGGCCATCGCCGGCTTCGCCGTCGCCTTCAACTGGCTGGCCCACGACAACAAGCTCCTCGCCGGGTTCTTCGCCGGCATGTCGCTGCTGGGGTATCTGGTGTGGCTGATGCACACCGAGAACCAGCGCCGCGACCGGCTGCGGGCCACCGGCGACCTGCCGCCGACGACTCCCGCGTATGAGGTCGTCGGGCACTGGATCCGGCACCCCTGGCTGACCCTGCGGGCCAAGAACCTGGCGAAGGCCGACGACGGGCTCGGCCTCTACACGTCGCTGGCGGCCGCCCGCGCCGAGAAGCGCAAGGAGGTGCGCACCAAGGCGATCGCCAAGGTGCTGCACCGCAAGATCCGCGCCGCGGTCGACCCGACGACGGCCGACATCGCGGTCGCCGTCTACGACCTGGACGAGATCGCCGTGCGGCTCGCCGACGGCGCCGACTACGACGGCCTCACCGCGCTCATCGCCGCCGACCTGTCCCCGGCCCGCCTGGCGTCCGACGCCCGGGTCATCTCCGTCGTCGACGAGCCCGCGCCGCGCCCGGCGATCGCGGAGGCCGTGCAGGGGCCGGCGGAGGAGCAGTTGACGCTTCCCGAGGTGCCGCTGGTGGCGGAGGTGCAGGAGGTGGAGGTGCTGCCCGAGCCGCCGGCCCGGGCCGTCTCCCCGCTGGGCGAGCTGCGCGGCGAGATCGAGGGGATCCTGCCCACGCCGGTGCCGCGCCGGGCCCGTGGCCAGTCGAAGGTGGTCACCGTGGAGCCGATGCCGGACCTCGGTGACGAGCCGACGCTCACGCCGAGCCGGGCGATCCGCGAGGGCTCGCTTCGCAGCCAGGTGCACGCGGCCCTGCACGAGCACGTCCCGGACAACGACCCCCGCGACACGATGACCCTGACGTCGTTCGTCGGGGAACTGCTGGACCTCAACGACGTCGAACGCCTGACCGCTTCCAATTACGTACGGACGTGGAAGCGCGAGGTCGACGCGGGTCGCCGCGCGTCGGTGAACGGCCGCCACTTGCAGGACGTGATTCCAACCAAGCGGTGACGCGCCCCGGCCTGGCGGTCGCGGTTTCGAGGCGGGTTCCCACCCCACATCCCCCATGCGCCACCCCGTGACGCGCTCAAGCTCAACACAACCCCTCGCCTGTCGATCACAAAGGTGACAGGCGGGGGGCCGGTATGGCGCGGATTCTGGTCGTGGACGACGAGCAGGACGTCCTTGAGCTGATCGTCAGGCGGCTGCGCGGCGACGGGCACGAGGTCCTCTCCGCCGGCAGCGGCACCGAGGCGCTCGACGCGGTCGCCCTGCACGGGCAGCCCGATGCCGCGATCCTCGACGTGGACCTGCCGGGCATGGACGGCATCGAGCTGCTGCACCGGTTGCGCGAGCTGCGGGCCGGCCTGCCCGCCATGTTCCTCACCGTGCTGTGGGACGGCGAGGTCGTCGCCCGCGTCCGCGACACCGGTGCCCTGTACATCCGCAAACCCTTCACCATCGAGAGCCTCAGGACCGCGCTCGACATGGTGCTGGTGCCCGGATGACGGCCTCGCTCGCGCGGACCGCCGCCTGGTCCGCGCTCTGCCTCCTGGCCACGTTCGCGGGGCGGATGACCATCATCGACGGCACCAGCCTCAGCCTGGTGTGGCCGGCCGCGGGGGTCACCGTCATGTGGTTCTCGATGCAGCGGCGGGCCAGGCTGCGCTGGGCGGACCCGCTGATGCTGGGGGTCATCACCGTGACGGCGAACCTGGCGACCGGCGCGCCGCTCGCCCTCGCCCTCTGGTTCTTCGCGGCCAACCTGACCCAGGTGACCGTGTTCCTGCGGGTGCACGCCCGGCTCAGCCCGGGGCTGTGGGGCGCCGGCGGCGACGCGCCGCTCGCGCGCTCCGCCGACCTGTGGCGGCTGCTGGTCGCCACCGCCGCGGGCACCGGCGCCGGCGCCGTGCTGGGGCCGACCGGGATCTGGCTGGTCACCGGCCACGTCTCCTGGATGGACGCCGCCGTCTGGTTCACCCGCAACGGCGTCAGCATCCTGCTGATCCTGGCCGTCGGGCTGCGGATCGGCCACCACTGGCGCACCGGCCCGCACCTGCGGCGGGTCGCCCCGCTGCGGCTCGCCGAGTACGGCGCGCTGATCGCGTGCTCGATCAGCGCGTACATGGTCGGCTTCGCCCTGAACCACGGGCTGCCGCTGGCGTTTCCGCTGCTCGCCGTCACCGTGTGGGCCGCGCTGCGGCTGCACACCACCTTCGTGGTCCTGCACGACCTGTGCCTGGGCGCCATGGCCGTGCTCTTCACCCTGCACGGCGACGGGCCGTTCGCCACGATCGCGTCGCACCAGACGCGGGCGCTGGTCGCGCAGGCGTTCGTCGGCATGGTCGCCATCGTCGGGCTGTCGATCGCCCTCGGCCGGGACGAGCGCAACGAGCTGCTGGGCCGGCTCACCGACACCGGGCGGGCCGCGGCCGCGCAGGCCCAGCTGCTGACCACCATCGTCGACTCGATGAGGGAAGGCCTCGCCGTGATCCGGGCCGACGGCAGCTGGGCGATGCGCAACCCCGCCGCCCTGGCCCTGCTCGGCGGGGTGACCAGCGGCACCGGCACGGTCGCGGATCCGGACCACTACGGCCTGTTCCGCCCCGACGGCACCCGGCTGCCGCAGGAGGAGATGGCGCACACCCGGGCCCTCGCCGGCGAGGACGTGCCCAGCATGGAGCTGCTGGTGCGCAACAGCGGCGTCCCCGACGGCCGGATCCTGAGCGTCAGCGCGCGCCGGCTGCAGGGCGACGACGGCGTGGTGGTCGTCTTCCACGACGTCACGGCTGAGCGCCGGCAGCGCGACGAGCTCACGTCCTTCGCCGGCGTGGTCGCGCACGACCTGCTCAACCCGCTGACCACGATCGACGGCGGGCGGAGAACCTCGACGAGGGGCTGCGTGCCATGCCCGACACGGCTGCGCAGCGCGACGCCGTCGACAGCCTCAGCCGGATCGTCCGGGCCTCCGGCCGCATGCGGCACCTGATCAACGACCTTCTCGCGTACACCACCAGCCGCAACGCCATGATCGCGCCGGTCGACGTGCGGCTGCGGGACCTCGTCAGGGACGTGACCACGGCCCGCGCCGACCTGGCGGCGACGGGCGCCGCCCCGGCGCCGGTGTTCACCCTCGGCCGGTTGCACGACGTGCACGCCGACCCCGTGCTGCTGCGCCAGCTCGTCGACAACCTGATCAACAACGCGGTGAAGTACACCGCTGCGGGCGTCGTGCCGAGCATCGGGATCAGCTCGGAGCGGATCGTGGGCGACCTGGTCCGGGTCGACATCACCGACAACGGCATCGGGATCCCGGCCGGGCAGCACGAGGCGATCTTCAACAACTTCCACCGGGCGCACCGCTCCGCCGGGTACGCCGGCACGGGCCTCGGCCTGGCGATCTGCAAGCGCATCGTGGAGCGGCACGGCGGCGCGATCGTGGCGGTGGACAACCCCGGCGGGGGCACCAGATTCGCCTTCACGCTGCCGAAGGCGCCGCAGAGTGTCGTACACCACCCTGTTAAAGCGAACGTTCGTTCTTGACGCATCCACGCCCGAGCCGCATGCTCGTGGTTGTAAGCGAATGAACGTTCCTTTTAGGGAGACCCCCGATGGCACCCACCGCACCCCGGTCGGCCTGGCCCCGCGTCGGCGCGATCGTGCTCCTGCTCACCGCCCTGCTCAGCCTGATCATGATCGCGTTCGCCTGGCCCGCGACCCGGTCCAGCGTCCACGACATCCCGATCGCGGTCGCCGGCCCGCCCGCCGCCACCGCGCAGGTCGCCCAGCAGCTGCAGGCCAAGCGCCCCGGCGCCTTCGACGTGACCGTCGTGGACGGCACCGCCGCCGCCGAGAAGCTCATCCTCGACCGCGACGTCTACGGCGCCATCGACGTCTCCAGCGGCCGCCCGCAGCTGATCATCGCCACCGCTGCCAGCCCGGCCGTCGCCCAGGCCCTCCAGCAGGTGGCCCAGGCGCTGGGCGGTGCCGAGCCGGCCGTGCCGGTCCGCGACCTGGTGCCGCTGCCCGCCGACGACCAGCGCGGCGCCGGCCTGGCCGCGGGTGCGCTGCCGCTCGTGCTCGGCGGGATCGCCGCCGCGGGCATCCTCACCACGCTCGTGATCGGCGTCGCCCGCCGCATCGCCGGGGCGCTGGCCTTCTCGGTCACCGGCGCGCTCTCCCTCACCGCGATCCTGCAGTTCTGGCTCGGCTCGATCGAGGGCTCCTACTGGCTCAACGCCGGCGCGGTCGCCCTCGGCATCGCCGCCACCGCCCTGACCATCCTCGGCCTGGAGTCCCTGCTCGGCGCCGCCGGCCTGGGCCTCGGCGCGGCGAGCATGATGCTGCTGGGAAACCCGTTGTCGGGCCTGAGCAGCGCCCCGGAGATGCTGCCGTCCGGCTGGGGCACGCTCGGCCAGTACCTCCCGCCGGGAGCGGCCGGCTCGCTGCTGCGCAGCACGGCCTTCTTCGACGGACACGCCGCCGCGCCGCACGTCTGGGTGCTGGCCGGCTGGGTGGCCCTCGGCCTGGTCCTCGCCGCCCTGGCGGCGGTGCGCACCGCTCGCCGCCCCGCCGTGGTGGAGCCGGCGGCTGAGCTGGTCACCGTCTGACAGCCGGCCTTCCCGCCGGCCTTCCGGCCGGCGGGAAGGCCGCGCCGCGCCCTCTCCGGCCGGCCGGCCGCTGTGAATTCTGCGGTGGCAGTGTCGTTCTGCGGGTGCTCTTCCTGTTAGCCGCAAGGTCGGTGGGCGGTTCGCCTGGCACCGTTCAAGGTATGACGATCCGCTGCGTCATAGTCGACGACTCGGAGCGCTTCCGGGCCGGTGCCAGGCGCTTGCTGACCGCGCAGGGCATCTCGGTCGTCGCCGACGCGGCCGACAGCCAGGAGGCGCTGCGGGTCATCCATGCGTCCCGCCCGGATGTCGTCCTGGTGGACGTCGGTCTCGGTGAGGAGAGCGGCTTCGACCTCGCGGCGCGGATCGAGGTCACCCCCGTCATCATGGTGTCGGCGTTCGCCGCCGAGGAGATCGCGGACCTGATCGCCGACAGCCGGGCGATCGGCTTCCTGCCGAAGGAGCAGGTGTCGGCCGCCGCGATCACGTGCCTGATGACGCGGATTCGAGGAACGTGAGGACGGCCAGGACCCGCCGGTGCGTCTCGTCGGTCTCGGGCAGGTCGAGCTTCGTCAGGATCGACCGGACGTGCTTCTCGACGGTGCCCTCGGTGACCCACAGCTGCTTGGCCACACCCGCGTTGGACCGGCCCTCCGCCATCAGGGCGAGGACCTCCCGCTCGCGCGGGCTGAGCACGTCGAGCGGATCCCGCCGCCGGTGCGCCGCGACGAGCTCCTGCACCACCGCCGGGTCGACCACCGTCCCGCCGTCCTGCACCCGCTGCAGCGTCTCCAGGAACTCCTCGACGTCGGTGATCCGGGTCTTGAGCAGGTAGCCGATCCGCTCGCCGCTGGCCAGCAGCTCGATCGCGTGCTCCACCTCGACGAACGCCGACAGCACGAGGATCGCCACCGACGGGAACCTGGCCCTGATCTCCCGCGCCGCGGCCAGGCCCTCGTTGGTGTGTGTCGGTGGCATGCGGATGTCGACGACCGCCAGGTCGGGCTTGACCTCCTCGACCAGCCGCAACAGGTGTGTCCCGTCGTCGGCGACGCCGACCACGGAATACCCATGACGGTCGAGCAGGCTGGCGAGGCCCTCCCGAAGCAGTACGTCATCGTCAGCGACCACCACAGATGTCATCAAACCCAACATATCCCCGCTTCAGGGGGTAGGACACCCTCATGCATGGGGGGTTGACGCTCCGCCTCGGGGTGACCTGCGCGCTCTTCACGCTTCTGATCAGCACGGCGTTCGCCGCGATCCTGCTGTCGGTCTACCAGCTGCGGTCGGCCGTGCTCACGGTCAGCAAGGCCGAGCGCGCGGTGTCGGCGGCGACCACCCTCGAGCGGCTCCTGCTGGACGTGGAGGCGGGCCGGCGCGGCTTCGCGCTCACCCGCGACCCGGCGCTGCTGGTGCCCTGGAAGGAGGCGCAGGACCAGATCCCCGCCCAGCAGGAGGAGCTGACCTCGGCGGTGGCCGGCAACCCGGCGCAGGCGGACCGCATCGCCGCGCTCAACGTCGAGGTCGCCGCCTACCTCGACGACTACGCCGACCCCTCCATCGCCACGCAGGAGGGCGCCGTGCCGAAGAACATCAACGACGCCTCGATCCGCGACGGGCAGCGGAAGATCTCCGCGCTGCGCGCGCAGTTCGACAACTTCGCCGGCGAGCAGCGGCTCGCCGTCGAGCAAGGCCGGCGCGAGGCGATGCTCGCCGGGCAACGCGCCCTCGTCGCCGGGATCGCCGGCTTCGCCACGTCGCTGTTAGCCGTCGCCATCCTGACCCGCTCCCTCGCCGTGATGGTGGTCCGGCCGCTGCACCGGCTGGTGTCCGCCGCCGCCGAGGTCGCCCGCGGCGATCTGAGTGTCCGCGTCGTCGCCGACGCGCCAGTGGAGATCGGCAGCATGCAGCGCACGTTCAACTCGATGGTCGGCGCCCTGCAACGCAGCCGCACCACGCTCAGTTCGGTCGCCGCCGAGCAGGCGGCGCTCCGCCGGGTGGCGACCGTCGCCGCCAAGGGCAAACCGGCCGAGGCGGTGTTCGGCGCCGTCACCGAGGAGGCCGGCAAGCTCTTCGGCGCCGACGCCACCGCCCTGCTGCGCTTCGAGCCCGACGGCGGCGGCACCGTCGTGGCCACCTGGTGCGAGGACGCCACGCACCGCATCGCGCTGGGCCGGGTCAAGCTGGACCACGAGGGGGTCAGCAGCCGGGTCCTGCGCTCCGGCAAGCCGGTCCGCCTGGAGGGCCCGCAGAGCGCGGGTTTCCTGGCCCGCGAGTCCGGCGACGTCTCGATCCGCTCCGCGATCGGCGCGCCCGTCCTCGTCGCCGGCCACACCTGGGGCGTGCTGAAGGCCCTGTCGACCTGCGCCCGGCCACTGCTGCAGCACGACGCCGCCCGGGCCGCCGAGTTCACCGACCTGGTCGCCAGCGCGATCGCCAACTCGCAGGCCCGTGCCGACCTGACCGCGTCGCGGGCCAGGGTCGTCGCCGCGACCGACGAGAGCCGCCGCCGGATCGAACGCGACCTGCACGACGGCACCCAGCAGCGGCTGATCGCGCTGCTGCTGCAGCTGCGGGAGACCGAGACCCAGGTCGAGGGCGGGCTGCAGCCGCGGCTGCGGGGGATCAGCGCCGACCTCGCCGAGGCCATCGACGAGCTGCGCGAGCTCGCCCGCGGCATCCACCCCTCGATCCTGTCCGAGGGTGGCCTGGTGCCCGCCATCAAATCGCTCGGCCGCAGGTCGCCGGTACCGGTGGAGGTCCACCTCGACCTGCCCACCCGCCTCGACACGAAGATCGAGATCGGGGCCTACTACGTCGTCGCCGAGGCGCTCACGAACGCGATCCGGCACGCCCACGCGACCCTGATCTGCGTCCGCGCCTCGACCGCCGACGGGTTTCTCGACCTCTCCATCGAGGACGACGGTGTCGGCGGTGCCGATCCGCACACCGGCACCGGCCTGATCGGCCTCGGTGACCGGGTCGCCGCCCTCGGCGGCACCATGCACATCGCCAGCCGGCACGGCCGGGGCACTACGCTGGAGGTCAAGGTCCCACTGGTGACCGCACTCGATAAGGGTGATGCCGGTTGAGAAGCCGGTGGCGGCCAGCCGGTATGTCCGGGTCGGGAAACCCGCAGGGCCAGACGCATGCTGGCGCAGATGCCCCGCACCCTCACCCGAGCGACGGTGGACGGGACACCCCCCGACCTCTGTGAGAGGTGAATGACGATGACGACCTGCCTGGTCGACCCGGTCCTGTGCATGGCCCTGTTCGTCTCCGACACCCCCAACCACGCCGATCTGGACGACGCCACCGTCCGGGTCACCGTCGACCAGACCCTCGACCAGCTCGGCCCGGACGAGTGCTACGCCCGCGCCGCCGAGGTCTTCGGCGACCGCCCCGAGGTGGCGCTGGACCGCATCCAGTGGGCACGCACGCTGTGCTCCCGCGCCCTGGCCACCGTCTGACCCGTCCGCATCAGCACCAGCACCTGCTCCGACGACGACGGTGATCGCCGCCAACGGAAGATGCGGCAGACCCGCGTGGTCTCAGTTTCCCGCCGGCGGCTGTCCCTGAGCGCCGCCCTGGCTGAGCGCGGTGTCGGTGATCGTGGTCGCGGTCGCGGTCTCACCGCTGAGCGTGCCGACCACGGTCACGGTGTCGCCGGCCCGCACGTCGCCGATCGCGCCGCCCGTCACCGACGTCTGTGACGTCACCACGAACGTGGTCGCGTGCCCGTCGGCGCTCTTCGCCGTGATCGACGTCCCGCTCACCGCCGTGACCGTCCCCGTCTGCATCCGCCGCGTCACGTAGCCGCCGTTGTTGTCGGAGGCCACGAAGTCGCCGTACATGACGCCGGCCAGACCGCCTGCACCCCGGCCCATGCCGCCCCCGCCGCCCATGCCCCCGGGTGCACCCTGACCGTTGCCCGGAGCGCCCTGCTGCACCTGCGCTCCCTGCGCGCCGGCCTGCTGGCTCGCCGGCGCCGCGCTGTCCCCGGACGCCCTGATCACCGCGAACCCGCCACCGCCGATGACCAGCGCCGCGACCGCGCCGACGATCGCCGTCCTGAACCTCGACGTCTTCTGACCGGGCCCGGTCGACCCAGTCGGCCCGGTCGGCCCGGTCGGCCCGGTCGGCGCGGCCTGCTCGGTCGGCGCGGTCATGTGCGGCACGGGCGTGTTGTTGACGGCGGACGGCTCGGCCCAGACGGGGGTGGTCTGATCGGTGCTGCTCATGCTGTCGCTCCCGGTGTCGGTCGGCCCGCTCCCAAGGGCCGCTGGGAGCAACCCTCCCGGCCGTCCCTGCGAGCCGGGTCCGGCCACGTTGTCAGCAACCTGTGAATGCGGAAAGGCCACCCGTGGCGGCGGGTGGCCTTTCCGAGCTTTTCCGAGCCTTTTCCGAGCTTTCCCGGCGAGCGGCTAGAAGTTGCCCGCCGAGTTGCACTTGTACCCCTGGTCGAGGCAGTCCCGCACCCGCCGGGCCAGCTCTTCCGGCTCCCACGCGTTGAAGAAGTCCGCGTGCATCGAGTAGCCGTTGCCGGAGGAGAGCGTGATCCCCGTCGTGTTCGTGTTCAGCGGGTACGCGATGACGAACGACACCGACGGGATCGGCACCGGGTGCGACTTCGGGCAGGCACCGGTGTAGTCGCCGTTGGCCATGTGGTCCTTGTGGTTCGGGCTGTCCAGGTGCACGCCGTCCCAGCAGTCGGGGAACGTGATCTGGCGGACCAGTTCGGCCGTCGGCGCGCAGACCGGGTACTCGCCGTCCGGGGTACGGCCGGTCGAGCCGCCGATGCCCGCGCACCAGAAGTGGTTGCCCTGCTTGTCGGGCGTGTCCGTCTGGGTCTTCGCGTCACCGGCGATCATGCGCAGGCCGAGCGGGAACGGCTGGGTCCTGCTCGGGTCCTTCAGCCGCGACCCGTAGTAGACGGTGACCGCGCCCTTCGGGTCGACGACCTTGCCGTTCTGGTACAGCGTGGGGACCCAGTACGCGGAATGGTCGCCGGTCGGGTTGCAGGTCGTGTTGCCCGCGAGGAGGCTCTGCGTCGTCGAGGCCGCGTCGGTGGTCTTGTTGCCGAAGAACGTGTGGTTGTGCGCGGCGCCGGCCAGGCCGGGGAAGACGATCGGGTCGTCGTTGTTGTGGTGGCTCACCGTGCACTGCGCGTTGAACTCGGGGACCTTCACCGGGTTGTTGGTGACCGGCTTGGGCTTGCGGGCGAAGAACGCCGCGGTGTCGGCGGCCTGCTTCGCGGCGTCGACGGTCGGCCAGCCGGTCTGCGGCGCCGGCGGCGCGCTCGTCGGTGGCGCGCTCGTCGGCGGCTTGGTGGTAGTGGTGCCGCCGGTGGGGGAGCCGGGGACCGTCGCGGTCGGGGTCCGCTTGAACTGCAGCCAGTTGACGTTGATGAAGTCGCCGCCCTGGTCGCTCTTGAGCACGAGGAAGACGGTCTGCTTGCCGGTCAGCGCGGTCGGGCTGACGACGGTCTTCGTGGTCCAGGTCTGCCAGCCGCCGGTGTAGTTCACCGGGTAGCTGGCCAGGAGCTCACCGGTCTGCGTGCCGGCGCGCAGCTCGACGGTGCCACCCGCGCGGCTGGCCGCGGCGACGCGGACACCGGCGGTCAGGGAGCCGGTGCCGCCGAGGTCGACGTTGTCGTAGCGCATCCAGTCGCCGTTGGCGAGCCACCCGACGTTCTTGCCGCCGCCGGTGTCGCCGGTGTTCTCGGTCCTGGCGCCGTTCTGCGCGCTCCACGTCTCGGCCTGGATCAGGCCGTCGGTGTCGGTCTGCTCGGCGCCCGCGGTGGTGGTGACGATGACGGTCGTGGCGACCGCGCCGACGACCGGCACGGCGAGAAGTGCGAGCAAGGTGCGTCGTCTGGTCTGCCGCTGGGTCGGCATGAGCCCTCCGGGTGCAAGGTCGGTTGGGACAAGCAACGCGACCGTAGACAGTCGGAGAGCGCTCTCTCAAGCGTTCGGGGGAGATCTAAGTCGAACGTAAACGTGGCCTAAAGCTCGGTCACCACCCGCAATGAGCGCGTCACGGTGTCGGCCATCGCGGTCCGCGCGGCCTTCAGGTACTTGCGTGGGTCGACGACGGCCGCGTCCCGCAACGAGGAGCGGACCGCCCCGGTGAACGCGACGTTCAGCGCCGTCCCGATATTGATCTTCACCAGGCCGCCGCGGACCGCCGCCCGGAGCTCGTCGTCCGGCACGCCCGACGACCCGTGCAGCACCAGCGGCACCGGCACCGCGGCCTTCAGCGATGCGATCAGCGCGTGGTCGAGGGCCGCCGTCCGGGTCGTCATCGCGTGGCTCGACCCGACCGCGACCGCGAGAGCGTCGACGCCGGTCGCCGCCACATAGGCCGCCGCTTCCGCCGGATCCGTCCGTACGCCGGGAGCGTGCGCGCCGTCCTTGCCGCCGACCTCGCCGAGCTCGCTCTCCACCCAGATCCCGGCGGCGTGCCCGCGCAGGACCGCGGCCCGCGTCGCCGACACGTTCGCGTCGAACGGCAGCTTCGACGCGTCGTACATCGCCGAACCGAACCCGTGCGTCGCGGCCTGGTCGAACAGCTCGTCGCTCTCCACATGGTCCAGGTGCAGTCCGACCTGCACCGTCGACAGCTCGGCCACGCGCCGCGCCGCCGCCGCGATCGGCCCGAGCCGCCCGCCGTGGAACTTCACCGCGTTTTCGCTGATCTGCAGCACCACCGGGCACCCGGCCGCCTCCGCCCCGGCGACGATGGCCTCGGCGTGCTCGACGGTGATGACGTTGAACGCGCCGACGCCGGTGTTCGCGCCGCGCGCGGCCTCGACGATCTCACCCGTGGGGCTGAACATGGACCCGTTCCTTCGTTGCTCGGTAGTGGTTGATGTCGATCTCACCGGCGACCGGGGCGACGACCGCCGCGCCGGCCAGGGCGACCGCGTCCGCGAGCAGCTCCGGCCATGGCGTGCCGTCCCGCAGGCCGCGGGCGAGGGCCGCCGCGCACGCGTCGCCGGCGCCGGTCGGGTTGCCGGTCACGACCTCCGGTGGCGCCGCCCGCCACGACCCGCTCGCGGTCCGCGCGATCAGCCCGCGCGGGCCGTGCGACTCGACGACCGTTGCCGGGGTGCTCCGCAGGAAGCGCAGCTCGTCCGCGTTGGGCTTCACGATGTCCGGGCCGGCCTCGGCGCCCAGCCCGAGTGCGTCGCCGCTGGTGTCCAGGACGCTGCGGCAGTCGTACCGCGCGGCGAGCGCGACGAGCACGGCGTACGCCTCCATCGGCAGACCCTGCGGGAGCGACCCGGACAGCACGACCACCGCCGCGTCCTTGACGAGCGTCGCGAAGTGGCGCTGGAACGCGGCCCACTCCTCGCCGGTGACGACCGGTCCCGGCTCCCACAGCCCGGTCGCGTCGTGCCGGTCGACGACGGTCACGGTCCGCCGCGTCTGCCCGCCGATGGCGACGAAGCTGTGCGGGACCGTGGTCTTCGCCTCGACGACCGCGCCCGTCGCCCCGCCGAGCAGCCCGGTCGCGATCACCGGCTCGCCGAGCGCGCGCAGGACCCCGGCGACGTTGAGCCCCTTGCCCCCGGCACGCTCCCTGACATCCGCGACGCGGTGCGTGGCGTGCGGCACGAGCAGGTCGACCGCGTATGTGACGTCCAGCGCGGGGTTCAGCGTCACCGTGACGATCATGGTTGACTCAGGATCACGGAACGGGTCAGCAGCCTGGGCCGGTCCGGGTCGAGCCCCTTGTGCTCCGCGAGCGCGACCGCGAAGCGCTGCGCCAGCACGAGTTGGGCCAGCGGGTCGAAGCCGTTGCGGACGGGCTCCGCGCCGGCCCCGCGGATCGTTTCGTCGAGCGACCCGGGCACCGCGCCGAACGCCCACACCAGGCTCTTCGCCCCCGCCACGGCGACCGGTCCGTGCCGGTAGTCCATCGCCGGATACGACTCCGACCAGGCCTGCGCCGCCTCGCGGACCTTGAGCGCCGCCTCGTGCGCCAGCCCGACGGTCCAGCCGGTGCCGAGGAACACCAGGTGCTCGACGGTGCTCACGTCCGCCGGGAGATCGGCCCTGATCGCCGCCTCGCCGTCGGGAACGACGTGCGACAGGTCCTCCCCATACGCGCTGCGCGCCACCGTCAGCAGCGTGGTCGGGAACCTGGTCTGCACGACGCTGCGCTCGTCGGCGAAGTCCAGCAGGATGCGCTCGTCGACCAGGTCGTCGACCGGCTCCCCGTCCACGGCGGTCACCGCCACGCGATGCGTGCCCTCCGGCAGTCTCCTGAGTGCCTCGAGCACCTCGGTCGATGTGCCCGACCTCGTGAGGGCGATGACCCGGTCGTACCGGCGCCGCGGCACGAACTCGGAAGCGCAGACGGCGTCGGTCTCCCCGAAGCCGTTGGATTCGCGCAGCTCGGCCAGGCTCTGCGCCATGAACCACGACGTGCCGCAGCCCAGCACCAGCACGCGCTCGCCTCTTGCGGCCAGCGCACCGCCGTCCACGGTCAGTGCCTTCGCCCATGTCTCCGGCTGGCTGGCGATCTCCCTCGCGGTGTCCGTCATGCCAACCAGGGTTGCGCGAATCTCGTTCGCTTCTCAAGCTATCTTGCTCAAGTGGACATTCTGAACTGCGCGTTTTGCTTGGCTCTCGCATGAGTCGTCGTCGTTCTGATCGCGTCTCGGCGATCCTGACCCGGGTCTCGGGCAGCGGCTCGATCGACGCCGGTGCCCTGGCTTCCGAGTTCGGCGTCTCGACCGCCACGATCCGCCGGGACCTGCAGACCCTGGAGGACCAGAAGCTCCTCGCCCGCACGCATGGCGGCGCGGTCGCCACGTCCCCGTCGTCCGTCCTCGCCGAGGTGCCGGTCCGCTACCGCACCGGCCGGCACCGCGAGGCGAAGGCCCGGATCGCGCAGCGCGCCTTCGACCTGCTGCCCCACGGCCCGCTGACCCTGGGCCTCACCGGCGGCACAACCACCCACCTGCTGGCCAGGCTCCTCGCCACCCGCGTCGACCTCACCGTCGTGACCAACGCGGTGAACATCGCCGCCGAGCTCGCCCTGCGCCCACGCCTGAAACTCATCATGACCGGCGGCGTCACCCGCACCCAGTCCTACGAGCTGGTCGGCCCCATCGCCGACCGTACCCTCAACGGCCTGCACCTCCAGGTGGCCGTCATCGGCGTCGACGGCATCACCGCCACCGGCGGCCTCACCACCCACGACGACATCGAGGCCCACACCAACGCCACCATGCTCCGCCGCGCCGCCCACGTCATCGTCGTGGCCGACGGCTCGAAGATCGGCCGCGACTGCCTGGCGACGATCGCCCCCCTCACCGGAGCCGTCACCCTGATCACCGACCCCTCCGCCGACGAGGCCGCCCTCACCGCCATCCAGGCCACCGGCGTCCGGGTCGTCATCGCCTGACCCGGCTCCGGTTCCGTCCTCCGTTGCGACCGGCCGCCCTAGAGAATGCCGGTGGTGGTCGCCGCCGCGTGCCAGCGGCTGACGAAGGATTCGAAGATGTGGCCGTACAGGTGTTCGTCGGAAAGCATGTCGATGTCGTCGATCGGGAAGAAGCCGGCGTTGTCGACCGCGCCGCCGCGGATGTTGTCGAGGCGGTCGAGGATGCCGTAGTCGGCGACGCCGAGGCCGAGGAACATCCAGTACACCGGGCGGTTGCTCGAACGGATCAGCAGTTCGGTGATCTGTTTCTCGGCGTGGACGCCGCCGTCGGACCAGAACAGCACCAGGGTCGGGTGCGGTGACGGCTCGGCGGCGGCCCAGCCGAGGATCTCCTTCATGACGCGGGGCTCGAAGTTGCCGCCCTCGGCGCGTTTCTTGTCGTCGGCCTGGCGGTCCAGATAGGCGGGGGCGGTGGCGACGCTGACCGGGGCGGAACGGACCGGGAAGTCGCCGAAGAACCAGACCTCCATCTCGCCGTTGTCGTCGAGGAGGTCGGCGATGACGACCATGCGCTCCAGGGAGCGTTGCATGACGCCGCTGCGGAAGAGCTTCTTCGTCGATCCGCTGCAGTCGATGGCCAGCACGACGCGGAACGTGCGTGCGTCGAGGCCGCTCTTCACGAGCGAAACCGCGACGGCGTATTTGCGGAGGTCGACGCTCGAAGCGCCGGGCGCCGGTTTGGTCAGGCTGATCTGCTTCGCCTTCGTGAACGCGACAGCGGCCGGAGCGGGTGCGGGTGCGGTCGCGGGCGCGGCGAATGCCGGCGCGGGCGCTGTGGGGACGGCGAACGCCGGTGCGGGCGGGGCGTCGTCGACCGCCAGGCCCGCGTCGGTGACGAGGCCGCGCAGGCCGTCGGTGAAGCCGTCGCCGACGCAGCGGACCTTGATCGCGTCGCGGTGGCGGTAGACGTCGCCGACGATGAGGGCGTCCTGCACATCGGGTTTGCCGAGGTCCAAGGTGTACAGCGCACCGCCCGGACCATGCAGGGCGGCGCGCAGCCCCGGCACGGTGGCGAACGTGCCGCCCGCGACGGTCAGGCCGATCCGGACGCGTGCCGTCGCGCCGGACCAGGCGCCCGGGGTGACCTCGAGCCGGTGCCGGGTGACCCCGCCGGCGGTCTCGGGCGGCAACCAGCGCGCGCCGGCGCCGGCGGGCTGGTTGTAGAAGACCATCGCCTCGTCGCCGGGCGCGCGACCGGACCCGTCCAGCAGGAACGCCACCAGGTCGACCTCGGGTCCTGCCGCGTGGCTGACCTCGACGGTGTACGACGAAGCCGCAGGCAACGCGGTGTTCTGCCCTCGGGCCAGGATCGCATCGGTCACGCCGACGATTGGATCACAGCCGGTCCAGTTCCGCGCCGGCCTGACCTGGAACTGGGCTCATGATGCCCGTTCATGCCAGTCGGGTGGGGTGTGGTGGCTGTCCACGACCGGATGGTGGAACACGTAAGCGCGCGCCGGGGACCCGGCCCGCGATAAGGACCCGCTGATCAGGGAGTGTGCCCATGACCAGTTCCACCGCCGAACGTGGCCGCACCGAGTCCGGCGAGCGCGAAGGGGACGAGGGTTCGCTGCATCCGCTGCTGCTGGCGGCGCTGATGTCCCGCCGCGAGGAGCGCGGCGACGCGATCTTCGAGCACCCGCTGCTGCTTGCCGCGCTCGCCCGTCGCCGTCGTGACGAGGAAGGTGAGGGCAGCATCATCGAGCACCCGCTCCTGCTCGCCGCGCTCGCCCGCCGCCGCCGCGACGACGACAGTGAGACCAGCATGATCGAGCACCCGCTGCTGCTCGCCGCGCTGGCCCGCCGCCGCCGGGACGACGAGGGTGAGGGCAGCATCATCGAGCACCCGCTCCTGCTCGCCGCGCTCGCCCGGCGCCGCCGCGACGACGAGAGCGAGAGCGGCGGCATCATGGACAACCCGCTGCTGCTCATGGCCCTCACGGCACGCAAGCGGCGGGGCAAGAACATCGTCGAGCACCCGCTGCTGCTGGCGGCGCTCATGGCCCGCAACTGACCGTGCGGTGTGCCCGCCCTCCGGCGTACCAGCCGGAGGGCGGGACATTCGTCCATCCGAGGGGAGGCACCATCGTGGCGGCTGAATCACCGGCACCACACGATCCCGACCAACCACACCAGGTCGAGGCGCTGATCGACGAACTGATCCTGGAGATCCTCGACAGCGCCGACCAGGGCACCGCGAAGACGGCGCTGCCCGGGGGCCTGCTCGAAAGTGTCAGGGCCGGCATGTCCCGCACCGAGCCGGGCGGCTCCACCCTGGAGCGGCTGCTGGTCGCCGAGACGCTTGCCGGTGTCCTGGCCGACGCGCTCGCACCGGCACTCGCCGAGGTGCTCGCGCCCAGGATCATGAAGGTCCTGGACAACGGCGCGGACGCTCAGCCGGTCGCCACGCGGAGGCCCGCGAAAGCGCAGTCGAGCCGGTCGTCCCACGCCCGCAAAACGGAACCGAAGTAGCGGTTCCCGCCCGTCTGAGGCGGCCGCTCTCCTCGTCTATGGGAGAGCGGCCGCCTCGCGGCATTTCAGAGCGTGGCCGCCTCGCGGCGCATGATGAAGGCGAACGCGATCTCCACACAGCCGATCACCAGGGCGCTGATGCCGGTCAGCAGGATCATCGCGGTGAGTGACGCGCTCGGCCACACCACGAACACCAGCCCGACGACCAGCGACCCGACACCCATCGTCGTCAGCCACGTCCGCGCCCGGCCGTGCGTCATCAGTCCGATGCCGATCTCCGACATGCCGGTCATCAGCCAGGCCAGCCCGACGATCAGCGCGAGCACCACCACCCCGTCGGCGACGTCGCGCAGGCACGCTATGCCCGCCACCACCATCACGGCGCCGACGACGCCGGTCAGCATGCGCCGCCCCAGCGCCTGATGCTCGCCGAGCGCCGCCGCGAGCCGCATCACGCCGGCCACGATCAGCCACAGGCCGACCAGTGCGCCGAGGACCTTCAGTGTCTCGCCCGGCCAGGCGAGCACCACAATGCCGAACAGTGCCGTGACCACGCCCAGGATCAGCGTCTGCCGGAACGGTACCGCCGCCGGTTGTGACGACTTGTGCACCGCGGGGAACGTCGTCATGATCCCTCCTCACCTCGCTACCACCCCACACTTCACCTGATCGGGCGGGCGTGGCATCGCCCGCGGAGGGTGGCGGCCGGCGTGGTCAGAGCCAGATGGTGCCGAGCCGGACGGCCACGGCGGCGGTCACGAGCCTGATCCCACCGGCCCTCGCCTCGCCGGCTGGGTCATCGAACACGTCCCCCACATCGAAACCAGCCGAGCCGCCTATGCGGCCCGCACCGCCTAGCGCCGCGGGTATTCGTCCTTGCGGCGCCACCAGATGCCGGTCTCGTTGCGTCCTCGCGGTGCGCGGTCGAGCCAGGGGTACATGCCCCAGACGGCGTCGACGCCGCGCTCGTAGCTGGAGTACGTGTGGTAGACGGCGCCGTCCTCCTCGTCGAGCGCGAATGCGCTGACGCCGGGGCCCTGCTGCCGGTACGTGGGGAAGTCGGTGCCCGTCCCGGCGGCGAGCTCGACCAGGTCGGCGCGCAGGTCGGCGGCCCCGAGCGGGCGCACGTCCAGCTGCCGGTAGTTGTACTCGACGCTGCCGGTCCGCCACTCCTCGGCGGAGTGCGTCACGCGGAAGTCGTAGTTGAAGTCGCTGCCCGCCGACGACGCCCACGGGAACGTCCAGCCCATGCGCCGCTTGTACGCCTGAAGCTTGGCCAGGGGTGCCTGTGCCACGGCGTGCAGCGTGACGTCGTGGTTCGCCAGATGGACGACGGACCCGTTGAACCCGTCCGCGATCGACGAGCACGACGGGCAGCCGGCGGTGTAATCGGGTCCGAACATGAAGTGGTACACGAGCAGCTGCGAATTCCCGCGGAACAGGTCGGCAAGGCCGGCCGGCCCGTCGTCGGTGTCGAAGCGGTACTCCTTGTCGACCCTGACCCACGGCAGCTCCTGCCGCTGCCGGGCGACCTCGTCGCCGCGCCGGGTGAGCTCCTTCTCCGCTTCGAGCAGCTCCATCCGCGCCGCGAGCCACTCCTCCCGCGTCCCGACCTTGTGCTCCATCGCCCCGCTCCTCCCGTGACCGCCATCAGAACTAACGCAACCCAACGGTTGCACATTCTGACCTGAATGGCAACCGGTTGGTTGCTTTGGTGTCCGCGGGTGTCCTGAGCGCCCGGCGGCGTCGTGGCAGGCCTCAGACGGGCGGCGAAGGTGAGGAGGGTCAGGGCGGCGGCGGCCAGGAGGACGCGGCGAACTGTAAGCACCCCGTAAGCGGCCGGAGCCTGGAAACGGGTGGGCGGCGGGCGGTTGACTCAGGGGCATGAGATGGAAGGCGCTGGTAGCCGCCGTGCTCGTCGTTGTGCTGGGGTTCGGCCTGTACTGGTTCGCGCCGTGGCGCCTGTTCACCGACACCACCGTGAACGAGTCACTGACGACGGCGACGGCGACGGCAACCGCGACGACGACGGCAACCGCGCCGGCGACGCTGGTCAGGAGCGGCGAGTTCGTCACGCACGAGCACGACACGTCGGGGAGGGCCAGCATCGTGCGGACGGCGGACGGCGTACACCACCTGGAGATCGAAGGGTTGGACACCTCGGACGGGCCTGATCTGCGGGTGTGGCTCACCGACCAGACGGTCGTCGCAGGCAAGGCCGGCTGGCGGGTCTTCGACGACGGCACGTGGGTCGAGCTCGGCAAGCTCAAGGGCAACAAAGGCAACCAGGTCTACGAGATCCCCTCGACCGCCGACCTCACCGCGCTGCGGTCCGTGACCATCTGGTGCAAGCGCTTCGCCGTGTCGTTCGGGGCGGCGCAGCTCGCCTAGGCTTGAGCGCTGTGACGATCCGCGTGCTCATCGCCGACGACCAGCCCATGGTCCGCGACGGGCTCCGCCGGATCCTCGGCGCCGAGCCCGACCTGGACGTGGTCGCCGAGGCCGCCGACGGCGTCGAGGCGCTGCGCCTGGCGAGGGAGCTCACGCCGGACGTCGCGCTGCTCGACATCCGGATGCCGCGCATGGACGGGCTCACCGTCACCCGGCACCTGGCCGGCGGGCCGACCCGGGTCGTCGTCGTGACCACGTTCGACCTGGACGAATACGTGTATCCGGCGCTGCGCGACGGCGCCTCCGGCTTCCTGCTCAAACGGTCGGGGCCGGCGCTGCTGGCCGAGGCGGTCCGTGCCGCGCACGCGGGGGACAGCCTGATCAGCCCGTCGATCACGGTGCGGCTGCTCAAGCATGTCACCGGTCCCCGGCCGGTCCAGAAGGCGCCGGTCGAGCAGCTCACCGAGCGGGAGCTGGAGGTGGCCGCGCACGTCGGCGCCGGGCGGACCAACGCGGAGATCGGCGCGGAGCTGTTCATCTCGGCCGGGACGGTGAAGACCCACGTGGCCGCGATCCAGCGCAAGCTCGGCGTCCGCAACCGCGTCGGCATCGCCGTGTGGGCCTGGGACACGGGCACCGTGGCGTGACCGCCCTGAAAGTGACGCTGGTCGTGCTGGTGGGGCTGCTGTCGCTGTGCGCGCTGCCGGTGACCGGGCCACCGGGCATCGTCCCCGGCGTCGCGGCGGTCGCCGCCGTGGCGGTCGCGGCCCTGGCCCGCTCGCCGCGGCCCGCGACGGCCGTCGCCGCCGCGTCGATCCTGGCGGACGTGGTCTACAGCGGTCCGCCGCAGCCGCCCGCGTTGTGGGCACCGTTCGAGTACGCCGCGCTGACGGTCCTCCTGGTCGTGCTCGCGCGCAGAGCGCCGGCGCCCGCCGCCGTCGCGGTGGGACTGGCCGCGACCGCGCTGCCGCTGCGCATGTCGCTGCACGTGCCCGGTGATCGGTTGGAGGCGTCGGTGCTGCTCGTCGGCGCCGCGTTCTTCACCACGGTCTGCGCCGCCGGCGCCGGGCTGTACCTGCGACTCGGCGACCACCGCAGAAGGCTGGCGGACGAGCGGGCCCGCCGGGCGCACCGCCTGGACCTGGCCAGGGACCTGCACGACCTGGTCGCGCACGAGGTCACCGGGATCGTGATCGCCGCGCAGGCGGCGGGGCTGCCGGACATCGAGGCGGCGGGCCTGCGCGCACTGGACGCCATGGACCGGATGGTCGGCACGCTCAGAGGCCCCGTGTCACAGCGGATCCACGGCGTCGAGGACCTGCCGGACGTGGTGCGCCGCTTCTCGTCGACCGGTCCGGCCGTGGCAAGCCTGTCCATGCCGGAGGTCCCGAAGATGTCGGACGAAGCCTCGAAGGCGGCCTATCACGTGGTGATCGAGGCGCTGACCAACGTCCGCCGCCACGCCCCGGCCGCGACCGCCGTGACCGTGGCCGTGACCTCGCGACAAGGAAGGGTCGAGCTGGTCGTCACCAACGACGGCAGCGGTCCGGGACCGGGCCGGGCCGGCGGCGGCACCGGCCTCGCCGGCCTCGACGAACGCGTCAGGGCACTCGGCGGCGACCTGCACGCCGGCCCGCACGACGGCGGCTGGCGGGTGACCTGCCACCTGCCAGCCGCCTGAGGGTGTCAGGAGTCGCTGGTGAGGGCGATGACGGTGATCAGCGCGACGATCAGGATGAACGGCACGAACACCCCGATGATGCTCGCGGGCCGGGCCATCAGCGGCCTGCCCGGGTCCATCGGCCGCTGGGCGCCGCCATACGGGGACGGCTGCGGCGGTGCGAGGCTCGCGACCTTGCCCCGGTTGATCAGGTTCCACAGCACGATGAACGGCGCGATGAAGAACGAGCCGTAGCTGTACCAACCCTGGATGAGGGTCTTCGAGGTCAACTCGCGGAACGTGGCCAGGCCGCAGTCCCGGCAGAACGGGCCGTCGACGTGGCGGAACTGCATCGCGATGATCAGGCCGCGGTGCCCGCGGAACTTCGTCTTCGCGGTGGGGACGTTGCTGCAGAAGCGGCAAGGGGTGAGCTGGGCAGCCTGCTGTTGCTGCTGAGCCGACATGGACATGGTCATTCCTCCCGTGAACGGGCAACAGGTTACGACATCCCCGGCGCCTGTGGGGGGCACCGGCTCTGCCGTTCGGCAGATGTGCCGGTGACCCGATCTCGGGACGCTGGGGACATGCTTGAGCTGATCGACATCACGAAGATCTACAAGGGGCAGAAGCGCGCGGTCGACGGGCTGACGTTGCGGCTCGGGCCCGGCCTGGTGGGTCTTCTCGGGCCGAACGGGGCGGGCAAGTCCTCGCTGCTGCGCATCGCGGCGACGGTCACCCGGCCGACCCGCGGCGAGGTCCGCTTCGACGGCGGCGACGCGATCGCCAGGCCCGGCCCGCTGCGCCGCGCGCTCGGCTACCTGCCGCAGGACTTCGGCGTCTACCCGCACCTCACCGGCCACGAGTTCCTCACCTACCTGGCGGCGGTCCGCGGCCTGTCGCACCGGTCCGCCCGGGCCCGCATCGGCGAGCTCCTCGACCTGGTCAACCTCGGCCACGCCGCGAAACGCCAGCTCGGCGGGTACTCAGGCGGCATGCTGCGGCGGATCGGCATCGCGCAGGCGCTGCTCGCCGACCCGCGGATCATCATCGTCGACGAGCCGACCGCCGGGCTCGACCCGCAGGAGCGGGTGCGCTTCCGCAACCTGCTGAGCGACCTGTCCGCGGACCGGTCGGTGCTGCTGTCCACGCACATCGTCTCCGACGTCGAGTCGGTCGCGACCAGGATCGTCGTCGTCACCGCCGGCCGGATCCGCTTCGACGGCGAGCCCACCGACCTGGTGCGCCACGTGGCCGGGCACGTCTGGGAGCTGACCGTGCCGCCCGCCGAGCTGGACGGCATCCAGCAGCGCATGCCGGTGACCCGCCTGATCCGCGCCGGCGACCACGTCAAGGTCCGGGTCCTCGCGACGCAGCGCCCCGCACCGGACGCGGTCCCCGCCTCGCCCGATCTCGAGGACGCCTACCTGGCGGTGGCCCGGTGACCGCGCTGTGGGGTGCTTTTCGGGGACTGGCGGTCGCGGACTTTCGCGAGCGGGTGCGGCGCCCCGCGTACATCGTGATGCTGATCTCGGCGATCGGCCTCGGCTGGCTGGCGGTGCCGCCGACCGACGCGCAATGGGTCGTCCTGGACGCCGGCGGCCAGCGCGGGCTCTACACCAGCGCGTATGTCGGCCTGATCACCGCCCTGACCAGCGCGCTGTGGCTCACGTTCGTCGGCTTCTATCTGGTCCGGGACACCGTGGCGCGCGACGTGCGGACCGGTGTCGGGCAGCTGCTCGCGGCGAGCCCGCTGCGCACCCCGGTGTACCTGGCCGGCAAGTTCGCCAGCAACCTCCTCGTCCTCGGCTCGATGGCCGCGACCCTCGCCGGCACCGCGCTCGCCCTGCAGCTGCTGCGCGGCGAGTCGCGGACCGTCGACCTCGCCGGGCTGCTCACGCCGTTCGTGTTCCTCGCGGTGCCGATGCTGGCGGTGACCGCCGCCGCGGCGCTGCTGTGGGACGCGACCCCGGTGCTGCGGTCCGGGTTCGGCAACATCCTGTGGTTCTTCGTCTGGATGGTCGGCGCGATCGGCGGCCAGTCGGCGTCCGCACCGCTCGGCGGCATCGGCGTCGCGCAGCTGGCGGGGACGATGCCGGCGACGGCCGAATCGTTCGGGCTCGGCCTCATGTACGTCGACAGTCCACTGCGGACATTCGAGTGGTCCGGACTGCCGCTGGACGCCCCGTTCGTGGCCTCGCGGGTCGCGCTGACACTGCTCGCGGTGCTCGTCGCGCTGCCGCCGTCGCTGTGGTTCCACCGCTTCGACCTTCCCGCCCGTGCCGCCCGCACTGTCCTGCCGGCGGCTGTGCCGTCCGTCTACAAAGGACTTCCGCCGACGCCTGCGGTGCGCGGGTCCGTTTCGGCCCGGCTGCTGTCCGGCTCGGTGCTGCTCCTGGTGCGGGGAGCGCCCTGGTGGTGGTGGACCGGCGCGGCGCTGCTGGCCCTCGCCGGGCTCGCCGCCCCACCCGGATCCGTCCTCGCGGTCATCTGGATCTGGCCGGTGGTGCTGTGGTCGCGCCTCGGCACCCGGCACGAGGCCCGGGTCATTCTCGCGGCCTATCCGTTCTTCCTGAGACGCCTTCTTGCGGAGTTCGCGGCAGGTGTACTGCTGTCCGCTCTGACAGCGGCGTTGCCGGCGCTTCGGATGCTGCTCGCCGGCGACCTGCGGGGGCTGGCCGCGTGGGCCGCGGGCGCCCTGTTCATCCCGGCGCTGGCGCTCGCGCTCGGCACGCTCACCGGCACCCCGCGCGCCTTCCAGGCCGTGTACACCGTCCTCTGGTACATGCTGATCAACGGTGTCACGGCGCTGGACTTCATGGGAGCGCTCGGCCCCGGGGGCCCGCCACCCTGGTCGGTCGCCGCGCTGGCGGCGGTGCTGGTGGTCCTTTCCTGCCAGCAGAACATCTGGCGGGGGTGGAGGCGTCTGTAGGGCGTGACGTTCGAGGAGTTCGTGCACAGCAGGGGCGCCGCCCTGGTGCGCTTCGCCAGGCTGCTGACCGGCGACGAGCACCGCGCCGACGACCTGGTCCAGGAGGTCCTGGCCAAGGCGTTCGTGCAGTGGAAGCGGGTGTCGGCGGCGGAGCGCCCCGACATCTACGTCCGCCGGATGCTGGTCAACGCCAACACCTCGTTCTGGCGCCGGCGCTCCAGCTCCGAGGTCTCCGTCGCCGCCCCGCCGCCTTCTTCGTCGCCGGACATCGGCGCGGCGGTGGCGGACCGCGACGAGCTGTGGCGGCTGATCCTCACCCTGCCGGTCCGGGCCCGCGCGGTGCTGGTCCTGCGCTACTACGAGGATCTCGACGACGTCGTCATCGCGGAGATCCTCGGCTGCTCGACCACCACCGTCCGGACCACCGCGCTGCGCGGCCTGAACCTCCTGCGCGCCCGCCCTTCGTTCTCCACACTGAGGAGCTCCCGATGATCACCCAGCTCGAGCAGGACCTCGCGGACGTGTTCGGCTCGCGGGCCGGCGACGCCGTGGACACCGACACGCTCGCCGCCGCCGCGACCGCCCGCGGCCGGCGCCTACGGGCCAGGGCCGTGACGGTGCGCGGCACGGTCACCGTCGTCGCGGTCGCGGCCGTCGCGCTCGTCCTGGTCCGGCTGCCTTCCGGCGGCGAGCCCGCGGCGCCGTCCTCGTCCTCATCCTCGTCCCCGTGGTCCGACTGGACGCAACACCGCCCCCCGGGCGGCTGGGCCGTGCCCTCACTGCCGCGCGCCGACGTCCCCGCCGACCCGTCGAAGATCGGCACCGACCCGTCGCTGCTGCACTTCACCGTCGACGAGTGGAGCGTCAACTCGTCGTACACCACCTGGCAGTCCACCGCGGGCATCGAGACGATCGCCTTCGCCAGGGACTCCGTCTCCTACACGGTCTCCCTGGCCCGCACGGTCGAGCCGCTCGATCTCGCGCTGGCACAGGAGAACATGGACATCAGCGGCCACCTGCCGACCCCCATCGACCACGGCGGCGGCCTGCACGTCTTCACCACCGGCAAGATGCAGGGCTTCTTCTACCTCCGCTGGCAACCGGCGCCCGGCGTCCTCGCCCAGATCTTCTCAGACGGCGGCCCGCTCTCAGCCGCCGAACAGATCAGGTCCCGGGTCCGCCTCGACACCACCCTGCGCTGCACCGCCCCCGTCCGGCTCACCGCCCTCCCCGCCGGCGCCAGGCTCGTGAGCTGCGAGACCACCCTCGCCGGCAGCGACCTCCCGGGCCGCCTCCTCAGCTGCATCCTGCGCGTCGGCGAGAACACGGTCGACCAGGCCGCCATCACCGTCACCCACCGCCACACCTCCGCCTCCCCGTCGGCCGTCACCCCCCTCACCGTCGCCGGCCAGCAGGCCACCGTCTTCACCGACGACCAGTGGCGCCCGAGCGTGGAGTTCGCCGACTTCAACGGCTTGCGGATCCATGTCGCGGGCACCGGCTCGTACAAGAGCCCGACAGTGCTGTCGGTCGCCGAGAGCATCCGCGTCGACGCCGACCCCCTGGACCTGTCGACCTGGCCCACCCACCTGGTCCCCTGACCAGGGCCCTTCTTTCCGCGCGCCCGGGCCGGCGCTCACCGTGCCCAGGCCGCGCATCAGCATTCGATCCACGCCGAGATCACCCGCGCGATCGACGCCGGCCTCGCCCGGGTCGCGCTATGAGGTTGGGCGGCGGTCAGCCGCCATACGGTGACCGTCTTGTCGCCGCGGGCGGTGGTCATCATCTTGCCGGCCATACGATGCCCGCATGACGACGTGGGGACCGGCATCGGTCGCTGGGCTGTTGCTGGTTGAGCCGTTCGGGGACGCGGAGGGACTCGGATGACGACCTTGGAGGACCGCATTGGACGGTGGCGCATCACGTCGATGGAACTGTGGGACACCGACGCCATCGACCTGGTAGAGCCCGCGTTCATCGAATTCAATCGTAACCGGACCGGGCGGTTCGGGTTCATCGCGGTCGAGGGGTGGATGGACTGCCGCGAGACGACCCGCGACGGGTGGCCCTGCATCGAGTTCACCTGGGAGGGCAGCGACGAAGGTGACTCTGTCAGCGGTCGTGGCTGGGCTGCCCTGGCCGAGGACGGCACGCTCGACGGGCGGATCTTCTTCCACCTCGGCGACGACTCGGGCTTTCACGCCGTGCGCGCCGAACCCGAGCCAGGCGGCGAACGCTCCCGACGGAGACGCTGATGAACAGCACGGACAGTCATCCGGACCGGTGGAAGCCGAGATCGAACACGCCCTCGATCCGGGCCGGTTCGTGTCTGACCGGGGCTGCTCCAGGTTCGTCGACGTACGACTTCTGCCGCCGGTTGGAGCGCGAGATCGCCGCCGTCCTCGACGAAGCCGGCTCCGCGGTGCTCGTCGGTCAGATCCGGGGCCGGTTCGAAACCGCCGATCAAGCCGCCACGGCCGCTGGCGGGTCGGACCAGGCCGGCCCGGAAGCGCGTCGGGCAAGGGCAGAGACGCTGCGTTGAGCCGAGGTGTGCCGGTCGCTGTCCGCCGCCCGGGATGACCTCCACCTAGGTGCGCCCGATGGGTTGGAGGTGGGCATCAGCGACATCGCCGACCTGCTGGGCGTCGAGGGCCTGAACGCCTACTGGGCGGTGCTGGAGGCCGCCAACGCCACCAAGCCGTCGGACTGGACGGTGCGCAGGCTGCGGGAGGAGCTCATCCGCGCGACCGGGAACCTCGACGCGTTGGTGGCCTGCTACGCCGAGGATCTGTCCAGCCCGCAGCGCTATGTCGGCATCGCGCGGCTGCTGCTGACCGAGCACCGGACGGCCGAGGCCATCGAGTGGCTGGAGCGGGGTAGCGCCGGCATCGACCGTTGGGATCACCTCGCCGGCGCGCTGGCGGATCTGCTCGTGGAGTTGTACACCGAGACCGGCCGCACCGAGGACGTCATCGCCTTGTGGCACGCCCGGTTCAGGTCGGACGGCAGCGTCGAGACCTACCTGGGACTGCGGGAGGTCATCCTCGCCGCCGACCCCGGGCGCTGGCCGGAGCAGCGGGCGGAGGCATGGTCGCTGCTGCGGCGTCGGGCCGAGGACGCCAGCCTCTGGGGCGCCGGCAACGCGTATGTGCGCGTACTGCTGCTGGAGGACGAGGACGAGGCGGCCTGGCAGGCCATCGGCCGGTACCGGTGCGATCCGCAGACCCAGCTGGCGGTCACCGACCGGCGGTCGGCGACCCATCCGGCCGAGGCCCTCGCGATCTACCTTCCGATCATCGAGGCGGCCGTGGCACAGACCAGTACGACGGGGTACGAACGCGCCGCCGACCTGCTGGTCACGCTCAGCGGCGTGTTCGCCCGGGCCGGACGGGACTTCGAGGCGGAGGTGGCCCGATTGAAGGCCGTGCACAGCCGGAAGCGCAACTTTCTCAGCGCGCTGCGGCAGCGGGGACTATGACGTCGTGCACCGGCGAGGTGTGGGCGATGGCGTCCACTGATCGGGCGCCGACGCTGACCGCCGAACCGCGCTGGGAATCAGCCAGACCGAACTGGCCCGGCGAGCCGGCACAACCCAGACCGTGATCTCACGGCTGGAAGGTGGCGCGGTCACCCCGACCCTGCCGCTCCTGCACCGCACAGCCGGGGCGCTCGAAGGTGAACTCAACCTCAGGATCACCGCCACCAGCACCCACGCGGAGTTCCCACTCGCGTCGTGACCAGGACCATTCACCGATGAGCAAAGCGCAGCAGCGACCGCCGAATGCGGGCCGCCGCCTTCGGCTGCCCGTGTCGGCTGCAGAACTCCGGCGGTAGCTGTCACGACGCGGTCAACCCCACAATAGGCAGTCAGCCAAGATCAATGGGAGTCGGGCGCGGAGAGACGACCAGGATCGTCGTCTGCGGGTGGGTTTTCCGCGAACCACCGCAACGCGTCGCGGACAGCCGCGGCTTGCCGCGCAGCAGCTCCCGACCCGCCTCACCGTCGACCCGCGCCTTGAGCGGCTCCGCCGCCGACGCCCACGCGAAGGTGCGACGTCGTCGACCGCGCCACGAGACGCTTCATCCGGATCGTCTTCATTCATGAGTAGCCGTCTCCACCCGTCTATAGGTCGCGTAGATCAACGACTGACAGCCGGTGGAGGCGCCGACCCAGCCTTGGGTGTGACGCGCGTGCCAGGGGTGGCACGCAACGCGACAACTGCCGCTAGGCGTCGGCCGCTCTGAGCCGGGGAAACGTGGCCAACGGGGCCACCGGGCCTGTCGGATCTCTAGCGTTGATCAAGAAGGTCACAGCTCGCCAGAGCTCTGAGCTGCGGAAACGTATTCGTAAGTTGGTGCCCCCGGCTAGAGACAAACCTGCACGGCTTGACCGTGCCGTTGCATGCGCTGAGCTGGGCCGCCGCGCGGGTTGACCTCGTGTTCGAGCTGCCAAGGCGGTTGCAGGTTGGTGGTTCCGAGCGGGCCTCGTTCGGCACCGCCGGCCCGTTGCCGGTGCTCGCATCGCACTTCACCGTGTCGACCACGACGCGCGGATCTGTTTGATATGCAGGCAATCGTGAGGCTCCTTGTACTTGGAGCGCAGCGCCTCGATTGCCGATGTCCGCGCACGTGACGATGGCGGCTCCTCGAACCCATCACCTCATGAGCAGTGCCGTCATCTGCGATGTCGGCCGCGATCGGCTCCAGTCGTAACTCGTCGCGGATGGTTTCCGCCATGCAGGAGTCGTCCTCGACGACCGGCACGCAGCGGAAACGTGGAGGCCGAGGCGGTGTTGTCACGCCGATGGTTCCGGCAGGCCGAACAGGTCGGTGAGGCCGCTGACCTGGAACCGTCGATACATCGCGGGGGTCAACGCTTGGAGGCTCAGGCTGCAGCCGGCGTTGTCGCACCAGCGTTTGGCGGCCACGATGGCGCCAAGACCTGACGAGTCCATGAACGTGACCAGCGCGAGATCCACGGCCAGCACGGTCGGCTCCAGCTGCAGCGCTGCACGGACCGCTGTGCGGAGCTGATCAGCGGTCAGTTGGTCCAGCTCCCCGCTAAGGACGATCGTGACCCTGCCGGCCGACGGTACGCCGGTCTCGGTCAACAGCGGCATCGTTCACCTCGATCCATTCGACGCTCGGGCTCGACGATACCGACGCATTTGTCCCCCGCAACTCGATGCGACAGCCGAACGGACGCGACTGTCCGGCCAGGGATTCCCGGGCCGGAGCGGGTTGTCGTGGGTGCGTCGGGCGGGACTGCCGCGAGGTGGGTGGTCAGGCGCCGCAGCCCCCGAGACGCCAACTACACGGCGAGAAAATCTATCGTGGAGAAGGTAGACATGTTCGCTGTGGTCGGTTAATGTTCCTCAGGTCGAGAGCAGAGAACGCAAAGACGCTGACGAACCGCCCCACCCGTTGGGCGCAGGAGCAGAGCCGGCAGCAACATCGCAGGTTCGCTCGGCACGGCAGAACGAGATGGGTGAGCCAGAGATGGTGTTGGTGGCATCGCCCGTAGGACGGTTTCATCCGCAGGTGAGGGTCATGAAGTTGCGTGGACCCGCAGCACCGGCGGAGTTCGGCACGCGGTAGGACTCAGAGAAGTAGAGGAAAGGGAGGGCCGTACACCGTTGGATCGCCCGCACCGGCAGCAGTTCCGCCGGGGTGGACACCGCAGTCTCCATCGAACGAGAGGTGGTC